>CBINOW010000004.1:0-69030 GCA_966252395.1 uncultured Oleiharenicola sp. | reverse complement strand
TGCTGGGCGATTTGTCCCTTGTTCGCCATGGTGTTCATCGAGCCGATCACATTGTCCAAGCCGTCGCGGTAGGTCGGATCGGCGAAGGGCATCGTGCGGCCCCAGTTCACCACGAGCAGGAAATCCACCTTGTCGGGATCCGTGGCGGGGAAATAACCCTGCCGCGCGAGATGCTGGGCGAGCACGGTGGCGATGGCGACGAACTGGATCTTCTCCTGCGCATTGTCGCGGATGGTGCCGTCGGCGGGACCGCCGTTGCTCATGGCGTAGTATTCGCGCGCCCAACGGCCCTTCTCGTCCTTCACGCGCTTGTAGTCCTTGGCGGTTTTGGCGAAGACCGAGGTCAGCACGGAGTTCTCGTCGTCAGCGGCGGTGAGGCCGGGGCCGCTGAGCAGCAGCAGGCCGGTCAACAGGGTCGCCGCGAGGGGGCGCAGGGGCGTGGGGTTCATGCCGGCACAGGTTGGCCGGAAATCGGCCTCTGGCAAGCGGCCGGCCGCTCGCCCAATAGAGCGCGGTTTCCCGCTTCCTTTTCGGACGAATCGGGTTTTTCGTGGCCGGAACAAAATGAAGCTTCTGGTCACCAACGACGACGGCATCAATTCGGTCTTCCTGCACGCCCTGATCCGCGCGCTCAAAGCCGCGGGGCATGAGCTTTTTGTGGTCGCGCCGCTGACGGAGCAAAGCTGGACCGGCGCAGCCAAGACCCGCAACCGTCCCGTGCAGTCCGTGCGCGCCGAACAAGGCTTCGGCTGCCCCACCTGGACCGTGGACGGCACCCCCTCCGACTGCGTGAACATCGCGATCGCGCACCTGCTGCCCAAGAAGGGCGGTGCGGCCGGCGGCTCTGCGCAAACGACGTGCGTCGAAGGGGTGGTCAGCGGCATGAACGTGGGCTTCAACTGCACCCTGGGCTTCGTCATCGCCAGCGGCACCGTGGCCGGCGCCTGGGAAGGCGCGTTGCACGGCTTGCCCGCGATGGCCGTCTCCCAGGACGTCTCGGAGTCCACCTACTACGACCTGAAGGAACACGGCGGCCAGCCCGACGCCGAACTCGCCGCCACGCTCGCGGTCTCCGCCGCGCACGCCGCGCGCCTCGCGGGCGAGCTCTTGCCCGCCACCGCACCCCGTAGCTTCACCGTGCACAACCTCAACATGCCCTTCCCCTGCCGGCCCGACGCCGCGGTGAAGCGCACCGTGCTCTCGCAGTTCTTCGTGCCCGGCCTCTTCTCGCCGCCCGATGCCGACGGCCGCCACAAGCTGATCTGGACACAGGGCGAGGACGTCTCCCCGCCCGAGCCGCTCACCGACCTCAAGTGCATCGAATCCGGCTCCATCAGCCACACGGTGCTGGATTACCGGAAGCTGGGACACGGCTGACGGAAAAATCACAAACACCAGTTTCCAAACGCCAAAGAATCGGGAAGTCCAAAAGAGGAAGCCGCAGCGCTTCAGATTCGAGGTTTGGACCTTGGATTTATTTGGCGTTTGGCGATTTGGCCTTTGAGATTTCCCCGGAAAGCTTGGCCCGCTCGTCGGACGAAAGAAACGCGATCTCCACCGCGTGCCGCTGCGCGAGGGCGATCTCGTCCGGCGTGAGGCCGGCGGCCGGCGCGGCCACGGTGAACTCGTGGCGCAGATCGATGCCGCTGATGACGGGATCGTCGGTGTTCAGCGTGGCGAGCAGGCCGTGACCGAGGAAACGCTTCATCGGGTGCTCGGCGAAGCCGGGCACAGTGTTGGTCTGGACGTTGCTCGTGAGATTCACCTCGAGGCCAATGCGCCGCTCGCGCAGGTGGTCGAGCAGCCGCGGGTCATCAATGGCGCGGATGCCATGGCCGATGCGCGAGGCGCCGAGTTTCTCCAAGGCGGCCCACACGCTCGGCGCGCCGCCAGCCTCACCGGCATGGACCGTGATCGCCCAGCCGGCGTCACGCCCGCGCTTGAAATGCTCCACGAAGAGTTCGGCCGGCCAGTTTTTCTCGTCGCCCGCGAGATCGAGCGCAACGAGGTGTCCCCGCTGCGTGAGCAGAGCTTCCAACTCGATCCGGCAGGCCTCGGGTCCGAAAGTGCGGCTCAGGATACCGATGAGCTTCACCGGCAGACCGGTGCGCGCCCGCCCTTCCTCGATGCCGGCCACCACGGCCTCGACCACGCGCACCGGGTCGAGCTGGTTCGGGCCGGCCATGAAATACGGGCTGAACCGCAACTCCACGTAGTCGAGTCCCTCGGCGTGGGCATCCTCGACGTTCTCGCGCGCGATGCGGCGGCAGGCGTCGTAGTCGCCGAGCACGGCGATCATCCAGTTGAGCTTGGCCAGCCAGGTGACGAGATCGGGCATGACCTCCGTGACCTGCACGTGAGGACGCAGCGTCTCCACCGTGTCACCGGGGAGGCGGATGTTGTGCTGGCGGCCGAGGTCGAGGATGGTCTGCAGGCGGACGTTGCCGTCGAGATGCCGGTGCAGGTCGATGAACGGGAGGCGTGGGTCCATGGTCAGGCGACTTCGTCCTCAGACCGGGGCACGGCGACGAACTTGGCCAGCAGAAAAACCAGCGCGCGAGATCGTAGCGGCCACCCGCTCAGCTGTGGCGGGTTTCCTCGATGGCACGCATCAGGTCGGGGATGTCGTAGGGCTTGGGCAGGCTGGTGCGGAAGCCGTAGGCGCGGGGATTGGCCATGACCGGATCGCTCGAGTAGCCGCTGGAGGCCATCGCGCGGATGTCGGGATCAATCTTGAGCAGTTCCTGCAGGGCGTCCTTGCCGCCCATGCCGCCGGGCACGGTCAGGTCGAAGATGACGATGTCGAAGGGCCGGCCGGCCTGGCGCGCGGCCACATAGGCGCGCACGGCCTCGGCGCCATCAAAGGCGAACACCGCCTCGTGCCCGGCCAGCGCCAACATGCGTCCGGCCACGCGGCGCACGACATCCTCGTCGTCCATCACGAGCACGCGGGCCGGGAGATGCGCGGAAGACTTCGCCGCGGGTGAGGTGCCGCGCGCCATCTCGTGCTTGGCGGCCGGCAACCAGAGGCGGAACGTCGTGCCCTGCCCCACCTGCGATTCCACCTCGATGTGTCCGTGGTGTTTTTTGACGATCGAGCGCACCGCCGACAGCCCGAGGCCGCTGTTGCCTGTTTCCGTCTTGGTCGAGAAATACGGGTCGAATATCCGCGGCAGCACGTCCGCCGGGATGCCCTTGCCCGTGTCGGCCACCGTGAGCAGCAGATAAGTCCCCGCCGGCAGCCCGTCCACCTCGCCGGCCCGGAGTTCGCAGGCGGCGAGCGTGAGGCGCAGGCTGCCGCCGTCGGGCATCGCCTGCACGGCGTTGATGACGAGATTGTGGACCACGCGTGCGATCTGTCCGGCGTCCACGTCGCCGGGCGGCAGGTTCAACGGAAAATCAAAATCCAGGCGGACGCTGGAGCCGTGGCGCGCAAAATTGGCGGCCTCGGTCACGATCTCGGGCAAGGCCACGGCGGTGCGCACGGGCTCGCCGCCCTTGGCGAAAGTGAGCAACTGCTGCGTGATGTCGCGCGCCCGGCGGGCGCTGCGCTCGGCCTCGCTGAGGCAATCGCCGACGGCCTGCGCGGCGCGCTTGTCCATGAGGGCCAGCCCGAGGTTGCCCAGGATGCCCGTGAGCAGATTGTTGAAATCGTGGGCAATACCGCCGGCCAGCACGCCGAGCGACTCGAGGCGCGTGGCGCGCTCGAGCTCGGTCTGGAGGCGCGCCTCCTTTTCCAATTGCAGGCGCATCTGCTCGGTCTGTTCACGCACGCGCCGCCGCAGGGCCAGGACCCAGCCCACGGCCAGCAGGGTGATCAGCACCAGGGCGCAGGCGGCCATGGCGATCCGGCGGATCGTCCACCAGGACGGAGCGGCGAGCAGCGTGACATCGGCCGGGGAACGAAGTTCGAGACGGAAAGAACGCGGGCGGCGGTATTCGTCGAATTCCAGCACATAGACGCCCGCCACTTCCAAGCGGCTGCCCGGCTCGGGCGCGCGCCATCCGCCCACGGTGCGCAGGGTGCCTTCGAAGGTCACGCCTTCGGCCTGCAGCGAAAGCCGGGCCGTGCGATCCTCGGACACCACCTGGCGCAGCATGGCCCGCAGCCGGACCAGACGGGCGTCGGCTTCGGGCCGGAGTTGATCCACCCGGTCGAGCGCGAGCGGCGTGACCGCCGGCAGACCCGAGCGGGTGCGCCAGCGGGCCTCGCGCAGGACCGGACGACCGCCGAGCCGGCCGACCAAGCCCACCAGCTCCACCGCGGTGCCGGGCGGCAGCCGTTCGGTTTCCCGGGAGAGCACGAACATGCCGCCCGTCGCATCCTGCAGGTAAAGGTAACGGCCGGGCTCGTGCAGCAGCACCGTGCCGGCGACCCGCGTCCGCCGGACGAGCGCCGGGGCCGCGGGCAGCTGCCGGATGGCGCCGATGTTTTCCAACGGCACACTGAAGGGATCGGGCGGACGGATTTCGTCCATCGCCACGCCGTTCTCACCCGGCACCCAGAGCCGGATGCTCGTGCCTTCGCGATCGGAATCCGGCTGCGATTCGCAGACGCCATGCACGCGCACCAACGCACCGGCGAAGCGGCGCAGGGATTCCTGCGCGGGCAGGAAGGCGGAGAATTCACCCGTCGCCGTGGTGAGATCCAGCCGGGTCCACATGCCCGCGGACACCACCTGGCGCACGAACCCGTGCAGTTCCACCCAACGCCCCTCCTCGGCGCCGCTCAACGCCTGCTCGAGGCTGATGCGACGCGGCGGCGGCAGGTTTTGTATCCCGGTGTTGTCGAGCGCCACGGCCTCGACCTCCGCCAGGCGACGACCGCGCACCGTCACGCCGGTGACGGTGAGGGACGCGCCGGATTCAGGCGCCGGTCCGGCAGGGCGACGGACCGCCACGCCACCGCTGATGTCCTGCAAATAAAACCGGTCGGAGCGTTCGTTCGCCCAAGTGACAATGCCGCGCAGGACGACCGGATAACGCTGTTCCGCCTCCTGCGGCGTGAGCTGTTGCACCTGTTCCGCCAAGCGCAGGCGCACAGGCAAGGGGCGGTCCGGGCGCAAATCCGCAGTGTCAGCGGCCTCATAAGGACGGAGCAGCGGCTCACGCAGTGTCCAGCCGAGTTCGGCCGAGGCCACCCGGCCCACCACCTCGACCATCGTGCCGGGCGGCGGAGCGTCGGGTTGCAGGGCGGCGAGTTCGATCTGGCCGGTTTCGTCCCGCACAGCCAAACCCGGACCGCTGCCGGGGCGGCGCAATTCTCCCACGATGCGCACCCACGGCTGTTTCGCCGCGGCCTCCAGTCCGTCAATCGGGGTGCGGGCGAGCTTGAACCGCTCGTCGTCGGCCAGCCAGCCCAAGACCTGCACGTGGCGGCGTTCCGAGCTCCAGAGCTGGATGTTTTGGATGCCGCCCGCCGAATCCAACGCCACGTCGTAAACGCCCTCGATGCGCACCCGCGCGCCCACGAACTGGGGCACCGGCTCGGTGCCGCTGATCTGCACGGTCAGGTTGATCAGGCGGCCCTCGCTCCACACGCGCGCCTCGATATGGCTCGGATCGGGTTCGTTCTGGGTGAGCACGTAGCCCTCGAGCAGCACGCGGCGACCGTTGAGGGCGGCCGGTTCACCCAAGCGGCCGGCCGCGGCCACCGACGCCGGCAACTGGTCGTCGGCCAGCAGCGTGACCTTGACGCACGCGCCATCAATGCCCTCGGCCGGAATCAACGTGCCCTCCAGCCGCACCTTCTGTCCGGTGCGGATCGGCAGCGGTTTCCCGCCCACCGGGAGGTAGGACGCCACGGTCCCGGTCTGGCCGTAGAGCAGCTTCCACGCGGGGTCGTGGTAAAACACCACCATCTCCATCTGCAACCGGTGTGGACGCTGACGATCCGCCTCAGGAACCGTCCAGAATTCGGCCGCGTTGGTAATGACCGTGCCCGCCAAACCGGTCTCCTGCGCGACCGCGCGGCCGCCGCCGAGGGCACCGAGGATCAGGAGCAGGACCGGCAGAAACCGGGGGAAGCGCGCGATCCTGACCGGGAGCTGAGGGGAAAATGCCACAAAGAAAAGAGGAGTCGTTGGACGGTCTGCCCAAGCTAGGACCGTTCAACCCCAACGGTCAGCTGTATTCTCCCGGAACCCGCCGCCGGCACCACGCCGCTCACCCGCGCCGGGTGGCCTCGACCGCGCGCATCAGGTCAGGGATGTCGTAGGGCTTGGGCAGGCTGGTGCGGAAGCCGTAGGCGCGCGGATTGGCCATGACGGGATCGCTTGAGTAACCGCTGGAGGCCAACGCACGGATGTCGGGATCAACCTTGAGCAGTTCCTGCAGCGCGTCCTTGCCGCCCATGCCGCCGGGCACGGTCAAGTCGAAGATGACGATGTCGAAGGGCCGGCCGGCCTGGCGCGCGGCCACATAGGCGCGCACGGCCTCGGCGCCGTCGGCGGCGAACACCGCCTCGTGGCCGGCCAGCGCGAGCATGCGTCCGGCCACGCGGCGGATGACATCCTCGTCGTCCATTACGAGGACACGAGCCGGGAGATGCGCGGAAGATTTCGCCGAGGGAGCAGGAGCGGGGGTCATATCGTGATTCGCGGCCGGCAGCCAGATGCGGAACGTCGTGCCCTGCCCGACCTGCGACTCGACCTCGATGTGTCCATTGTGCTTTTTCACGATCGAGCGCACCGTGGCGAGCCCGAGGCCGCTGTTGCCCGCCTTGGACTTGGTCGAGAAATAAGGATCAAAGATGCGCGGCAGCACGTCCGCCGGGATGCCCTTGCCCGTGTCGGCGATGGTGAGCAGCAGGTAGGAGCCGGCGGAGAGCGCATCCACCTCGCCGGCCGCCAGGTTCACGGAGGTGAGGGCCAGGCTGACCACGCCGCCGTCCGGCATGGCCTGCACGGCGTTGATCACGAGGTTGTGCACGACACGGGAAATCTGCCCCGCATCCACATCGCCGGGCGGAAGATTGGCCGGCAGATCGAACTCGAAGCGGACGTTGGAGCCGTGGCGCGCGAAGTTGGCGGCCTCGGTCACGATCTCCGGCAGCGCCACGGCCGCGCGCACGGGATCGCCGCCCTTCGCGAAGGTGAGGAGCTGCTGCGTGATGTCGCGCGCGCGCCGCGCGCCGCGCTCGGCCTCGCCGATGCAATCGCCGGCGGCCTCCATCACGCGCTTGTCCATGGCCGCGAGCCCGAGGTTGCCGAGGATGGCCGTGAGCAGGTTGTTGAAATCGTGCGCGATGCCGCCGGCCAGCACGCCGAGTGACTCAAGGCGCGAGGAGCGCTCCAACTCGGTCTGCAGGCGCGCCTCCTTCTCCAGCTGCTGACGGATCTGCTCGGTCTGCTCGCTCACGCGGCGGCGCAGCACGCCGACCCAGACGATGATCGCCAGCATAAGCATAACCAGGAGCCCGAGGGCCGAGAGCGTGCGTCGCGCCGTCCACCAGGGCGGCGTGGCCAGCACGCGGAGATCGGCCGGCGCGCGCAGCTCCAGCCGGAACCCGTGCGGGCGGCGATACTCGTCGTATTCGAGCACATAGACGCCGGTCACCTCCACGCGGCTGCCGATGCCCGGCGAAACCCAACCCGTCGCATCCAGCAGGGCGGCCTCAAACACGCTGTCGCCGGACTGCAGCACCAGGTTGACCATGCGGCCCTCCGGCACCGCCTGGCGCAACACGCTCGTGACGCGCACCAGCCGGGCGTCCGCTTCAAGCAGCAACTGGTCGGGGTTCTCCAGCACCAATGGCGCGATGGCCGGACCGGCCGGCAGCGCACGCCAGGTCGCCTCGCGCAGGACCAGGCGATTGCCCGCACGCCCGGGGAAGCCCACAACCTCGACACGCTCGCCGCTCGCAAGCTTGCCCACCGCCCGGGACAGCACGAAGAGACCGCTGTTGCCTTCCTGCAGGTAGAGATAGCGACCGGGCTCGTGCAGCAGGACCGTGCCCGTCACTTTCACGCGGTGGTTGACCAGCTGGGAAACATTGAGCTGGCGCACGCCGGCAATCGTCTCGCTGGCGGCGGCAAAGGGATCGGCGGGCGCCGGCTGCTCCACCAGGACCGAAGCGCGATCCTGCACCCAGAGGCGAATGTCGGTGATTTCGCGATTGGCGTTGGTGATCGCGGAGCACACGCCGCGCACGCGCACCAAGGTGCCCTGCAGCTTCGTCAGTGAGTCGTCGGGCGGCAGGTAAGCGGAGAACTCGCCCGTGAAGGTGGTCAGATCGAGCTTAGTCCAGCTGCCCTCCGCCGAGACTTGGCGGACAAAACCGCGCATCTCGACACGCTGGCCATCCTCCGCACCCGACAGGGCCTGATCCAGGGTGATGCCACGCACCGGCGGCAAGCCGGCCGTGCCGAGGACGAGGGCCTCCACCATTTCCACCTCGGGCAGGTAGGTGCCGCGCACCGTTACGCCATTGATGGTCAGCTGCGTTCCCGCGCCCAAGACGGTTCCCTTGCCCGCCGAGCGCCGGATGCGCACACCGCCACTGGCATCCTGCAAATAAAAAAAGTCCGCCCGCTCATCCATCCAGGTAACCACGCCGCGCAGTGTAACGGGATACCGTTTCTCCGCCAGATCAGGGGCGAGCTCTAATACGTGCTCCGCCAACCGCAGACGCAACGGCATCTGTCCCGGAGCCTGCAGAGCGAAGAACGGCTGGGCCGGTGCCCCGGTGCGGCGGAAGATCGGCTCGCGCAGCGTCCAACCCAGGTCCGCCGCGGCGGGACGTCCGACCACCTCGATGGCGGTTCCCTCGGCCAGCACCTCGGGTTGGGCGGTGGGGATCACAACCTGACCGGTCTCGTCGCGCACCGTCACCGACTTGCCGGGGTCCTGCGCCCGGAGTTCGCCGGCAATACGCACCCAGGGCTTGTCGGTCATCTCGCTGAGCCGGTCGAGGGGCGTGCGAGGCAGCTTGAAACGCTCGTCATCGGCCAGCCAGGAGAGGACGCGGATGTCATCCGGGTCCGAGGTCCACCCGTCAATCTGTTGGAGGCGGCCGTTGGGATCGCGGGTCGCGACATAGACGCAACGAACCCGGACGCGGGCACCGACGAGTTGCGGGATCGGATCGGTGCCGTTGACCTGCAGGCGCAGGTTCACGAGATGGTTGTCACTCATCACGAGGAAGAGCACATGCGTCGGGTCGGGATCGCTCTGGGCAAACACGTGGCCCTCGAGTTCCACCCAGCGCGCATCAAGCGCCCCGAAATCGGCGATGCGCCCGGCCGTGGCCAGTGGCTCGGGAAAAGCCTGGGCCGCGAGCACCGTTGCCTTCAGCTTGGCTCCATCAAAGCCGACGGTGGGGATGACCTCGCCCGTGATCCGAACGCGTTGGCCGCTGCGGATCGGCAGGGGATCGCCGCGCAGCGGGATGTAAACCGCATTTCCCGCGCTGTCGCCCCAGAGCAGCCGCCAAGACGCGTCGTAGTAATAGACCGTGACCTCCATGTCCACGGCATGCGGCTTGTCCCGCTCGGGCGTCGGCACGTTCCAGAAATCACCTGCTGTCCTGATCGTCGGCAGCGTTTCTGCCGCGAGCTGCGCGGCCAGCAGCAAGACGATCAGCCAAAGCCGGGCAGGCCGAAGCTTCGGCATCCGTGGGATGTGGGCCGGAATCTGGGAGAGTTGGGGCAAGAGGTGACGTCGGACGAAGTCCGGACTTCTCTTTAATCGTCTGTCCGGAGCGGACACTTAAATCGCTCAGCCACGAAACTCCCTTCCGCCGCAAAACTCAATCGAACAGCACGGGCAAACCTAGGGCCTTGCGGCCCTAAATTTGCCGGGGCGTTCCTGCCCGGCTCGGGCCGGCGGCGGCGCGGCAGAGCGCGATTGCCAACGCCTGCAAACCATGTTCAGTCGGCGGCTTCCATGATTGAGGTCGATCAGCTCACGCGGGTTTTCCGCACCTACAAGAAACAGCCCGGCTTCTGGGGCGGCGTGAAGGGCTTATTTAAGCGCGAGTTCGAGGAAACGCGTGCGGCCGACGGCGTGAGCTTCTCGATCAAGGAGGGCGAATTCGTGGGCTTCCTCGGCCCGAACGGCGCGGGCAAGACCACGACGCTCAAGATGCTTTCCGGCCTGATCTACCCGACCAGCGGCACCGCACGAGTGGCGGGCTTCGACCCCTCGAAGCGCGAGAACGCCTACCGCCGGCTCTTCGCGCTCGTGCTCGGCCAGAAGAACCAACTGTGGTGGGACCTGCCCGCGCAGGAATCCTTCACGCTGCTCCGCGCGATCTACGGCCTGCCGCCCGAGCAGTTCAAGGCCACGCTCGACGAACTCGTCACCCTGCTCAACGTGAGCCACAAGCTCAACGTGCAGGTGCGCGAACTCTCCCTCGGCGAGCGCATGAAGATGGAGCTCATCGCCGCCCTGCTCCACCGCCCGCGCGTGCTGTTCCTCGACGAGCCGACCATCGGCCTCGACGTAGTGTCACAGAAGGCCGTGCGCGAGTTCCTGCGCGACTACAACCGCCGGCACAAGACCACCATTCTCCTCACGAGCCACTACATGGCCGACATCTCTTCGCTGTGCGAACGCGTGATCGTGATCGACCACGGCAAGAAGATCTACGACGGCGACCTCGACCGCATCGCCGGCGCCGGCAGCGGCAAGCGCATCGTGAAGTTCAAGCCCCGCGACGGCGCCTTCCCCTCCGACTGGAAACCGCTCCACGGCGAGGCCAAGGTCTGCGAAGACGGCGAGATCCTCCTCCACGTGCCCAGCGACAAGGTCACCGCCGTGTGCTCGCAAATCCTCAACGGCGGCGCCGTGGACGACATCACGATCCAGGACGTGCCGCTCGAGGACATCATCAGCGAGCTGTTCACGCGGAAGACCACCGCGCCTATTTGAGGCTCCACGGACCACGGCCTCCATGCGCGAAGGCTTATTCATTGGTGCAGCCCTGCTGAGCTTCGGCTACGGAGTCGCCCTCCTGCTCGTCAACCCCACGCGAGCCATCAACCGTCTCTTCTTTGCCGTGACGGTCACCACCTGCGTCTGGTTTTTTTGCATCACGATGGCGATCACAACCGGCCGCACGGTCAGCGGCCACCATACCGATGCAGCCCTCCTTTTCTGGCTGCGGATGTGTTTCGCAGTGCCAGCACTTATAGTCGGGCAAATCGCTTTCATGAGCACGGTGCTGAATGCGGAAATCAGCAACTTCAGGCAATTGCTGAGGCGAGCCAGAGGATGGATTCTTATTTCATTATTTTTGGTGGCATTGGCTTTTTCAGACTCGTTCATTCCAGCCTCCTCCACCCCCATGCAACGAGAACGCGGCCCCGCTTATCTCGTGTATGTTTTTACCATAAGCACCATAACCGTCTGGGCCATCATTCATGCCTTGCGCCATATGAGGCAGGCTTCGGGTGTGCACAAACTGGAAGCACAATTCTTCGTGCTCAATTTGGCAGCAGCCACGTTGCTTATCCTCGCCAGCAATTTGTTCGCCATTGCTTTCCCTAAACACGACTGGCTACGCAGTGTCGGTCCCCTCTCGGTCTGTCTCTGGCAAGGCATCACCATCTGGTCCGTCTGCTATCACCGGGTGTTCGATGCTCAACACGTCGTATTTTCAGTCGGCCAACGCCTGCTCCTGCTCGGCATTCTCGGGGCCAGCGCAGTCGGATTGGTCAGTTTTTTGGACGACATGATCGGAACATGGCCGAGCCTCGTGCTGGCATCGGTTTCGGCCTGCGGGCTCGCGCTCGTCAGCGACCGGCCGATGCGCAAATGGTTTGGCCTCGACCCCGAGCACCGGATCACGGGTCCGCGCCAAGCTGTGATCGAATTGGCCAAACAGGTCCCGGGAGAGGAAAAACTGCGCCAACAGTTCGAAAGCCTGTTGCGCGAATGGTGCCTGACGGAGCGGGCAGCCCTGTTGTCTTTGCGCAGCGGCGGTTATGCCAACGGGGACATACAGCTGCGGAGCGATTGGGAGGGATTGCGGGCCCTGGGCCGCGATGGCTGGATCACGCCGGAAAGCCTCCAGCGCCGGCGCGAAATTCCGGGCGCGACGGCATGTCGGGACACGCTGGAACAACTCGGCCTAGGCGCAATCCTCGCCGTTCCTCAAGGCAGCCCCGCACCATCGCTCCTGATTGCGTTGGGCCAGAGAACCAGCCTGCGTCCTTACACCTATCCTGACATCCGGCTCCTGCTCGAACTGACCGAGCTGATGGACAACATCCTCACGCATTCGCGCGTCGCGGCGCGCACCGCGCAGATCGAGAAAATGGAATCCGCAGCGATGATGTCGCGCGGCCTGGCCCACGATCTCAACAACCTCGCCACGCCGGTCGCCTCTTTCCTGCTGCACATGGAGCCGCGGGTGCAGGCGGGCACGCCCGAGGCGGAGGTGCTCCACGACGCCAAGCACGCCGTGCGCGTGATGCAGGACTACATTCGCGAAAGCCTGTTTTTCACACGGCGGCTGACGCCCGACTTCCGCACCGCCGCCGCCCGCGAGCTCATGGAATCGGTGCTGACGCTTACGCAGGCACGCGCCGCCGCCCGCGGTGTCACCGTGAAGGTGACCGCTACGCCGGACATCCCCTTCGTGGCGGACAGCACGCTCATCCGGCGGCTGCTGCAGAATCTCGTCTTTAACGGCATCGACGCGACGCCCAGCGGCGGCGTGGTCACGCTTTCCGCCGCCGTTGACACGGAATTTGTCAGGTTCAGCGTCTCCGACGAAGGCGCCGGCATCCCGCCGGCCATCATGGACCGCATCTTCGAACCCTACTTCACGACCAAGGACACGGGCGACGATATCCGGGGTCTCGGTCTCGGCTTGGCCATCTGCCGCAAGATTTGTGACCTGCACGGCGGTGACATCAAGGTCCGCCCGGCTCCCGGGCGCGGTTCCGTTTTCGTGGTCGTGCTGCCCCTGGATCCACGGCCCGCTGCGCCCCGGGACGCCACAACCTTCGCGAACCTCGATCCGGTGAAACGCCCCGTCCCTGCGGTTCAGATCCCGTCCGTCCGCCCCACCCTGTCATGACGCCGCCGGCCGATGTGATCACACCCTGCATCCTTGTCGTGGACGACGAGAAGCAGATCCACTCTTCCTTACGGCTGAGGCTGGGCGAAAACTACCGCCTCACCTGTGTCTTCCGTCCCAGCGAAGCGTTGGAACTGGTGAGCCGGCAGCGGTTCGACCTTTGCATCGTGGACATCCACATGCCCGGTATGGATGGCCTGAGCTTCATCGCCGCCGCGCGGGAACGGGATGCCGAATTGGGCTACGTGGTGCTGAGTGGCGATGATTCCGACGAGAATTTGCGGCGCGCCATCCCGCTCCACGTGTATGATTTCGTCTCCAAGCCGCTGACTGATCGCGAAACGTTCGATCACCGGTTGCCCGAGTGGATCGACCAGACTCGTCGGCGCCGGCAGGAGGCGATGCTCGCCGGGAAAAACGAGACATTCGTGCGCGATCTGGAACTGGCCCGCATCGAGCGCGACGTGGAGTTCACCGCCTCGGCCTCCGCGCGCGAGGCCCTGTTGCAGACCGCCAGCTTACTGACCACCACCCAGGCGCTGCTGTTCAACGCGCAGCACATTCTGGAGAACCTGCCGCGCACCGACCCGCGGCTGGGCGCGGCCTTGCGCAGCGTGCAAGAAGCGCGCAAGCAGGCCGAGTCCGCCGCGCTGGTCGCCGAAGGCTATTTCGGTTCCGCCTACGCCGACCGTGAGTCATCACCGGCGTTGATCGACACCTGCGTGCAGCACGCCATCGGCATCAGCCAGCGCCTCGCCCACGCCGAGGCCAAGCGCCTGAGAATCGACTCCCTCGGACTGGGGCGCGAAGCCGCCGTGGCCGGACTGACCGGCATTGAATTCCTGCTCATGCTCGTGCCGAGCCTGATCCAAGCGCTGCACCTCGCCGCCCCCGGAACGACGCTCAAGCTCCGCTGCCAGGAACTCAGCCGCCTGGACCGGATGACCGAGGACGCCGATTTCCACGCGTTCCTCTGGGTGAATCGCCGCAATGCGCTGGCCAGCAAGCCGGGCATCCTCCTTTCGCTCCGCGCCCAGGCGCCGGCCTTGACCGAGGAAACGGCCGCGGCCTGGCTGCGCGGCGAGCCTTCCGAACTGGAGGTCTCCAGCCGCGGCATCCTGCATGGCCTGCAGAAGGCCAAAGGGTTGATCGGCCTCGCGGTGCGTCCCTCCAACCAGACGTTTGAGATGGTGGTGGGGCTGCCCCTATGACTCAGGGGACTCTTTTCATCCATGTCGCCCGGGGTCACCTAATCCCCAAGCCGCCGCCCAGAACTTAGCCCATTCCCCGGCCATCCCCGCTGCTTCGGCATGATCTACATTGTTTCCAGTCAGGCCCGCGAGGCCGAGGTTTTGGCGGCTCTATGCGAACAACGCGCCTGGCCGACCCTGGCCTTCACGCGCTTCGCCGACTTCAAGCACGCCGCCGAAAAGAACACCCCGCAGGCGGTGATCGTGAGACAGCGGCTCGAAGACGGTTACTCGGACGACGTGCTGGCATACTTGGTGAGCCGCTCGGCGTCGCGCCCGACCCGCGTCATCGTGTTGGCCCCCGCCAACTGCTCCGCGAAGGAGGAGATGCGCCACATCTCCCTCGGAGCCGACAGCGTGCTGCGCGATCCGGTGCGCGTGGAGGTCATGCTGGAGTATCTGGCCCGCTATCGCACCAACGCCAGCCGCCGGCCGCGCGCAGCGCGGGCGAACACGACGAGTTACGAATTTGCCGGGGTGCGCGTGCATCCGCTCGAACATCGCCTGTCCCGGGGAAAACAGAACGCACGCACGACGCCGCGGGTCATCGAACTGTTGCAGGTGCTGCACGCCAATGCCGGCCGGGTCACCCCTTACCCGCTGCTCTACAGCGAGCTTTTTGGGCGACGTTTTGCCGGTGACACGGCCAATTGCCGGGTCCTGCTGGGCAAGGCCGCTGCCGTTTTTCGGAGCCTCGGTGTGCCTCTGCGCCAGCATATAAAAGTGATCCCGAAATCAGGATACCTCTACCCGGCCGATAGCAATCCAGTAGCCTCGCCTCCTGCACGCAAGGCGTCGCCCAAGTGAGTTTTTTGCGAGACTGATCCCGCTCGCGGTGCACGGTGCCCGTATCCAAAAACGCAAAGCGCGCCGATCTGGCATCCGCCGGCCTCGTCCTCGTTTCGAAAAACTTCAGGCGTCCAGGCAAACGGACCGATTCGGCACTTACGGAGAAATTACGGCGTTCCCCTTGGTCTCCAATCGAGCGTTCCCATGTTTGGCGAAGCGCTGTGCTACGCATCAGAGGTGACCAAGGACGCGGTCGGATTGTCAAACTGGCCCGTTGGGCAAACCGATCGGTCCGGCTGTAGCACAGCGTAATTTTTACCGGGTGCCACCCCCGGCAGCGAAGAAAATGGCGAGCTGGCGTTCGCGACCTGAGCCAGACCCGAAGGGAATACCCAGAGAGAGGCCAACGGCGGGGAGTTTCAGCAACCGTCAGCCCCTGGAACGGACAATCTACTTTGCGCGCATCGCCCCAGTAAGCTTTCAGCCCCCTCTCGTAGCCCCCGTCCCCAGCGGGCATCAAAACCGACCACTCCCGGAGCGAGGGTTCGCCTGCAGGCGAGGCAATGCGCCGGGCGCGACGCCAGCCCGGGGGATCGCCAATCACGTGCACCAGATGAAGTCGGAAATTTCTCCTCAGGACCATTTCCCTAACCAAGCTTCGGATTGCCAAACGCGCGGGCACCGTCCAGCCTGCGCGGGCACATGTCCGACACCGCCTCGCCCGTTCTGCCCGCCCCTGCCAAGGTCCGACCCAAGGTGCTTGTCGTTGATGACGAGCTCGGTCCGCGCGAGAGCATCAGTTACCTCCTGCAGGATGAATTCGAGGTCGTCGCCGTGGACCGCGTGGATCATGGACTGGAGCAGATCAAACAGGGCTCCTTCGCCTGCGTGATCATGGACATCCGCATGCCGCAGAAAAACGGCATCCAGGGCCTGGAAGCCATGCGCAAGATCGACCCCGAGGTTTCGATCATCATGATGACTGGCTACGGCGCCCTCGCCACCGCACAGGCCGCGATCAGCCTCGGCGCCAACGAATATCTCAAGAAGCCTTTCGACGTGGACGTGCTCCAGCAGGCCGTGCGGCGCCACGTGGCGGAAGGCGTCGAACGCAAGAAACGCACCGGGATGCTCAAGCAGCTGGAGAGCATGTATGAGTCGGTGATGACCGAGCAGAAGAAGCAGCAGCTCTCCTCCGGCTTCAGCCAGGCTGCCGCAGCCATGGTGCACGACATCTGCAACCCGCTCGTCGTCTCCATCGGCTACACCAACATGCTCCTCGACGAGGTGCGGCAGCTGCCGCCGGCCGGACGCGCGGGCGAGCGAATCCTGCAATACGCCGAGACGCTCGAGAAGTGCGCGTCGTTCTGCCTGCATCTGGCCGAGTCCTGGCGCCAGACCACGCGCCACGCCAACGAGGTTGATACCGTCGATCTCTATGAGACCGCCATTGAGACCAAGGGCGTGCTGTTCTTCGGGACCAACCGCATCGAGGTCACCGGTAGCCGGGGCGCCCTGATCAACGGCATCCGCTTCGAGCTCGTGCGCCTGCTGCAGAATCTCATCAAAAACGCCCTCGAGGCCGGAGCCTCCTTGGTCAACGTCTCCGTCGAAAGACGCGACCGCCAGATCATCCTCGCCATCGCCGACAACGGCAGCGGCCTGCCCCCGGCGGTCATGGAAAGCATCCTGAAGAAGCCGATCGAATCCACCAAGGCCCACGGCACCGGACTCGGCATGACCATCTGTCGCCACATCGCCTCCGTCCACCATGGCGAAATGAAAGTGGGTGCACGCCCCGGCGGTGGCACGGTCTTCACCATCGCCTTCCCCGAAGCCGTTACACCCGCCAGCTAAGGCGGGCCGGCCAGGGGCGCCAGTTCGGCCCGGAGCCAGCTGCTCAGCGCCGTGTGATCCGGCACGGCAAAACCGCGCGCCAGCCCGACGCTACGCGCCACTTCCTCAAAGAGATCAATCTCCGCGAGCAACGTGCGCGCCAGCACGCGTTGATCCGGTGCACTGGCGAAGGCGGTTTGTGCGAGGCGGCGCGCATCCAACC
The DNA here is from genome assembly GCA_966252395.1 of uncultured Oleiharenicola sp. Classification (GTDB taxonomy): domain Bacteria; phylum Verrucomicrobiota; class Verrucomicrobiia; order Opitutales; family Opitutaceae; genus Lacunisphaera. The sequence goes on along the minus strand of CBINOW010000004.1, from coordinate 51,905 downwards.
AGTGCTCCGCTTTGCGGCTCTCGGGCCTGGCAGGACGACCCGCGAGCCGTGCCTCCTCGGCCAGCAGGGCCTGCAGATGCTCCAAAACCTCAACATGGTTCCATCGCTGGGCGGCGCGCAATTCGCCGCGCGCGATTTTCTTCTGCACCCACACCGCATGGCGCCAGAAGGCGCCGCAATGCATCTGGAAATCCTGCTCACTGAAGGTCGGTTCCGGCCATGGCACCATGAGCGCGGCCAGCCGCCGCTCCCACGCCGCCCCGCCCAGCACCACCCGGTGCCCCGGGCAGACCACGAGACGCGTGTTGGCGATGCCGCGTCGCACCGCCGCCGGATAAATCCATGCGAGACCCGGCCGGGCCATTGCCCAGTAAACAAGCTTCATTTGCCAAGTTGCGAGTGGCACGAAATCCACCTCATGGCCTCCGTCGAAAACCGCGCTGAGCTTCGCGACACCGCGAGGCGTTCGTTCGACATGCGCACTCCATACCGGTCCGATCTGCGCGAGCCACGCGGTGTCGAGATAGCGGGCCGGGTTGGAAGTGATGAGGTGGTAATCCCAGTCTGACCAAGCGTCCACCTCACCATTGATCCGTGCCCGTGAACCGATTTGCACAAGCGCCGCCAAATCCGTCTGACCGCGCGCCCACTCCATGAGGCGGTTTTCGAATTCCTGGGCGGTCATGCGCCGTGGATTTGGGCGCTGCATCTGGACAGAGCAAATCTCTTTTGCATCGCCGGGCTTGCGGAGCGAGCCAATGTGCCCCTAATCTGATGACGATTTGCATTACGGCCGGGAACCATGCCCCTATTTACCTCGGAAAAATCATCCACCCAGTGACTTTGCACTTCGCGACCGAACCTGCCCATGCGCCGACGCGTTAAGATCACCGGTATCGGACCGGTCACGCCGGCCGGCATAGGCCGCGAGGCCTTTTTCAAGGGCATCAACGAACCCATCAGCTGCATTGGTGCCATCACGCGCTTCGACCCGTCCAACGGCGCGTTCGTCGGGGCCGAGGTGCACGACTTCGACCTGGCGGATTTCGCGCCGGAGGAAAATCCGCGGCGCATGTCGCGCCACACCCAGTTCAGTCTGGCAGCGGCCATGCTCGCCATGAAGGACGCCGGGCTGACCCCCGCGGACGTGAAGGGCATCACGCCCCTGGTGGTGACCGGCACCTCCATCATGGACTTCGAGAAGATCGGCCGGGGCATGGAGACCGTCATGAAGAAGGGCTCCCGTTTTGCGCAGGGCAGCATCATGTATGAGGCTTCGGTCGCAAACGTCGCCGGCAAGATCGCCCAGTGGCTGGACACGCCCACGCGGATGCTGACGATGCAGACCTCGTGCTGCTCCGGCATTGATGCCTTGGGCCAGGCCTACGAGCAGCTCGCAGCGGGCGCCGCCGAGTTCGCCATCGCCGGCGGCAGCGAATGCCCGTTGTCGCAATATCCCCTGATCGGCTTCAATGCCGCCGAGCTGAGCCCCGCGACCGACGAGAACCCCGAACGTCTGTGCCGCCCCTTCGATCTCTGGCGCACAACGGGCGTCCTCGGGGAAGGCGCCGCGATGTTCGTGCTGGAATCCGAATCCAGCCCCCGTCCCGCCCTCGCCTGGATCACCGGTCATGGCTTCGCCAACGATCCCGACGGCCAGACCGCCCTCGGCCTGAGCAACGCCATCCGCATCGCCCTCGCCAACGCGCAGCGCCGCGCCGAGGAGGTCAAATACATCAACGCCTGGGGGACCGGCCATCGCTACATCGACGCCAACGAATCCTTCGCGCTCAGCAAAACTTTCGGCGAGCGGCTGGAAGCCATTCCCGTCAGTTCGATCAAGGGAGCAATCGGCACGGCCCTGGGCGCGTCCGGGCCAATCCAGACCGCGAGCACGGTGTTGAGCCTGCAACACGGCCTGCTTCCACCTACCGTTAACTGGCACACGCCTGACCCCAACTGCCCGCTCAACCTATCGGGTCAACCACGGCGTATTCAGGCGGACGTCGCGGTGGTCAACGCCCACGGACTCTCCGGCAGCAATTCTGCCCTCGTGCTCGAAAAGGCATGACCCCTCTCCTGTTCGCCGCCGCTTTGCTCATCCTGGCCACGGGCGCCGGGATTCTCTGGAACAATCCCGTTCGCTTCACCAATCGGATGTTCGCGCTGGTCTCCTTGGCCGCGGCGGCGTGGCTCTTCTGCGTTTTCCAGGCGCTGCGCATCGGTCCGCAATATCCGGAGATCCCGGACGCCGACCCGGTGCCCTGGCTCCGCGGAGCAGCAGCCGTGGGAGCTTTTTTCCCGTGGATTATCTGGCTCCTGTTGAACTCCGTCATGACGCCGGAAGGGCAGTCCGGCCCCACCATTCGCCGCTCGTGGCCGTGGCTGCTCGTTGCTGTGGCCTTGGTCGGCGTCAGTTACTCCGAAATTTTTATCCCTTCTGGATCTACGCCGGACGCGCCCAAACGCGGCGCGGGCTACCTGATTCACGCCGCGACCAGCGTTGCCCTCTATACTTTTCTACTGGTCAGCACCTGGCGGCAAATACGGCGGGCGACCGGCATCCGGAAAATTGAGCTCCAATTCATAACCTTCAATAGTGCGCTGGCCTGCCTCCTCGCCATCGCCTTCAGTTTGGTCGGCAGCATTTGGGACATCCGATGGGTGGCCCGGCTCAGCGTATTGGTCATCCTTGGCTTCTATATCCTGACCGTTTGGGCCATCACCATCCACCGCGTCTTCGATGCTCGGCAGATGTTTTTGTCGGTGGGCCAGCGATTCTTTATGGTCGTGGTAATGACGGCTGGCATCTACGGCGGCTCGCTGCTGCTCGAGCCTTTTGTCACGCCCCCGTTCAATCTGCTCGCATGTATCGCCGTTTGCAGCGTGTGCGCCTTCACGATCGATCGGCGCTCGCGAAACTGGTTCAACCTCAGCATTTGGCAGAACACGCACGCCATCCGCCAGGCGGTGCATGATCTCACGCGCCGCGAGCCCGACCCCAACAAGCTTGTAACGGAGTTGGAAGCCCTGCTGCGCGGCTGGTGCCAGACCAACTACGCCGCCTTGCTCTTCGACAGCGGCGAGGTCTTTGTGTCGGGCAACATCGAGTTCGCCAAGGATCGCACCGGTTTCCGCGCGCTGTGCAAAGAAGGCTGGAGCACGCCCGAGAGTCTTCAACGCCAGCGCCCCGAACCCGGACTGGTGGACCTGCGCCAGTTCCTCACGGAATTCAACCTGGGCGTGATCGTGACCGCGCCGCGCGGCAGCTCCACTCCTTCCTCGCTGCTTGCGCTCGGCGTGAAACCCAACGCCCGGCCCTTCACCTATCCCGAGGTGAAGCAGCTGCAGGAGGTGGCAGAGTTTTTGGACAACATCCTCGCCCGGTCCCGCCTCTCGATGCAGGCCCGCCAATCGGAGCAGCTCGCCACAATCGGTCTCATCGGCGCCAGCCTCGCCCACGAGATCCGCAACCCGCTCGTCTCGATCAAGACCTTCTCGCATCTCCTCTCCACGCGCTTCGACGATCCCGAGTTCCGCCGCCGCTTCAGCGTCCTCATTCCGGCCGAGGTCGAACGCATTGACAGCCTCACCCAGCAGCTCCTCGACCTGTCCAATCCCCGCCGCCACCAGATGGAGCGCGTCTCCCTTCACACCATCATGCAGGAAACGACCGACCTGATGCTGGCCCGGGCCCAGGAAGCTAAGGTTTCCCTGACCATGCAGCTAGGTGCGGAAAAGGACACCATCCACGCCGATGGCGGCGCCATTCGGCAGGTTCTTATTAATCTCATCATCAACGCCTTCCAAGCCCTGGAAAATCAGGAAAGCGAGCGCCGGGTTCACCTGCGCTCGCGTAACTCACAGAATGGCAGCGTGATAATTGAAGTTTCGGACAACGGGCCGGGCATCGCGCCGGAGCAGCGAGCCAGACTTTTCCATCCCTTCGTATCCACAAAGACTAAGGGCATGGGTCTAGGACTCGCTGTTTGCGCAGATATCTTGCATGAACACCGGGCAACCATCATTGTGCCCGACATCGGGAGACCCGGAGCCACCTTCCGCATAACTTTTCCATGCCCGCAACCCTCATCCTGACGACCCCCGACCCCGGCTTGGAGGCTGCATGGAAAAGGCTGCTGCATCCGCGCGAACCCGCTGTCTTTACCCGACCAAACGATCTTCAGCGCGAACTCCTGCGATCCGGAGCGAGGGTTTGGATTTCCGACGTCAACGATCCGCGGGCGCGACTCACCGCCAGCGCCGGAACGATGATCATCATCGTTGGTGAACCGCACAGCCACCCTTTCGAAAACGCCCGCCAGAACCGCGCGGGCCGGCTTTATCTCAGTTATGATGAAAGCCGCGTGCGCCTCGGCGAATGCGTGAACCTCCTCGATGAGATCGCGGAAAAAAATTCCCAGCTGCAATCCGCCCTCGAGCGCACGCGCCGCAGCGAGGCGCCCTTCCCGCGCGAAACCGCCACGCCCTTCCCCGCGCCCGCGCCCGAAGCCGCGGAGTCCTGGGATTTCCTCGAGAGCGCCCTTGCGCATCTCGACGACCAGTCGCGCCTCCTCGACGAATTCCGCCGCGCCGCCCGCTACATCCTGAAGTCGGGCCGCGTGCATTATTTTTTCCGGCAGGGCGACGGGTTCGTCTCCAACGAGGGCGACTACCGCTGCGAGTCCAGCCACCCGCTGGTGCTCTGGCTCGAGGAGCATCCGGCCGCGCTTGATCTCAACCAATGGAGCGGCATCGACGACCCCACGCTCGACGCTCCGATCCGCCAGCAGCTCATCAGCTGGGGCTCTCGTCTGCTGATTCCCCTTCACGCCAACGGCCAGCTCTTCGGCTGGATGGCGCTCGGCCCGCGCGCCGACGGTTCACCCTACCGCGAGTCCGACAAGTTCCGTGCCGTCCTGCAGGGCCGGTTGCTCGAGCGCTGCCTCGAGCGCTCCGCGATGCTGCGCGATTACCAGCAGGCGCAAACCCAGGCCGCTCTCCGGGCCCGCTATCTCCCCGGTTCCCGCCTCCTGACGCGGGCCGAACTCGCCACCGCCGAACTGCCGGTCGAGGTGCGCGCCGTCGCGAGCGAGGCGCTGCACACGCAGAAGACCGTCACGCAGCCCGCCCGCGTGCCCTATCGCTACCGGGTTCAGGCCGGTCCGGTGCCGGAGATCGACGGAGTCTGGGCCGTGTGGGAGGAATCCGCTGCCGAGATCGAGCGCATCACCGTCCTGCTCGAACAGCATCGTCGTGAGCTGTTCCGCAACCTTGGCCTCACGCTGAGCCACGAACTTTCCAACCCGCTCGTCTCGCTCGTCACCTTCGCCCAGCTCCTTGCACGAGGCAGCAACCCGCCGATCGGCGGCGTGCCGGTGGAGGGCAGCAACCCGCCGATCAGCGGCGTGGCCCTCGCCCGCGAGGTCGCCCTGACCAACGAGGTCGCCAAGCTCAAGCTGCTCAACGAACACGCCACCCTGCTCGGCGAGATCGCCCAGCCGACCGCCAAGTCCGTCAATCTCAACCAGCTCCTCGGCGAGATCACCGGCGAACGTGGCATCACCACCCGCCTCATCGAGGAGCCCGTGGTGCTGCAGATCGACCCGACTCTCGTGAAGTTCGCCTTCGGCGCCCTGCTCGAAGCCATCGCGGCCAACCGGCCCGACGAAGGCCTGCAGCACCTTATCCTCACGATGCGCGCCGTCGGCAACGGCCCGACCCGCACCGCCGTCATCACCATCGAGGGCAAGCGCCTCGAGCTCGACGGCACGCTGCCGCCCCCCGGTGGCGACGCGACGCCCAACCAGGGCCGCCTCTCCGTCTTCCTCGCCCGCGAGATCCTCCGCCTCCATGGCGGCACCCTTCAGGCCGGCCCCGGCCTCAAGGGCACCGACATCCAGATTTCCCTCGGTTCCCTCCGCGCCTGAGCCCGCCCGGGTGGGACCAAGCTTGCTCGCAACTGATTCCGAGGCCTAGCCTCGTAGCCTGATGGTCTTCCTCTATATCCTCCTCGGCCTCGGGATCGGCGCCGCCTTGGGCTGGTTCTTCGCCCGCGCCCAATCCGCCGCCCTCACCGAACGCGCACGGCTCATGGAAGCGGACCTAGTCGCCGCGCGGGCACGCCTGTCAGAAATCGAAAACCATAAGTCGAAAATCGAAAATGAACTCGCGGCGGAACGCGCCTCGGCGGCGGAAAAAATCTCTGCCCTTACCGAGGCCCACGACCGCCTGAAGGCCGAGTTCAAGGCCCTCTCTGCCGACGCCCTCCGCTCCAACAACCAGTCCTTTCTCGAACTCGCCCGCGAGACCTTCGGCAAGCTCCACCAGCAGTCCACCGACGAACTCGGCAAGCGGCAACAGGCGATCGACGCCATGGTGAAACCGCTGCGCGAATCACTCGAAAAGGTGGATTCCAAGATCGGCGAACTCGAAAAGGTCCGCGCCACCGCCTACGGCCAGCTCAGCGAACAGCTCAAGTCCCTCACCACCACGCAAGGCCAGCTCCAGGCCGAGGCCGCCAAGCTCTCCACCGCCCTTCGCTCCACCACCACCGCCGGCACTTGGGGAGAACTCCAGCTCCGCCGCGTCGTCGAGATGTCCGGCATGGCCTCCTACTGCGACTTCGTCGAGCAACAGTCCTCCGGTGCTCTCCGCGCCGACCTCGTCGTCCGTCTGCCCGGCGGCCAGCAGATCGTGGTGGACGCCAAGGCACCGAACGACGCCTACCGCGAGGCCGCCAACGCCTCCGACGACTCCGTCCGCTCCGCGAAGCTCGCCGAGCACGCGGCGAAGGTCCGCGGCCACATCGACGCCCTCGGCGGCAAGGACTACTGGGCACAGTTCCAACCCTCACCCGAGTTCGTCGTGCTTTTCCTCCCCGGCGACCAGTTTCTCTCCGGCGCGCTGCAGGCCGACGCCACGCTCATCGACCGCGCCATCGCCAAAAAAGTCCTGCTCGCCACGCCCGCCACCCTCATCGCCCTGCTGAAGGCGGCACACTACGGCTGGCGCCAGGAGGACGTCTCACGCAACGCCCAAGTCATCGCCGACCTCGGCCGCGCGCTATACGACCGCATCGCCAATTTTGCCGACAATCTCGACAAAGTCGGCCGCGGTCTCGAGACCGCCACCAAGGCCTACAACGCCGCCGTCGGCTCCTTCGAGCAGACACTCCTGCCCGGCGCACGCAAATTTTCCGAACTCGGCGCCAAGGGAGCCAAGGAACTCACCGAGCCCGCCTCCTCCGAAACCCAGGCCCGCGACGTGATCAAGCGCGCATAACCCGAATAATGAGCAAACTTGCCTCAACTCCATCCTGCCCGAGCTGCTCGCGCCCCTTGCTGTCGCGCAGGGCCAGGGTTTGCTCGTGGTGCAGTGCGATTTTGCCCGCAGCCCTGCGATTATCTCCGGACGAAATCCGACGGATCGAGGCCGAGGAAACCATTTCCAAAAAAAGGCTGGAGGGACTCGCTCAAGCACGAACGTCAGACAAAACGATGGAGTCCGCGAAGAATCTGGCGGGGGCTGCCTTCCGCAGCTTGGCATGACCTCACCCTCCCTCACCGGCCGCTGGGAAATGATCAAGGCCGAGCTCGCGGGCGAAAACGCCCCCGACATGTTGGCGCTCCGCGTTGAACTCGAACTGACCGCCGTTACCTACGTGGTGCGCTTCGCCGGCCAGGTGGCCGATCGCGGCACCTACGTGGTTTCAGACGAAACGCTCACGCTTACAGGCATCGAAGGACCCAACCAAGGCCGCACGATTCCCTGCCTGCTCCAGCAACGGGGCGACCTCCTGCGCGTTTGCTACGGCCTCGACGGCACCCCGCCCAACGAGTTCCGCACCCGGCCCGGTGTCCAGCACTACCTCGCCACCTACCGGAGAAAACCGTAGGCACAGGTGGTTTTTGATTTTCCGCCCCCTTCTTTCCGTCATCTGTCCTCAGACATCCCCATGCGTGTCGCCGGCCTCTTCATCTACCCTGTGAAATCCCTGCGCGGCTGCGCGGTGCCAAGCACCGGGCTCGACGAACGCGGCTTCGCCCAAGACCGCCGCCTGATGGTGGTGGATGCCGCCGGCAAGTTCCTGACGCAGCGCTCGCACCCGCAGATGGCGCGCGTGAGCACCCAACTAAACGGCACCCACCTCACCCTCTCGGCCGAGGGTGCCGGTGCCGTGACCGTTTCCACCCAGCCGGACGTCGGCGCGCCGCTGCGCACCGTGAGCATCTGGAAACACGACAACCTCCTCGCCGAGGATTGCGGCCATGATGCCGCACAGTGGCTGAGCAACTTCCTTGGCCAGCCCGTGCACCTTGTCCGCATCGGTGAGAAGTTCCGCCGCTTCGTGCTGAAGGCCGCCGCCCGGCCCGGCGACGCCTATGCCTTCAACGACGGTTCCCCCGTCCTGGTCACCAGCGAGGCCTCGCTCGACGCCCTCAATGATCGCATCCAGGAAGACGGCGGAGAACCCGTTCCGATGGACCAGTTCCGCCCGAACCTCGTCCTGTCGGGCTGTGCGCCGTTCGCAGAGGACACCGCGCCGTATCTGCGGATGGGCGAGGTCTCACTCCGCAACGCCGGCAAGAGCGATCGCTGCATCGTCACCACCACCAACCAGCTCACGGGTGAGCGCGGCAAGGAGCCGCTCAGAACCCTCGCCCGCTTCCGGCGCGACCCGGCGCTTGATCCCACGGCCGTGTATTTCGGCACCAATTTCATCAACGAATCCAAGCGCGGCACGATTCGCGTCGGCGATGCCGTCTCCGTTTCCCCGCCATGAGCCGCGATCTGCTCGTGGGCATTGGCGGCTGCCTGGTCGTGATAGGCTTCGTGGTGCGCGGGCTCGCCCGCGGCCACCGTCGCGACCAAGCCCTGCGCAAGCAGCACCACCTGGCCGCGTCCGAAGCCGAGCGCGGCGGCCAACCCGATGCGCTCGACCGGCACCTGGAGAAATGGCTGCCCCGCTACGGCGTGATCGCCATTCTTGCCGGCTTCGCCCTGATCGTGACGGCTTTCGTGCGCTAGTCGCCGAAACCCCGGCCGCGCGTCTGCTTGATCTTCGCGCGGTGCCGCTTGGCCGCGATCATCCGCAGCTTCTGCCCGCGTGACTTCTGGCGCTTCTGCCGCTTGGCCAGCTCACGCGCGGCTTGGGCCGCATTGGCCGACTCCTCCTTCCGCCGTTCCAGTTTGTTGACCAGTTCCGTCCACGCCAGCAGGCGGTTGACCGACTGGTTGCGCTCGCGCTGGCAGCGCACCTCCACCCCCGACGGCAGGTGCCGCAGGCGCACGGTGGAGGAGGTTTTGTTGATTTTCTGCCCGCCGGCCCCGGCCCCGCGGATGAACATCTCCTCGACCTCGTCGGCCGTGACCCCGAGGGAGACAAATCTCGCGCGCAGCGACGCTTCCACGATGTCGGGAAAATCGGCCATAGGATTGAGTCCGGACGAAACCACCGTCCGTCCACGGAGTCAAACGTCCGCCCAACCCGGCTCTCCGCCGGGGCAGCATCAGCACTTGTCAGCCACGAACCCTCCACCTTCACTTCTCTCCCTCGCCACGCCGAAGCCGAACGGGCGCAGGCGGGTCACATCTTCCCTCCATTCCCCATGATCAACGGTCCCACCTGGTCCCAAAAACTCCGCGCAGAAATCGGTCAGGCCGTCATCGGCCAGGACGCCGTCATCGAGCGGCTGCTAGTCGCCCTGCTGGCCAACGGCCACGTCCTCCTCGAGGGCATGCCCGGTCTCGCCAAAACCTTGCTCATCAAGTCCCTCGGCACGGCCCTCGGCGTCCAGTTCGAGCGCATCCAGTTCACCCCCGACCTGCTGCCCAGCGACGTTGTCGGCACGATGATCTTCTCGCCCAAGGACGGCGGCTTTACCACCCACCGCGGCCCGATCTTCGCCAACCTCGTGCTGGCCGACGAAATCAACCGCGCCCCCGCCAAGGTCCAGTCCGCCCTCCTCGAAGCCATGCAGGAGCGCCAGGTCACCATCGGCGGCGGCACCCACGCGCTGCCCAAGCCCTTTTTCGTGATGGCGACGCAGAATCCGGTCGAGCAGGAAGGCACCTACCCTCTCCCCGAGGCCCAGACCGACCGCTTCCTTTTCAAACTGCTTGTGGATTACCCGACGGCCGACGAGGAGGCGCTGATGATGGAGCGCTGGGGCCAGGTGACCAAGTCGCCGGAGCTCAAAGCTGTTTCCAGCGGCGAGGAACTGCTCTCGCTGCGCACCCAGGTGGACCAGATCCACGTCTCGCCCGCCGTGCAGGCCTACATCCTCGCGCTTGTCCGCAGCTCGCGCGACCTCGCCGCCCAGGCGGAGGGTGCCGGCGCCGGTGGCGCCAAGCGCCTGCTCAACTTCGGCGCCTCGCCCCGCGCCTCGCTCGCACTCTTCCAGGCCGGCCGCGCCCTCGCCTGGCTCCGCGGCGCCGACTACCTCTCGCCCGCCCTCGTGCAGGAAATCTTCCACGATGCCCTCCGTCACCGCGTCGGCCTCACCTACGAAGCCGAAGCCGAGGGCCTCTCCACCGACAAGATCCTCGACCAGGTTCTCATCCGCACGCCGGTCCCGGCCAAGGTGTGACCTTGGCAAAACTCCAAACGCCAATTTCCAAACGCCAAAGAAAATCCAATGAGCCAAAGCTCCAGCAGAACAGCCGGGCTTTTCTTGGTTTTCGCAGATTGGCATTTTTTTGGCGTTTGGCGTCTGGGATTTGAAATTTAGCCGCCGCATGTCCGTTTCAGAGCACACCTCCCTCGTCACTTCCCAGCTCGCGCTGCTCAAGCAGCTCGAGTGGCGGGTGCGCCACGCGGTGGAGAACGTGCTCAGCGGCGAATACCGCTCCGCCTTCCGCGGCCGCGGCATGGAGTTCGACCAGGTCGTGAAATACACCTTCGGCGACGACATCCGCGACATCGACTGGAACGTCACCGCCCGCCTCGGCGAGCCCTACCGCAAGAAGTTCATCGAGGAACGCGAGGTCTCGCTGCTGCTCCTGTTCGAGGACAGCGTGAGCCTGCAGTTCGGCTCCGGCGCGCAGTCCAAACGCGAAGCCCTGCTCGAACTCGCCGGGCTCGTGATGATGCTCGGCGCCGTCAACCGTGACCGCGTCGGATTCCTCCACGCGTCGCCCGCCGGTTACATGCTCAAGGAACCCGTCCGGGGCCGCGGCCAGATCCTCCACGCCGCCGCCCAGCTCCTCGGGCAGTCGGCTCCTTCGCTCGAAAATCGAGAACCCAAAATCGAAAATTCCTTCATCCCGTGGCGCCTGCTCGCCAAGGCCGCCCCGCGCCACAGCATTTTGATCTGGCTCGGCGACTTTCCTCCACGCCTCGATCCGGAGGGCTGGACCGTCCTCTCCCGCCGGTATCAGACGATGGGCTTCCGCGTCGAGGATCCCTGGGACCGCGAACTGCCCGCCGGTCGCGCACTGACGACCTACGACCCCGTGGCCGGACGCCTCGTAAATCTCAACGGCAACTCCCCCGCGCAACGCGCCGCCCACGCCGAGTGGGTCGCGCAACGCGACGCCTCCTTCCGCACGCTCTTCCCCGACCCGCTCGCGCGCCTCACGGTGCGCACCGACCAGGAACGCCTCGAGGCGCTCGTCCGCTTCTTCCACGCCCGCATGTTCGCGGGTCAGCGGCGCTGACCCGCAAAAAGTAACAAGTGCCAAGTATCAAGTAACAAGAAACATGACCACCGCAGCTCCCAGCTCCTGGCACTTGCCACTTGTTACTTGTTACTTTGCCCCCTGATGTCCCTCACCAACTACACCCTCCACTCCCCCTGGTGGCTGCTCGCCCTGCTGGCGCTGCCGCTGCTGGTGTGGGTGCGTGGCCGGCGCGGGGCGCCGGTGCTGGTGGTGCCGTTCGCGGCGGCGTGGCATCGCCCGTCTCTCATCCCGACTTCCCGCTGGCCCGCCTACCTGGCGGGCACCGGCCTCGTGCTGCTCATCGTGGCGCTCGCGCGGCCGCAGATCGTCGAGGACAAGCGCGAGGTGAAGCAGCAGGGCTACGACCTGATGCTCGCGATCGACCTCTCCGGCTCGATGCTGGCCGAGGACTACGAGCGCGGCGGCGAACGCATCAACCGCCTGCAGGCGGTCAAGCCGATCATCCAGGCCTTCATCAACCAGCGCACCTCCGACCGCATCGGCATGGTCGTGTTCTCCGGCCGCGCCTACACGCTCGCCCCGCTCACCTTCGACCACGAGTGGCTCGAACGCCAGGTCGAGCGCCTCAAGCTCGGCATGATCGAGGACGGCACCGCCATCGGCGACGGCCTCGGCGTTGCGCTCACCCGTCTCGAGCAGGCCAAGCGCGAGAGCGGTGGCCATCGCAAGGGCGCCTTCGTCGTGCTCATGACCGACGGCGCCAACAACCGCGGTGTGCTCACGCCCGACCAGGCCACCGACATCGCCAAGGCCCGCGGCGTCCCCGTCTATACCATCGGTGCGGGCAAGGACGGCCTCGTGCCGATGCCGGTGTTTGACGACAGCGGCAACAAGATCGGCTACCGCCGTGCCATCTCCGACCTCGACGAGGGCCAGTTGCGCGCCATGGCTGACGCCACCGGCGGGAAGTTCTTCCGCGCCTTCGACCTCGACACGACGGAGAAGGCCTTCGCCGCCATCGACGCCGCGCAGAAGATCGAGTTCCAGGCCAAGTCCTACCTGCTCACGACCGAACTCTTCCACTGGGCCGCGATCCCCGGCGCCGTGTTGCTGTTCCTCGGTGCGCTCGCCGCATTGCCACCGCAGCTACCGTTCCGCGGTAGGGCGCGGACTCCGCTCCGCGCCGAGTCGCCGGCGGCAAAGGGACTCGCAGCCCAGCCCCAAAAATGAGTTTCCACTCGCCCCATCTTCTCTGGCTGCTCGTGCCGCTCGTGCTCCTCTTCTCGTGGGAGCTGGCGCGTCACGCCACCCGCGCGGCAACCAGCTGGCCCAAGATCGCCCGGGCCTGGGCCGGGGCTTTCGAGGTGTCGCTCGGTGCGCAGCACACGACCGCCGAGAACCGGCCGCGCATCTGGCTCTGGTTCGGTCTCGCCTGTTGCATCGTCGCCCTGGCGCGGCCGCAGTGGGGCGTGGTCGAGGAACAGGTCTTCGACCAGTCGCGCGAGGTCATCATCGCCGTGGACCTCTCCCGTTCCATGCTGGCACAGGACGTGAAGCCTTCCCGCCTCGACCGCAGCAAACTGCTGGTCCAATCCCTGCTCGACGGCCTCAAGGGCGAACGCGTGGGCCTCGTGCTCTTCGCCGGCACCGCCTTTCTCCAGAGCCCGCTCAGCTCGGACTACGAGGTGTTGCGCGAATTCCTGCCCGCGCTCGACCCCGACTACCTTCCCGAGGGTGGCTCCAACTACAAGTCCATGCTCGAGGTCTCGATCCAGGCCTTCGGCACCTCGACCGCCGACCGTTACCTCATCGTCCTGAGCGACGGCGAGAGCACGGTGGACGATTGGAAGAGCGTCACCGACGCGCTCAAGACCAAGGGCGTGCGCGTCATCGGCCTCGGCGTCGGCACGAACGAAGGCTCGTTCATCCCCGATGCGGCGGGTGGATTCGTGAAGGACGAACGCGGCGCCGTCGTCATGTCGCGCCTCAACAGCTCCACGCTGCAGGAGCTCGCACAGGTCACCGGCGGCGCCTACACCGACGCCAGCGCCTGGGTGGACCTGCCCGGCCTGCTGCGCACCACCGTCGAGGCCGGCAAGAAAGGTGAGTTCTCCGAGAAGAACACGGCCCGCCTCATCGAGCGTTTCCAGTGGTTCCTCGCCCCCGGCCTCCTGCTTCTGCTCATCAGCTTCTGGGCCGAATTTCCCGTGCGCCCGCGGGAACGGGCGCTGCCGTTGGCAGCGCGCGGAGCGCGGAGTGCGGAACGCGGAGCGCCCAAGGCCGCTGTCGCCTCGCTATTGATTGGCCTTCTCTGGCTCTCCGCCCTCAACGCTCCGCGCGCCGCGATTGCGGCGGAACCGCAGCCGAGCGACACCCTCGCCAAGCCGCTTAGCACTCTCGTTGGCCGGCTGGCGGCCCAGGACGCCCTCACCGCCAAGGACTGCGCGGAGATGGCCCAGACGACGCTCACCTACGGCGAACGCGTGCGGTCCGCCCAGCAACACCCGCAGGAATCCGTCGTGCGCGACGCCCTGCAGGCCGTGGACCTCGGGGAGAAACTCGACGCCAAGGCCGCCGACTGGCCCAAGCTGCGCCAACAACTCGAGGAGCTCCTCAAGCGCGACGACCAGCAGCAAAAACAGGATCAACAGAAGCAGGACCAAAAGAACGAGGAACAGAAAAAGCAGGATCAGCAGCAGCAGCAAAACCAGGACAAGAACCAGCAACAGCAGTCCCAAGATCAGCAGCAAAACGACCAGCAGAAGCAGGACGAACAACAACAGCAGCAGAACCAGCAGCAAAAGCAGGATGCCTTCGGTGACATGAAGGACCAGCAGGAACAAAAGTCCGACGACCAGAAACCCGCCCAGCCGCCTCCGCCGAAGCCCGGCACCCAGAAAGTCGGCGGCCAAAAGGAGGAGAAATCCCCCGAACAGGCCGACCCCGAACTCGCCATGCCGCTCCAGAAACTCGAACAGGTCCGCAACCAGGATTCCCCCGCCAAGCTCCAGCAACTCATGCAAGGCCAGCAGCAAAAGCCCAAGGGCACGGGCAAGAATTGGTGAACAACATGCGTCAGCTCCAAATCGTTCTCTTTCTCGTTCTCTTTCTCGTTCTCCCGGGAAGATTCCTCGCCCAATCCGTCCGCTGGGACCCGCCGGGCGGCCAGCTCGGCTTCAACCAGGTCAGCCAGCTCTCGCTGGTCTTCGAAGACTGCGAGCCCGACGGCGATCCTGCCCTGCCCACGGTAGACGGCCTGCAGTTCGGCCGCCCCTCGCAGAGCAGCCAGACCAGCATCGTGAACTTCAAGATGTCGCGGACGTTCTCCTTCGTCTTCCCCGTCCGCCCGACCAAGCGGGCCCCGGTCATCATCCCGCCCTTCGAAATCAACACCGACAAGGGCTCGATGAAGGTCGCCGGCGTGCGCTACACCGTGGGTGACGCCCCGGTTGGCAACTCCGGGCTAACGATCAACGACGTTGCCTCCGCGAGTCTCGAAATCCCCAAGAAATCCGTCTGGGCCGGTGAAGTCTTCCCCGTCGCCTACAACCTCGACGTCATCCGCCGCTACTTCCACTCGCTCGGCAGCAACGTCGGCTGGGACAGCGATCCCGCGGTCGCCGACGACTGGACCAAGCCCGAGCCGAGCGAGGCTCTCATCCGTGGCGAACGCCACGTGATCGCCACCCAGACCACCCGCGCCTCCATCAAGCAGCCCGGCATCTACACACTCAAGCCCGCGGCCCAGATGATCAACCTCATCGTCGGCTCCAGCGGCTTCAGCATTCTCAGCATGCCCAACGTGGAGCAACGGCAGCTGGAGTCCAACTCGCTCGAACTCACCGTCAAACCGCTGCCGCCCGCGCCGCCGGAATTCACGGGCGCCGTCGGCCAATTCACCTTGGTCTCCAAGGTCGTGCCGCTCACCGCCGCGGTCGGCGAACCGGTCACCTGGACGCTTGAACTCGCCGGCACGGGCAACTGGCCCGATCTCGCCGGCCTGCCCCAACGCGAGGTGTCCAACGACTTCCAAGTCGTGCAGCCTAAGTCGAAACGGACAATGAAGGAAGGCACCCTTTTCGAGGGCACGCTCACCGAGGACGTCGTGCTCGTCCCCACCAAGGCCGGCACCTACCGCCTGCCGCCGGTGCGCTTCAGCTACTTCGACGCCGACAGCGGCACCTACAAAACCGTCGCCAGCGAGCCAGTCACCGTGACCGTCACCGCTGCCTCCGCCCCCGTGCGCCCGCCGGCCTCTTCGGGAGCGCCCGTGCAATTCTCGCTCGCGCCAAACACGCCCGCCGCCCCCACGCCGACCCTGCCCGCCGCCGTCGCTCCCGTGCCGCCGGAGAACCTGCCGCGCGACCCATTGTCCGAATCGGCCCGCGGTTTCGCCCCGCTGCACCTCCGTCCGTTGGTGCTGGTTTGTCTCCTGTCGGCCGTGCTCTGCCCTCTGCTTCTCTGGCTGACTTTGGCCGCCCTCCGCTCGCGCGAACGCGACCCCCAGCGCACCCGCCGCGAAGCCCTCGCCGCCCTGCGCCAGGCCCTCGTGGAACTCCGCAGCTCCGGCGCTCAGCGCCTTGCCGCGCCGAAGCCCGGCGAAGGCGGGTCAGCCTTCAGCGCTCCGCTCCGGCGGTGGCAGCAGCACACCGCCGCGCTCTGGCAAATCCCTCACGCCGCTCCCGGCGCGCCGCTCGTCCACGCCAGCATCCAGCGCCACTCGCTCAACGCCACCGCCTGGACCAAACTCTGGGAGGAAGCCGACCGTGCCCTCCACGGCCGCGACGCCGCTCTCCCGCAAGACTGGTTGCTCCGCGCCGAGGGCGCGCTCCAAGCCGTGAAGGTCCCCGGCTGGAATCCCTTCACGCTCTTCGCCGGCCGCAACCTCGTTCCCTTCCTCTCCGCCCTCTTGGTCACATCCGTTTTATTGGCCCCCGCCTCATCCCGCGCCGACACCGCCAGCGAGGCCTACAAGCGCGGCGAGTTCGCCGCCGCGGCAAAGTCCTGGCAGGAGACCGTGCAAGCCGCCCCCACCGACTGGACCGCCCGTCACAACCTCGGTCTCGCGCTCGCCCAGCAGGACCGCTGGGCCGAGGCCGCCGCTCACTGGACCAGCGCCTTCCTCCTCAAAGCCCGCGCCGACGTCACCCGCTACGACCTCACCCTCGGCATCCAGCGCTCCGGTCTCGCCAACCCGCAGCTCGTCGAACTCTCGCGTGGCGAAGGCCGCTACAAAATCGCCCGCCTCGCCACACCCGGCGAATGGCAGCTCGCCTTGGTCGGCGCCGCTCTGCTGCTCGCCGCCGCGCTCGTGCTCCTGCTGCTGCAGGGCTACCGCCGCATCGGCGGCTGGGGCAAGCCCACCGCGCTCACCGCCACCCTTCTCGCCATCCTGCTCGCCGGCGCGGCCACCTTCAGCCTCCACGCCTACGGCCCGCTGGCCCAGCCCGAGGCGGTCTTCGTTTGGCGCGCCACCACGCTCCGCAGCATTCCCACGGACGCCGACACCACCCAGAAAACCTCCCCGCTTTCCGCCGGCTCCATCGCAGTCGGCGAAAAGACCTTCCTCGGCTGGACCAAGCTGACTTTCCCCGGCGGCCAGTCCGGCTGGGTCCGCAGCGAGGAGCTGATCGGGCTGTATCGCTGATAAATCGTTCTCGTTCTCAAAATCCTAATCGTTCTCGTTGGCTTAACTCCCGAGAGAACGAGAAAGATTACGATTAAGAGAACGATTCAGAGCAAAGCCGTCTTCCGCACCATCCGCAGCAGCGATTCCTCCGGATTCAACCGCGCCACGTCCTCCAGCCGCACCCACGCGAGGTCCTTTGACTCGCTGCTAATCTGCAGCGGCTCCGCCGGGTCTGCCTCGATCAGGAAACGCACGTCGAAATGCCAGTGCTCCGGCTCGGCGCCGCGGGCGGGAATTCGGTGACGATCCACGTCGAACACCTCTGCCGACACCCACCGCAGGCGCGCGAGCCCCGATTCTTCCTGCGCCTCCCGCATTGCTGCCGCCGCCAGATCCGCCTCGCCGTCCACGTGCCCGCCTAGCTGGAGCCAGCGGTCGAGCTTGCGGTGGTGCGTGAGCAAAGTGCGGGTGCGCGCCGGGTCCACGATCCAGGCCGACGCCGTAAGATGCCCCTCAAGACAGGTGCGCCACAGGCAGTCCGGGTGCATCGCCATAAACGGGAAATACTCCGCCAGCATCGCAGCCTCGTGTCCGCTCTCGGCGCGGGCTTCGTGACGGCGCAGCAGGGCGACGGTGTCGGCGAGCGTCATTTCGTGTCGAACCACTTCGCCTCCGCCTTGGCTTCACGGGCGAGTTCGATCTGCGCGAAAACATCGGGGATGGAGTTGGCCACGCGGAAGAGGTCCATGTTCGACGGCTTGAAGAACTTCTCGGCCAGCATCCGGTCGAAGAGCCGGATCAGATCGTCGTAGAAACCGTCCTGATTGTAGAACACGCAGGGCTTCTTCACGACATCGAGCTGCCGCAGCGTGAGGATCTCCATGATTTCCTCGAGCGTGCCCCAGCCGCCGGGCAGCGTCACGAACGCGTCGGCCCGCGTTTCCATCAGGAGCTTGCGCTCGCGCATGGTGATGACCGTCACCAGCTCGTCGGCCTCGTCGAAGGCCAGCTCGCGCGCCTTCATGAACTCGGGAATCACGCCGACCACGCGGCCGCCGGCGGACTTGGTGCCGCGCGCCACCGCCCCCATCAGGCCGGTCTTGCCGCCGCCATAGACGAGCCCCCAACCGCGCGTCACCAGCTCACGGCCCAGTTGCTCGGCCGCCGCCGCATACTTAGGATCAATCCGGTCGCTGGAGGAGCAATACACGCAAAGCAGTTTCTGCATGACCGATTCTTACGCCACGGATTGCACGGATGGTCACGGATAATTTTCGGCGTGCGCCCTCCGGTCTAATCCGTGTTCATCCGTGTCATCGGTGGCCAACTCCCTTTCATCCTACCACGGCCGACTGGCCCCCTCACCCACGGGGCTGCTCCATCTCGGCCATGCGCGCACGTTCTGGACCGCACAGGAGCGCGCTCGGGCGATGGAAGGCACGCTGTTTCTGCGCAACGACGACCTAGACCGCGCCCGCTGCCGGCCGGAGTTCGTCACCGCCATGATCGAGGATCTGCGTTGGTTCGGCTTCGCCTGGCAGCAACCGATGATCACCCAGAGCGAACGCATCCCGCTCTACCGCGCCGCGCTGGCCCGCTTGCACGCCGGCGGCTTCATTTACCCCTGTCATCGCTCGCGCAAGGACGTCCTCGCCGCCGCCACCGCGCCTCACGACGGCGACGAAAACGACGAACCTCTCTATCCGCCGGCATTCCGGCCGCCGCGCGGCGAACCCTTGCCGACGCTGACCGAACCGGTCGCGGTCAACTGGCGCTTCCGCGTGCCCGACGGCGAGACGCTGGTGTTCCGTGATAGCCAACTGGGCGAACAACGCGCAACCGCCGGCCTCGACTTCGGCGACTTTCTCGTCTGGCGCAAAGACGATGTGCCGAGCTACCAGCTCGCCAGCGCGGTGGACGACGCCGCGCTGGGTATCACTGAAGTCGTGCGCGGTGCCGATCTCGTGAAATCCACCTTCCGCCAGCTGCTGCTGTTTCGGGCTCTTGGTTACGCCGTGCCGGCCTTTCATCACTGCCCGCTCGTCACCGACGAAGCCGGCGTGCGCCTCGCCAAGCGCCACGATGCGCTGGCCCTGCGCACGCTGCGCGAGCAGGGCCAGACGCCGGAAGCGATTCGCGCCGGCTGGTAGAAGGTGGCGCGCGTTGCTCCTCAACGCGCTCAGGAGGTCCGCGACGCCAAGGCGTCCTGGGGAGCAGGCCGCCCCACCTCAGTTGACCAACCCGTTTCGCCACATCGCCGGCAGGATGGCCTCCGTGCCGAGGATGTAGTTGCGGTAGTAGAGCCAGAAGATCAACCCGCCGAGCCCGAGCAAGAAAGCCACCTCGCCCAGGCTGCCCGCCGTGGAACGGCTCGTCCGCCGCAACGACTGCACCGTCCAGATGATGCCCGGCGCAATAGCAAAGGCCACGAGCGAAGCCCCGAACAACACCATGCCCATGATGAAGAGCGTGCGCAGGAGATCGTCGCCGATGAGCTTCGCCTTGTAGGCGATGGTCTCGTTGCAGAGGTTGAGCAGCAGCAGACAGCACGGGAGCACGTAGTGGCGTTCGAGGGCGGCGCGGACTTTCATCGGTTTGGGGAGTGACACACCCGGCCGGCGCAGGCAAACTCCACCTCGAAAAGGAGGCCGTCATGCCCTACCTGAAGATCCAGACCAACCTGCCCCTGTCCAAGAAAGCCGAGCGCACCATCCTGCGCACCGCCTCGACCCTGGTGGCCGAGGAACTCGACAAGCCCGAGGACTACGTGATGGTCGCCCTGCAGGCCAACACGCCCATGCTGTTCGCCGGCAACGACGAACCGGTGGCCTTCCTCGAGCTCAAGGCCATCGGCCTGCCCGCGCGCAAGACCAAGCGCCTGAGCGAGGCGCTCTGCACGCTGATCGAAAGCCATCTCGGCATCTCCCCCAGCCGCGTCTATGTGAAGTTCATCACCGTGCCCCGCGGCATGTGGGGCTGGAAGGGCGACACGTTCTGAGCCGAGTGAGTCACAAGTAACAAGTTCCAAGTATCAAGTGGCCGACCCGCTTGCGAAACGTCGGTCTTGATACTTGTTACCTGCTACTTGTTACTTTCCTTTCCATGGCCACCTACCTCTACGAGACCATCCCCCAGCGCAACGGCGAGGCCGTCCACCGCTTCGAGGTTGTGCAGAGCATGAAGGATGCGCCCCTGACCAAGCACCCCGACACCGGCGAGCCCGTGCGGCGCGTGATCAGCGGCGGCTTCGGCTACATGGAAAAGGCCGGCCCTCGTGCCGCCCCCGCCCTCACCGCCGCCGCGCCCTGCATGCCCGGTTGCGCCTGCCACAGCGGCCCGCGTGTGCCCGCGTCCTGATTCACTCCACCCCATGATCAACTACCACACCCCGAACCTCACGCAGCATCCGCCCCGCAGCCCGCGCGTGCGCCTGGGCGGCTTTGCCCACCTGCCCCGCCTGATCGACAAAGCCCGCGCCACGCTCGCCGGCACCCAAGGGGACTACATCTACGACTGCGCGATGGATGCCCGGTTCTGGGCCTTTACCGGCCTGAAGGCCGAGGCCTTCCTCGCCGAGGTGAAGACCGGCAAGTGCGACTACGACCTGCTGCACTACGTGCTCGCCGCCATGCAGCCGAAGCGCAGCCCGCACGAGATCGCCGCCTGGTCCGCTTGGCTGGAACAGCTGCCGCCCACGACCACCGCCGGCCGCGAATTCTTCAACCAAACCCACACCGCGATCGGCCCGCGCCGTGAAGACATCGTCTCCTGGTGCGACCTGCTCGACTTGGAGGACTTCGTTACCTTCGGCGGCAAGTCCTAGAGCTCCGTGTATTTCTTGGCGCTGCCACGCGCCTTCTCAACCGGATACTTGGCGGCGTTCTTGGCCAGCTTGGCCTCGATGGCCTTCGCCAGGTCGATACCTCCGATGTTGGCGAACTCCAGCGCGTAGATCACCACATCGGCAATCTCGTCCTCGATCTGCTCGCGCTTTTTCGGGTCGGCCAGCGGTGCGGCCGAGTCCTTCGCCTCGACCCACAGGAAATGCTCCATCAACTCGCCGGCCTCCGCGGCCAGCGCCATGCTCAGGTTCTTGGGCGAGTGGAACTGCTCCCAGTCGCGCTCGCGGGCAAAGGCCAGCACGCGTTCCCGCATTTCCCCCACCGTCGTTTTCCCGTCGCTCATCGGTTTCATCCCGCGACCCTGCCGCCGAAACTGTTCCGGTGCAAGATTCACCGCGATGACACGGTTGGCATGCTTCCGGCTTAAGATGTCACTTGAGGAACCGATGCTCCTGTGCATCCTCTTCATCACTCAACCCATGGCACCCGCCACTCCAGTCAAAGCCACCGCCGGCGCTTCGTTCACGAAGGCCGCCATGTGCTTTGGCCTGCGCCGACAGGCGCAGCAGCAGTGTGCCCACGTGTCCATTTGGGTTAATAAACACACCGCTGCGGGCTGCCTGGCCTGACGCGATACCCCACCAAGGTAATCGCCCCCCTTCCAGGAGACCCGCCGGTGAAAACCGACGAGCCCGCCTACGCGCGCCCATCCCTTCCCCTCCCAATCAATTCCTTTTCCCGTCCCATGCATACGATCATCCATCGCCACCAGCACCTGAGTTTTCCCGGCACCAAGCCTGTGGCCGAGTTCCGCTCGCCGCACTACGAGTGCCTGGATCTGCCGCAGTCCCTCAAACTCGCCATCTATGTCCCCGGCGTGGACGCGAACGGCGTCGAGGTGACGACGCAGGGCTCCGACCTGATCGTCACCGCCCGCAAGGCGCAGCATGTGCGCGCCAACTGGCAGGCCCTGCACCTCGAGAGCGTGCAGCGCGACTACCAGCTGAAGCTGCGCTTGGGCGCGGGCTACGATTTTGACTCGCTGCGTGCCTTTATCGCCAAGGGCGTGCTCACCATCGCGCTGCCGAAGCGCCGGCCGGCTCTGGCCAGCCCTTCCGCCCGGCAGCGCCAGGTGGCATAGCCCCTCGCGACTCCCGCCCGTGCGCCGCGCTCCGGCGCACGGGCATATTTTCCCCGAAGTTTCCGGAACTATTTCCGCGCCTCCGGGTTCTTAACTTAAGAACGCTGGCCCTGACCCGGCCGCCCCAAGAAACCATGAACTACTTCCCGCACTCCACCCCCAAGCGCCCCGCCGACCCCATCGGTCTGCTGGCGTCCGTGCGGCAGACGCTCACCCGCGACATCAGCTGGAACCGCCCCGTCTTCAAGGCGCCGGCCCTGCCGAATCCGCGCATCGTGTTCGATCCCCTGCCGTTCACGGCCACCCGGCCCGCCCCGATCCGCGTCAGCCGCGGCTGAATCCCGGCGCGGCCAGACCCGTGCTCACTTTTCCGGCACGAGCCACGCGCAGGTCGCGCCGGCTCCGGCGTCCACGCGCAGGCGTTCGAGCAAGGCCGGCAGCACGCTGCGGAACTCCTGCTCGATCTGCCACGGTGGATTGAGCACGAGCAAGCCGCTGCCCTTCATCCGCAGCTGGGAACTGTCGCCCGCGATGTTGAGCTCCGCAAAGAGCGCCGGCACCGCGAGGTTCTTCAGCGATTCCCGGAAAGCATCGGTCCTGGCCCGCTCCGTGATCGGATACCAAATCGCGATCACCGCCGCCGGCAGTCGCCGGAGGGCTTCGGCCACGCCGCGCTCGATGTCGGCGAACTCGCCCTTGTTTTCAAACGGCGGATCAATCAGCACGAGCGCGCGCTTTTCCAGCGGCGGCAGCTGGGCCTTGAGCCCGGTGTAGCCGTCCAAGGGCAGCACCCGCACACCCTTTTCGCGGGCGAATTCAAAATCGAGGGCCTCGGCGTCGTCCTCGCGCAGTTCGCACAACACCATGCGATCCTGCGGCCGCATCAACAGGCGCGCCAGCCAGGGCGATCCCGTATAATACTGCAGCACATCTCCCGGCCCGCCCTTGCGCTCGTTGAAGCGCCGCACCAGCGCGAGGTAGTCATTAACTGCCGCCGGCAGTCCCGCCGCGGTCCACAGCCGGCCGATGCCGGCCGGATGCTCGGGTTCGCGTTCGCGCCCATCGGGCAGCACCGAGGGCATGGTCAGGTCGTAGCCGCCACGCCCGGCATGCGTGTCGAGGTAAAGAAAACCCTTCTCCTTGCGCTGCATCGCCCGGATCAGCTGCAACAGCAGCACGTGCTTGAACACGTCAGCATGGTTGCCGGCGTGATAATGGTGGCGGTAGTTCATCCGACCGGCACTTTCACGACGGTCTTCCGCACCAGGCCCGGAGCCCGCCAGCTCAGCGAGGGCATGTGCCCGTCCTCCGGAAAAAACACCGCGATGTCACCCGTGCGCATCCTCAGCACCGAAGCCACCGCCGTGTCGGCGTATTTGATCAGGTCGCGCTCAGGCAGGTAGTCCTGATTCACAACGAGTCGGGAGATGTCCTCAACCTCCATCAGTTCCTCGCCCTCGACGATCACCTGCACGTCGGCGTATTTGCGATGGGACTCAAAGAATCCTTCCGGACGCAACCGTGGCTCATAAACCTGTTCCAACGCAAACGATCCACCGCTCAGCTCGACCCGTTCTGTCACACCCTCGGCGATCCGTCCGATGCGCGCGAGTGCGGGTGAACCCTTGCGCAGCGCTTCCTCGACATACACCAGCGCCACCGTGAAGCGGGAATCGCTTGCCAGTTGATTTTTGATCGCAGCCAAGGGTCCGAAGAGAGCCATGCGACCGAGCAGATTGCGCGAGCCCGACTCTGGCAAGTCTTCACCCCATTATGGATGCCCGCCCGCTCCTGTCAGTCAGTCATGAATCCATGATTTCCCATCACCCTTTTGAGGCCAGATTTTTGCATTATATAGCCTTGAGCAGATGCTTGGCTTGCGTTTGGCTAAACCCATGAGCCGCCTTGTCATCCGCCTGCTCGTCACGGCAGTGTTGCTGTCGTGCAGCGTCCTCAAGTTGCAGGCTCAGGTCACGGTCTATACGTGGACCGGGTTGTCGGGGTCCACCGACTTTTATACCTCAGCCAACTGGGCCGGTAATCTGCCCCCGCCGAATGTTTTGTCCACCGATACCGCAGGCATAGCCAACGCCTTGGCCAATACCCAAATCGTTCTGGGCAACAGCGGGTTCTACTACACTTATTACTATGAGCTTTATGCCAACAAGCTGACCCTCCGTGACAACGTGATGGGCTATTATGTGCAGGGCGATTACGACACCACCCATATCGGGGCCGGCGGCATCACCTATGCGCCCGCGACCTCAGTCACCTCGGTTATCGCCGGCCGAATCCGCCTTGAGGCAGACCAGACTTGGGACGTCCAGAACAGCCACCTTTTCATTGAGCACGAGGTGGGCGACTCGACCTTCGATGGCAACCTCTGGGTCAGCGACAACCACACGATCACAAAGACCGGCGCAGGCAGGCTCTCGCTCAAAGGAAACAACCAGTATTGGGATGGCGGTCTGGTTCTCACGGCCGGACAGGTGACGGCTTTCGCCCGGTTCGACTCATATTATTACACCCCGCTGGTCTCCTACAGCCTCGGCACCGGCACCCTTACGTTCAATGGCGGCACCTTGGTGGCCGCCGGTGATCCGTATTACAGCGACTCCTATTACCCCAACGTTCTGGTGTTGGAAAACGACATTGTGAGCAACGGACTCATCTCCGTGGCCGGCTACGTGCCCACTTCGTTCGAGAACTCCACTCTGACCCTGAACGCCAACACCACCATCAAGGTCACGGGGCAGTCGCTCTACATCCACAGCAATATCGTCGAATCCGGCGGCGCCCGCAAACTGACCATCGACTCCGCCGTGCCGGTCATCATCGAGGGCACCTCCGGCTGGACCGGCGGCACCGAAGTGATCAACCAGGGCATCCTCGTGTTTGGCGGCACCAACAGCCTTCCCGTCGGCAGCAGCACGATCAAGGTTTCGAGCAACGGCTACGTCGGCACCGGCAATGGCAACAGCGTGGCGACATTTCTCACCGCTTTCGACAAAGCGAACACCCTGGGCTCGATCGGCTTCGATTCCGATCTCGATAGTTTGCCCGACAGTTTCTCCTCCGCGATCGATCTGACGGGCTTCAGCTCCAGTGTCCGGCTTGGTTCCGCCTCCCACGCCATCCTGACTTCCACCGCCACCATCACGCCGCAGGGCACCAGCTACCGCTTCGGCGGCGGTGGCGGCTGGCTGCAGGTAGACTCGGCGCTTACGGGCACCAACTCCCTCGTGCTGGACTCGCCTCCCTCCCGCCCGCTCACCCTGCGCCTGACCAATGACGCCAACAACTGGAGCGGCGGCACCTCCGTGACCCAATCGGGACTCATTTTTGGCAGCGCTCCCGGGGGCAGCTTCTCGGGGAGCGCCGGCAGCATCACGGTCAATCAAGGCGGTTACGTGGGCTTCGAACTGTGGGGCGACCAGACCACGCAGCAGTTCGTCGACAACAGCCTGAGCCTGATCAATTCCGCGTCGATTGGTGCGGTCGGCTTCGACGGAGTGGATCTCACCGGCGCGACCATCAATCTCAGCAGCTTCAGCGGCGCCCTGTATTTGGGCACCGCTGATGTTGGTTATATTGACGACGGTTTCGGTGGCGGTCTCTTGGTCAGCGGCACCATTACTCCCGCCGGTGGCGCTGGCGCGCCCTTCCGCTTCGCCGGCTACAAGGGCGGTTTGCTTGAGGTGGCCAGCACTCTGACCGGCACCAATGGCATCGTCATCGGCGACCCCAATTCGCCGGCCACTTTCGGTGATCCCGTGCAGCAGGAACTATCCACCGTCGCCCTCTCGGGCAGCAACTCCGGCCTCTCGGGCAACATACTCTTTTACGGCGGCCAGCTCGGCGTCAGCCAATCCAACGGCATCAGCGGCACCGACCCCACCAATGCCTTGGGCACGGGCAACCTGATCGTTCAAGGGATGACCTTGCCCACCGAGTGGGCGGACGCCGACGGACTTTTCCCCCACCCCAAGCTCGTAGTGGAAAATTTCGACACCATCATTCCCAACAACGTCGTCCTGAATACCGATCTCGCGGTCGGCGGCTGGCCCGATTTCGAACTGGCCGGCACCATCTCCGGCACCGGCGGCCTGGATGTTGAGGACGGCATCGGCCTTACCCTGTCGGGCAACAACACCTTCAGCGGCGGCATCTACCTCTACGGATCTTCCGCCCTTTATCTGGATCACAACAACGCCGCGGGCACGGGGCCGCTGGAATTTGGCAACTCATCCGGCGCGGAAGTTTACTTCAACACCGCCGCGCCCGTCATCGGCGGCCTGGCCAACCCCAAATACGAAGTTTCCGACGACTACGCCTATCTCTACGCCACGCAGCCCAATGCGGTTCTGACCATCAACCAGTCGGCGGATGGGATCTTTGGCGGCGAATTCCGCTCCACCGACGCCAGCGACGCCATGCGCTTGGTCAAGACCGGCACCGGTAGTCTCGGACTGGGCTACGGCGGCCTGTATTTCTACAACGGCACCACCGAGGCAACCCTGCCGGGCAGCCCTCAAGTGAGTCTGCAGATCAACCAGGGCACGGTGGTCATCGGCAACGATTTCTATATTGAGGGTAGCGCCCCGACCATCTGGGTCCATGGCGGCACCCTTGCTCTCGCTAACAGCGACGGTTATTACAGCATCTACAACCCCATCGTCGTGGACAACGGCGGCCGCATCACGGGCAACGGCTATCTTTCCACCAGCCTCAGCATCGGCGCAGGCGCCACCTTGTCTCCGGGTGCCGCCTTCCCCGGCGAAAACCCCATCGGCCGTCTCGATCTCTGGCATCTGGACGCCAAGGCCGGTGGCACTCTGGAGTGGGACATCATGCAAGCCGACCCCACCTCGGCTATGTGGGACCAGATAACCGTATCAACCCCCTCGACCCTGGATTTTTCCACGATCAACCTGACCGACCCCAACACGGCCCCCAACCGTTTCACGCTCAAGGTCATTTCCCGCACTCTCACCGGAAGCCAAGGCCTGCTCACGGGGTTCGATCCCTCACTCAACTACAGCTGGCTGGTTTTCTCGACCGACGGCATCGCCGCCTTCAATCCCGGCAAGGTCATCATCGATAGCTCCCTTTTCGCCAACAGCCTGGATGCCGGCTCCGGCAACGGTTATTTTTTCCTCTCCCAGGTGGGCAACAATATGTTTCTCAATTTCTCCCCCGTGCCCGAACCCTCGACCTACGCGCTCATGATCGCTGGGCTTGCGGTGGCCGGATTGAGCTGGCGGCGCCGCGCCGCCCGCCGCGCCTCGTAAAAGCAAGACGGCACAACCGGCCCCGTAGAGGCGGGCTCACCGGTCGGGCCATATGCCCTGACCAGCCGACCTCACCAAGGCTTCCTTGTGGAATGCGCCTTGCTC
The DNA here is from genome assembly GCA_966252395.1 of uncultured Oleiharenicola sp. GTDB lineage: Bacteria > Verrucomicrobiota > Verrucomicrobiia > Opitutales > Opitutaceae > Lacunisphaera. The sequence goes on along the minus strand of CBINOW010000004.1, from coordinate 24,272 downwards.
AGGCCATAGGGACTGACTACACCCTGCCCCGCCATGAGACCACGGTTCCTGACTGCCTGTTTTTTAACGCTTGGCCTGTGCGTGCTCGCAAACCGCTCCGTCGGCCAAGTCATCGCTTACACGTGGACGGGAAATAGCACCAATAATGGCTTGATCAGTGACGGCCAAAACTGGGGCGGCACGGCCCCAACCGGGGTTGGCGGATTCGAAAACCTCATCTTCGGAGCCAGCGGACCGCAAACCAACGTGCTGGTCACCACCGGCTCCTACGCCAGCCTATACTTCGACACCACCCGGCCGGCCTACACTTTCAGCGGCTCCGGCGTCACTCCCGTTCTCACGATTTCAGCAGCCAATGGCGTCACGGTAACCGCGGGGTCCACCGTGACCTTCAACAATTCCCTCGGCCTGAACCTGGCCGCAGGCGTGCTGACCGGCGACGACCATAACTTCAACATCGCCGCCGCCACCACCCTGCAGATCAACAGCGTTATCAGTGGCGCGGGACACTTCACAAAGACCGGGGCGGGCACCCTCGTGCTCACCGGGGCCAACACCTTCAACTACAGCGGGGGCCTGGGTTTCCTCAACAGCACCTCCATCCGCTCCGGCACGGTTGTCCTCAACGGTGGCGCGATCAACCATGGCACCAATGGCGACATCTGGGTCGGCGAATTCAATGGCGACAACGGCACGCTGACCATTTCCAACGGCGGTTCCGCCAGCGGCTATTACGGCGTGCTGGGCAGCGTGCTCGGTAGCACCGGCACCGCCACCATCGACGGCAGCACCAGTTCATGGACCGTTTCCAACGGCATGAGCGTGGGCAGCGGTGGCACCGGTTCCCTTACGCTTTCCAACGGCGGCAAGGTCAACATTGTCGGCGGAACTGGCACCCTTAACGTCGGAGCGAATTCGGGCAGCACCGGCACGCTCAATATCGGCGCCGCATCCATTGCCTCGGCCGCCGCCGGCGGCCTCGTCAACGCTTCGAGCATAACCACGGCCAACGGAGCCAGTGGCACCGTCCAGTTCAACACCACGGGCACTTCCGCCACGCCATACTACTTGACCAAGGATGGCTCCGCAGGCGACACCGCGGTCACCATCAACGGTGCCAGCTCCGTGGTCAACACGGCGGGCTACACCGTCCTCGGCGGCGCCAACTCCTACACCGGTGCCACCACCATCAACGGCGGCACCCTCGCGGTCAGTTCGCTGGCCAACGGTGGCAGCTCGAGCAACATCGGCGCCTCCTCCAGTGCCGCGGCCAACCTCGTCCTCAACGGTGGCACCCTCCGCTACACCGGCGGCAACGGCAGCACCGACCGGCTGTTCACACTCGGTATCAACGGCGGCACGCTGGACATCTCCAACGCCACCGTCGCCGGCAACTTCACCTTCAGCAACACCGGCAGCGTGGCCCTCACCGGCACCAACACGGCCCGCACCCTCAACCTCGCCGGCACGCCGGGCTACAGCTCCACGGTCTATTTCAATTCCCAGCTCGGCGACAACGGCACGGGCGCAACCTCCGTCGTCGCCCTCGATGGTTCCTTCTGGCGGCTCGCCGCCGCCAATACCTACTCGGGTGGCACCACCGTCAACAGCGGCGGCCTCTTGGTGGCGATCAACACCGCCGGCTCGGCCACCGGCTCGGGCACCGTCACGGTCAACAGCGGCGGCCGTCTGGGCATCGGCTCCAACAGCCCCGATGGCGCCATCAGCGGCAACATCGTCGTCAATGGCACCGGCACCGTCGAATTCAACCGCTCCACCGCCTACACCTACGCCGGGGTTATCTCTGGCACCGGTTCCGTGCTCCACACCGGCACCGCCGGCAACATCACGCTCACGGGCGCCAACACCTACACGGGCGGAACCACGCTCAATGGCACGCTACAAATCGGTGCCGGTGGCAACACCGGCTCCATTGTGGGCAACGTCACCAACAACGGAACCCTGGTCTTTAACCGCAATGATGCCACCTCCTTCGCCGGCAACATTTCCGGCACCGGCAACGTGCTCAAGCAAAGCGGGGGCTCCATCACCCTTTCAGGCACTCACACCTACAGCGGCGGCACGACGATTACCGCCGGAGCAGTTAACCTGACCGGAACGATCAGCCAAGGCACCGCGGATTTCCTGGTCAACGGCAACGGCATCACCCCGCTCCTGAACGTCGCCGGCGGTGGCGACCTGACCGCCGATCGCCTGCGGCTCGGCATTACCAGCGGCAGCTATTTCGGTAACGCCGTCGTGGACGGCGTCGGCAGCACCTTGACGGCCAACACCTACATTTATGTGGGCGAAGCGGGCTTTGGTCAGCTCTACGCCACCAACGGTGGCAGCATCAGCAGCGTCAACACCTCCGTCGGCAACAACACCGGTGGCGATGGCGAGGTGCTTGTCAGCGGCGCGGGCAGCACCCTTAGCAACACCGGCACGCTTTACGTCGGCAGCGCTGGAACCGCCTTCATGGAGATATCCGACAACGCTCTCGTGAGCAATACTTCTGCCTCCATCGGCAACAATGCCGGCGGCAGCGGTTCGGTTTACATGGACACCGGCGGCACCTGGACGACCATCGGCAACATCGTCATCGGCAATGCCGGCACCGGCGATGTGTCAATTTACGGCGGCGCCTCCGCCGCGGCCACCAACGCCACCATTGGTTCCCTCAGCGGAGTGTTCGGCTCCTTGAGTGTCAACGAAACCGGCTCGACCTTCACCACGAGCAACAACCTGATCGTCGGCGGCTCGGGCGACGGTTCCTTGGATATCGCCAACGGTGCGGACGTGATCACCGGTGGCAGCAGCGCGGTGCTGGCCAACACCACCGGGAGCAGTGGATTCGTGGACATCAGGGGCCTCGGGAGCAGCTGGTCCATCACCGGGAGCAGCCTCTATATCGGCAACAACGCCGTCGGCGAAGCCAGTCTCCGCGAATCTGGTCTGCTGTCCGTGGGTGGCGGCAGCGGCACCGTTTACTTGGCCAACAATCCCGGGAGCACCGGCTTGCTTTACTTTGGTTCCTACAGCGGCGAGGGCGGCGATCTCGGCGGTATCCTCAATGCCGCGTCGATCACCACTCCTGGCGGCACGGGCAAGGTGTATTTCCAATCCTACGGCTCGACGAGCAGCTCGCCCTTTTATCTCACGAAAGACGGCACCGCGGGCGGCACGGCGGTCACGATTGCGGGCTCCACCCAGGTTGAGCACGACTTTGGCTACACCATCCTCACCGGCGCCAACACCTACACCGGCGGCACCACCATCAGTGGCGGCACCCTCGTGATGGGCAGCAACTCCGCGTTGGGCACAGGGAGCGTTGTCCTCAACGGCGGCACCCTTAGCGTGGCCTCGGGCGTCACCTTCGGCAACGCCTTGAACATCGGGGTCAGTGGCGGCCGGCTCGGGGGCAATGGCTCCTTCTCCAGTCCGCTGACGCTCGGTTCCGGCGTGACCCTCGCCCCGGGTAACTCGCCCGGCACGCTCAACTTCACCTCCGGCCTGACCCTCAACGACGGCGGCACCCTTGAGATTGAGATCCGCTCGACGACGGGCACGCCAGGGACCGACTGGGACTTCGTCAACGTCACCGGCACCCTGAACCTCTCCGGCCTCTCCACCGGCGGCTACACGCTCAAGGCGATTTCCCTCAGTCTGGCCGACGCCCCCGGCCAACCGGTCAGCGGCCTCACCGGTCCCACCTCTTGGACCATCGCCACCGCCTCCACCGGCATCACCGGGTTCCAAGCCGCGGACTTCGTGTTCGATACTTCCCAATTTTATGGCGGCGGCGTCTTCAGCCTTTCTCAGTCCGGTAACAGTCTCCTGCTGAACTTCGTGCCCGTGCCCGAGCCCTCGACCTACGCGCTCATGCTCGCCGGCCTTGCGCTCGGCGGCCTGCACTGGCGCCGCCGGCGGAACCGCGCCTGAGTTGGAACGATAAGGGAGGTGGAGCGACTTGTCCCCAAGGCGCTGGTTTGGCGCAGGCTCACTGCAGCGCCTGCGCCTTCTCGACCAGGCTGAGGAATTCGCTGCGGTAGCCACCGGCATCGCTGCCCAGTCCGGCCCGGCCCCAGGCGGAGACGTCCGCCAGCGTGAGCGAGCCCTTGTGCGGCGAGTCGCGCAGCGCCATACCGAAGCCCGCCACCGCGGCGGCAAACTTGAAATCCTGGCTCGCATCCTCGAAACGCAGACCCATGTCGCGCAGCGGGAACTCCAGCTTGCTGCTGGTATCGCCCGTCGGCTCCTTGTAGCGCACCTTCACCGTGAGCAGCTCGCCGCTGTTTGAATTCTGGCGTTTGGCGTTTGGCGTTTCCGCGCGCTGGTATTTCAGCTCGTCCACCGCTGGCACACCCGCAACGCCCGCCAGTTCCGCGCCCGCGGGCACGATTTCGTAGAGCGCGGTCACGGTGTGGCCGGCGCCGATTTCCCCGGCGTCCACCTTGTCGTTGTTGAAGTCCTCCTTCGCCAGCAGGCGGTTCTCGTAGCCGATGAGCCGGTAGGCCGCGACCTGTGCCGGGTTGAACTCGACCTGGATCTTCACGTCCTTGGCAATCGTCACGAGCGTGCCGCCGGCCTGCTGGACCAGCGCCTTCTTCGCCTCGGCCAGCGAATCAATGTAAGCGTAGTGCCCGTTGCCCTTGTCGGCGATCTGATCGAGCGTGCCGTCCTTCAGGTTGCCCATGCCGAAGCCGAGCACGCTGAGAAACACGCCGCTCTGCGCCTTCTCGCCGATGAGGCGGACGAGTTCGCCCTCGCTGGTCGTGCCGACGTTGAAATCCCCGTCGGTGGCAAGAATCACGCGGTTTACGCCACCCTCGACGAAGTTGGCCTTGGCGATGTCGTAGGCGAGATGGATGCCCAGCGCGCCGTTGGTCGAACCGCCGGCCTCCAGCCGGTCGATCGCCTCCAGGATGTCGGCCTTGCGGCTGACCGGCGTGGAGGGCAGCGCAAGGCCCGACGAGCCGGCATACACCGCGATCGCCACGCGGTCGTCCGCCCGCAGCTTGTCCACCAGCAGACGCAGGGACTGTTTCACGAGCGGCAGCTTGAGGGGCGACTGCATCGAGCCCGACACATCGAGCAGGAAAACGAGATTGGCCCGCGGCCGGGCCGCGTCGCTGACCTCACGTCCTTTCAACCCGATGCGCACCAACCGGTGCTCCGGCGCCCACGGGGCCGACGCCACTTCCAGGCTCGCCGCGAAGGGCACGTTGCCGACCGGCTGGGCATAGTTGTAGGAGAAATAATTGATCAGCTCCTCGATGCGCACGGCATCGGCCGGCGGACGCCGCCCCTGCGTCAGGAAACGCCGCACGTTCGCGTAGGCCGCCGTGTCCACGTCCACCGAGAAGGTGGACAGCGGATTGTCCGCCACGCGCAGGTAGTCGTTGTCCTTGCGGAAGCTGTAAGCCTCGGCGCTGAAGTCGGCTGGCGGCGCCAGCGGGGCGGCCATGAAGCGGAGGCCCGCGACGCTCCCGCCCTTTACCTGAATGGAACCGATATTACGCCCTTCCTGATTCATCGCCGGCCCTGATGCCGTCGCCGAGGTGTCCGCCAGAAATTGGCTGTTCATGACCCCGGCCGCACTGCCGATATCCTTCAGTCGGGTATTCAGCCGGGTGCCCGCCAAGGTGGTGGTGGCCGTGTAACCATCATCAGCGTCCGCCTTGACGTTAAAAGCGTCCAGCACAAGCGGTCGGTTGCGCTCCTCCAGTGTTTCCACCTTCTGGGCATAGCCCAACGCCGCGGTGGTCGGAGCCGACGGCGAGAGGATCACGTCAAACTTCGAGTCCACCGTCGGTGCCGGCTCCGTGGCCAGGGCCATGGTCACCGCCGGTTGCGCCGTGGCGCCCTGGGCTGGTGTTTCGCTGTCAGCCGACGCGTGATCCCCCTGCTTGAACTTCGTCAGGTCTACCTCCACGTAGCTCTTCTTTTCCATCACCGGCTGGTTGCGCTGCCAGTAAACAAAGAACACCGCGAAGCAGGCCGCGGCCATGCCGCTCACCACGTAATAGAATTGCGGAAAACGGATGAGCCGCGCCTTGGGCTTGTAGTCATCAACCACCGGCTGTCTGACCGCCGTCACCGGCTCGCTTTCCAAGGCGCCCTCCAGCAAAGCGCCGGCCGCGCGGATTTCCTCCACCGCCAGTTGGGCGGACTCATCGTTCTGGAGCAGCTGCTCAAATTCCGCGCGTTCGGCCGGCTCCATCTCGTTCAGCGCATAGGCGGTCAGTCGCGGGTCATCGGGTGAAATCGTGTTCGGATGCATTCTGTGTTTCCTCTGAGTCGGTAGTCTGTGGTCCGTGGTCGGCGGTCTCTTATTCCGGCTGCGCGGTCATTTGCCGGCGCAGGGTCTTGATGGCGGTGTGCAGGATGAAGCCGACGTTCGTCACCGAGAGCGACGTGATGCGGCTGATTTCCTGGTAGCTGAATCCGTTCTGGAATTTCAGCCGGACGACCTCCTGCTGGTTGGGCGGAAGCCGGTCGATCAGCTTCAGCACGGCGGCGTGCTGTTCGGCCCGTTCGAGCCCCGTGCCCGGCCGCGGATCGGCGGTGGTCAGGCGTTCGACTTGGCCTTCGGCAAAGTAGCTCATGCGCCCCTCCTTGCGCAGCATGTCCGTGGCGCGGTTGCGGCAAACCGTGAACAGCCATTCCGCCACATGCCCGTCCACCTGATCGAACGGCTGGGCCATGAGGCGGACAAACGTGTCCTGCACCACATCCTGCGCCCGGTCTGCGTCACCGTGGAGCAGGCGGGTGGCGTAGCGCAGCAGCGGCGCCTGATGGCGCGCGACTGCGGCGGATACGAAGGAGCTGGTGTCGGCACTGGCATCGGAATGGTGGGGTTCGTTGTTCACGCGACCTGTGCTCCTTCCACGGATGATTGCCGGGTTTATTAGGGCTTGGACAAAGTTTTTTTGCGAAAAGCTCCGCGCCTACTGGCCGCGAATCCGCCTGATCCGCTCCGGGGTCGGCGGGTGCGAGCTGATGTAATCGAGCACCTTGGCGTCCAATCGTCTTTTACGGTGGCTTTCTTCCAGCTGCAGGAGGATGTCCGCCAGGTGATCCGGGGAAAGCCCGGCCTTTTTCAGCGCGTCAATCGCGTAGGCATCGGCCTCCGTCTCGAAACTCCGGGAAAACTTGCTCTCCAGCAGCAGCGTCGGCAGCGCCACGCCCAGCGCCGACACGCTGGAGACGTCGCCCGAGATCAGGGCAAACACGATGACGACCGCCGAATGCTGGAGCACCGTCCTCAGTCCATGGCGCCCCTGGATGTGCCCGCATTCGTGGGCCAACACCGCGATAATCTGCCGGTCGTCGCCGGCCAGCTCGACCAGTTCATCGGTGACCACGATTGTCCCGGAAGGGAGCGCGAGGGCGTTGGCTCCGAGTTCCTTGGCCGCGCGGAACTCCAGGCGATAGGGATAACCATCCCCGGTCTTTCTGAGGAAATCCGCGAACTGCTTCCGCAGCTCCCGCTGGCGCTCCTGGGTGAAATCCGAGGGCGCGAAGGCCATGTGGTCGAGCGTCGCGAGGGCGTCACGACCGATCTGCTCGTTGACCTCGATCGGCAGCTTGCGGGCGAGGCTCTCGGCCGCGAACGGCAGACCGTAGTGGATCGCCACCGCCGTGGTCGCCGAAACCACCACCAGCCCGATCAGCACGGCCCGCCAGCTCGTCTCCAACCGGTGCAGCCACGCGGACCCCTTGGCCCGGCCCAGCTGCGCCAGCGCGGCGTCCACGGCGTCGTTGTCGTCGGTTTCGCAATGCCGGCCGTCGGGTAGCTCGATCAGCCGCGGGGCGCGGCCGAGGCGGGCGCTCACCTTGACCTCCTGCGGCGCGAAGGTCTGCACCGCGCCCGCTTCGTCGGTCAGGGTCAGGCCGCCGTCCGCGACAAACTCCGCCTGCACCGGCTGGGCACGCGCCGACCGGCCGTCGAACAGGACGGCGCGAAACCCGCTCATAGGCCGAGCCCGATGTCGAAGTCGAAGAAGTCCGCCGCGGATTCGCCGACGGCCGACTCATCCGCCACGACTCCGCTGCCGGTCAGCTCCTCAATGCTGCCCGCCGGCACGAAGCGCAGGCTCTTCAGCGTGTATTCGACCAGCCGCACCTTGGCCCACGGATACATCAGGCCGAGCGTGAACGAAACCACGAGCGCGTTCACGAACTGCAAGCCCAACAGGCCGCCGAAGGTCATGTTCGCCTCGAAACGGTGTTGGCCGAGCGTGGTGTTGCCCCAGAGATAGTTGAACATCCGCGCGCGGAAAAAGTAGCTGCCGATCAGGGCGCTGATCATCGCCGGGAAGAACATCAGGCCCCACAAGGCCATCAGGGGTGACGGCGCCGGCGGAGTGCCGGGAGTTCCGGTCGCCCCGGCGGCGATGATCATCGCGATGAACCCGCCGTAGGCGACCACCAGCGGGATGAAGAACAGCAGCGTCAGACCGAAGATCTTGTAGATGGCCTCCGTCGAGCCGTCGAAACTGAAGGCAGTCGAGCCGTAGCGGTGCTTCCCGACCACGAACTTCTTCTGCTCGCGCTGCACCCAGGGGATCAGCAGGTAGAGCGTAAAGGCCGCGGCGATTGGGAGCAGCAGGTAGTTCTTCGCCGCGCTCCCGTAGGTGCCGTCGAAACCGAAGCGCAGGCCGCGGTAGGCCGAGTTGCGCGCGTTGAACGCCAGCGATTTCACGATCAGCCAGGGCGTGATGATCATGAACAGCAGGATCACCACCAGCACGAGGATCGGCGAGATGGCCCCGGAGGTGAAATACACCAGCGCCATGCCGAACACGATGAGGTTGCCGATGAGGATGCGCACCGGATTGCCGGTGTAGTCAAAGGCGTGCCCGAGCAGGCGCGTGTTCGCGTAGAAATAGCGCCGGTTGCGCACCTTCGCCCACGCCGCGTAGATGCCGAGCGTCACGATCGTCAGCAGCAGGTTGACGATCCAGATCTTGAAATACTCGCCCGCCGTGCCCGTGAACTCGAAGCTCGCCGGTCCGGCGACAGGAGCAGGCGCGGACACCGGAGCCGTGGCGCCGGTCGCGTCAGCCGGCACCGCGGGCGGCTGCAACCCAAGTTCGCCCTTCACTTCGGCGAAGGGACGCCATTCGGCCATGCCTTCGCGCCACACGAGTGTGGCGTCCGTGATCACCCCGGTCCCGACAATGCGGATGAATTCATCCCGCCCAAACGGGCCGTTTCTTTGTCCGCCAACAGCGTAATACCAGTTCATAAAAGGAGTGGCTGGCCCGCGCGAACCATGCGGAACCGCCGAACGCTGACAAACAAAAAGCCCCGCACCACGACCGCGTGACACGATTTGCTCCCGCTCGCGCGATCCTTCGCCGTTATTTCGCCGCAGCCTGCCGCGCCAGGGCGATCGTATCGAGCAGGTCGCGGCGATAGCCGCCCGCGTCGTCCGACAGGTTCTCGCGAACCCACGCCTCGAGTCGCTCCAGCGCCGCCAACGCCCCGGCGGGTTCGGCCTGCAGGATGCGCCCGAGCTCCGCCATCGCCACGGCAAACCGGAATCCCGGCGTCGTTCGGCTCCACTCGTCGTTCGTCGCCACCACCGGCTGACTAAGCCGGGCGGGCTGCGCGCCGCGCGCGGCAAAATAGTCCACCTGCACCTCTCCCCACCCCTGCGCCGGAGCCTTGGCGGAGTCGCGCAGGGTGAATTCGTAGAACGAACTCAGATTCCGTCCCGGCAACAGTTCCGGCACCGTGGCCTCCGAACCGCCCAGCGCGCGCACGTCCTCCACCTGCGCCGGATCCAAGTCCACCCGCCATACCACGTCGCGCGCGACCGGCTCCAGCAACCCCTCGATCTGCCCGGCTAGCAAGCGCTCAGCCTCCTCCTCGGTGTTCACGTAGCAGCTCTGGCCTCCGCCCTCCTGCGCGAGCAACTCGAGCCGCAGGTCATTGCGGTCGCTGCGACCAAAACCAAAAACGCTCAGCCGGATACCGTCGGCCGCGAACCGGGCGGCCATCCGCGCCAAGGTCTGGTTGTCGGTCTCGCCCAGGTTGAAATTGCCATCCGTGCACAGGATCACGGCGTTCAGGCCCTTGTCCGTCCGCGCCTGACGCGCCACGTCGTAGGCCTGCGTCAACCCCTCGTAACCGTTGGTGCGCCCCTGCGCCGACAAACCCGCCAAGGCGTCGCGCAGCCCGCGCCCTTCGTCCCCGATCGGTTCGCTGCCGCGCACCTGACGGGCCTCCGCGGCGTAGGTCACCACGGCCACACGGTCATCGGGCCGCAAGCGCTCCGCCAGCCGCTGCAGACCGGCCTGCACCAAGGGCAGCCGGTTCGGGGCGTTCATCGAATCGGAAACATCGATCGCCAACACGAGGTTCGCCGGTGGACGCACCGGCGGCGGCGCCGGCCTCGCCTGCACGACCACGCGCACGACCTGGCGACCGGGCGCAAACGGAGACGGCGCCATCTCCATGCGCACGGCCAGCGGACGCGTCTGCGCCCCCCGCGCCGGCCACTCCGGCGGCACCTGCTTCAGCAAAGCCGCCGGACTCACGGCTTCGGGCGACGGCCACTGCCCTTGCCCCAAGGCCCGCTGCAGATCCTTCAGGCCGGGCTCCGGCGGACGCGGCGCCACCGCCGTCACGCGTTCTCGCCCGACGGGCTTTTCACCTTTTCCGACCTGTCGCGTTTCCGCGCTGTTTGAACCCGTCCACGCGCCCGCCGCATTCTCTGGTGGCTTGTCCGCCGATGTGCCGCCGACGGCTCCGGCGCCACCGACCCCAGCCGGCAGCAACACCACGGCGGAGTCCTCCCGCACCCGCCTGCTCTCCTTCTCAGGCTCGTCTTCGTCCGGCAAAGTCGGCTCGGCCGAGATCGTGTCCGCACCGGCCTCCGCGGCAGCCGTTTCATTCGACGCGGCCGCACCGCCGCCTTCGCCGGTCAGGCCGGCGCTCTGCCCGCTGCCGCGACCGAAGGCCTTGCGCTCCCAGTCCGCCTCGCCCGGACGCAACTCCCGCTTGCGCGTCCGCCCGCTGACCGTCGCCGCCGCCTGCTCATCGTCCGGCTCCGCTTCGCGCTCAACCTTCGCTTCCGCATCCTTGGCCGAGCTGGCGGAAAACGACTCTGCTTCGCGTCCGTCGCGACCGGACAAGAACCACCACCCGGCAGCGACCGCGACCGCAACTCCCGCCAAGACCATCGCCCATCGCAAAACCGGAAATCCCCCACGGCGGCGCCGACGCGGCGGAGGCGCGCCGTTCTGCAGGATCTGTGTCAGCTCGCGTATCGCGCGCCGGATCAACTCGGCGGATTCCAGCAACGCCTTGCCGTCCGGCATGCTCGCAACAAAAGCCCGCTTTTCCGCAGCCTCCATTTCATCGAGCGCGTAGGCGATGAGACGCGCGTCCCCGAGCCGGTCCGCATATTTTCCCTCGTCCTTCGGCATGGCCTCCACAACCCGGCTCATCGCATGCTGCAACAGCCCGCTTGCGCCGCCGGCCGACAATCCCGTGATGCGCGCCACCTCCTCGGGGTTGAAACCAAACTGGCACTTCAGCCGCAGCGCCTCCTGCTGCTTGCCGGTCAACCGCGCAAAGGCCCGGTGGACGGCCACGCGACTGTCCTGAATTTCTCCGGTTTCGTCGCCCTCCGGCCCGTCGGCGAGGAGCACATCCGCCCGCTGCCCGGCCCCGACCAGCAACAGCCGCGCCTTGGCGAATAACCACACGGCCGGATCATCGTCCATCTCCCGGGGATCGCCGATCTCGGTCGCCAGCTGCTGCATCACCCGCTCCACGCGGGCCGCGTCCGAGCCGGGCAGGCCTGCGAGATAAAGCCGCACCGCCGCCCCATGCCGCTCCAGCAAGGCCGAGGCGGCCGCGGGAAGGTTCCGGCTGGCGGAGGTTGATGCGAGACTGCTCACTGAACCCGTTTATATCGGCGCAAACCGGCGAAACTTGCCCCGCTTCGTCACTTGCGCCGGGACGCGCAAAGCACATCGTGCTCATCGTGTTACGCCGCCTGATCCCGATCTTCTCCGCCCTCGTGCTGCTGGCCGGTTGCGCCAAGCGCGAAACCCCCGTCGAAGCCGGCCTCCGCACCGGCACGCTGCTCGTCACTAATTCGGCCGAGCCCCAGTCACTCGACCCCCATCTGTTGAGTGCCGCCACGGAGGTGGATCTGGCCGTGGCCTTCTTCGAGGGCCTGTGCGTGCTTGATGAACACACCTCCCAACCCCTGCCCGCGGTGGCCGAACGGTGGGAAGCGGATGCCTCCGGTCTCGTTTACACGTTTCACCTGCGCCCCAACGCGCGTTGGTCCAACGGCGACCCACTGACCGCGCAGGACTTTGTCGTCTCCTGGCGGCGTATCCTGGCGCCCTCGCTGGCGGCCGAAAATGCCTACTTGCTCCACGTTCTGAAAAACGCCGCGGCGCTGAACCGCGGTGACCTCACCGATCCGAGCCAACTCGGCGCCGTGGCGCTCGACGACCACACCCTGCGCCTCACGCTGGAGAGGCCCACGCCTTATCTCCCCGCGCTGACGGCCCTGCCCGCGTGGTTTCCGGTCAATCCCCGCGTGCTCGCGAAATTCGGCGACATCAACCAGCGCTCCCCCGCGTGGACTCGCCCGGAAAACCTCGTCGGCAACGGTCCGTTCACCCTCGCGGAATGGACGCCCAACGCTCGCCTCGTCGCCGTCAAGAATCCCGCCTACTGGGACGCCGCCACCGTCCGGCTCAACCGCATCATTTTCCTCACCACGGAAAACGCCGAGGTGGACGAACGCAATTACCGAGCCGGCCAGGTCCACGTGACCGGCAGCCTGCCCGCCTCCAAGATCGAAGCCCATCGCGCCGCCCGGCCCAGCGCCCTGCGCTCCGATCCCTTCCTGCAGGCGATCTTTCTGCGCTTCAACACCACCCGCCCGCCCTTCAACGACGTGCGGGTCCGGCGCGCACTCACGCTGGCCATCGATCGCGAGGTGATCACGGAAAACGTGCTGCGCGGCGGCCAGCTCCCGGCCCGCAGCTTCACGCCGCCCAACCTGGCCGGCTACACCGCCCGGGCTCGCGTCGCGACCGACTATGAAGCCGCCCGCCGTCTGCTGGCCGAAGCCGGTTATCCCGGCGGCCGCGGCCTGCCCGTGCTCGACTTGCAGGTGCGTAACGACCAGCACCAACCCCGGGTGGCCGAGGTGCTGCAGGCCCGGTGGAAAGAGGAGCTGGGCATCACCCTCACCATTTCCCCGATGGAGCAGAAGACCTGGTTCCAAAACCAGCAAAGCCTGAACTACACGCTGTCCGGTGCCGGCTGGATCGGCGACTTCGTGGACCCCGTCACCTTCCTCGACCTGTTTGTTTCCCAAGGCGGCAACAACTGGACCGGCTGGGCCAGCCCGGAATACGACCGCCTCATCGCGCAGGCCGCCGCCACCCCCGACCCCGCGGCACGCTTCGAGTTCTTCCAACAGGCCGAGGCGCTCCTGCTGGAGCAGGCACCCGTCGCCCCCGTTTTCTTCGGCGTGAAGAACTTCCTCCTCCACCCCGCCGTGCGCGGCTGGGAACCTTCCTTCCTCGGGCAGCACCAATACAAGAAGGTCCACTTCGAGTAGGTCCGGCCCCCGCCGGAACCCTCCTCCACTCAACCCTTGCCTGCCCGCCTTCGTCCGATGAAAAGCTCCTCCGTGTCCCTCCGTGTAATCCGTGGTTCCCTCCTCTTTCTGCTGATCGGCCTCTGCTCCGCCTCGGCGGCTAGCGACCTCACCATCGTCCGCGTCTTCAGCGGCTGGCGCGACGCCGCGTCCTTCAAGCGCATCTCCGAATACTTTGACGGCAAGGAAAACACCGGCGGCGAGGCCGTGCTCCGCACGCACCCCGACCAGCGCGGCGGCTACTATTTCCTCGTGCGCGTGACCAACCCCTCCGACGCCCGACCCGTGACCGCCCGCCTGCAGGTCATCACCCACACCGCCGCCCAGCCGCAGACCTTCACTTTTACGCCCGCCCTCAAGGCCGGCGACACCGTCTTCCACCTCGGTCTCACCGGCGCCGACTGGACCGACCCCAAGGCCGACCCCGTCGCCTGGAAACTCGAGCTGACCGACGCCGACGGCAAAGTCCTCGCCACCGAGAAGAGTTATCTGTGGGAGAAGCCAACGGGCAAGTAACCGCCCCTTGTCATTCTTCGCTCCGCTCAGAATGACCCGCTCCGGAAAGCCGTCCGCCCTCAGCGACTGGCACCCGCTTCCCGGCTGGAATCCCTCCGCCGACGTCCTCCGCGAAACCCTCGACGGCGGCCAAGCCTTCCGCTGGCAGAGCGATGATCACCTTGGAGGCGGGGTGCCCTCACCTCGCGTCTGGACCGGCACTTGGTCCACCCATTGCGTCCAACTCCAGCTCAGCGACGCCGGCCTGCACTGGCGCGGTTCCGCCGGCACCACCGTCGCCGATCTCCATCGCTACCTCGCCCACGACCTCGATTGGACCGCGCTCACCAATTCTCTGCCCTGGCGTAGCGACACCCATCTCGCCCACTGCATCGCCGCCTTCCCCGAGCTCCGCATCCTGCGCCAGCCCTTCGGCGAAACTCTCCTCGGCTTCCTCTGCAGCGCCACCAAGCAGATCGTCCAGATCAAGCAAATGGTCGCCCTGCTGGCCGAGCGGCACGGATCTGAAATCGGTAGGGCGCGGACTCCGCTCCGCGCCGAAACGGCGGCGAAGGGACTCGCCGCCCCACCTCATCACCGCCTGCCTACGTGGGCCGAACTCGATCGAGTATCCGATAAAGATCTCCGCGCCTGCCTGCTCGGCTTCCGCGCCCGCTACATTGCCGAAACCGCAAAATTTCTCGCCGCCCGCCCCGGCTGGCTCGATGAGACCGAAGCCCTTCCCTACGCCGCCGCCAAGGCACGCCTGATGGAACTGCCCGGCGTCGGCGAAAAAGTCGCCGACTGCGTGCTCCTCTTCGGCGCGGGCAAGCTCGAGGCCTTCCCCGTGGACACCTGGGTGCTGAAGTCCCTCGCCCGCCGCTACGGCCTCGACGGCTGGAAGCCCGCGCAAGTCGCCCACTTCGGCCGCACCCACTTCGGCCCGCTCGCCGGCCTCGCCCAGCAATACCTCTTCGCCTGGGAACGGAAGTTCGGCGGTCGCTAAGCTTCCGTCGCTTCCTTCGCGCCCGTCAGCAGCCGCCACGGGAAGAAATACACAGCATACACGACCGCGTAGACGAGGAAGCTGTCCAACTTCGCAAAGTGCGCGCCGGCGAAGAAGAAGATCAACAGGTGCAGCCGGATCACGTTCTTGTAGGGGCGCCCGACGTTGGCCGCCGGTGAGAACCGCGCGTTCCGCGTCTTGCGGGCCTCAATGTCGGCGGCCTTCACCGAGGTCGGCGGCGGCGCCGAAGGCACCGCGGCCAGCCGGAAACCCTGTCGCTCCGCCAGCAGCGCCAACGGCACGAAATACCAGTAGCGCTGCACCACCTCGGCATAGAGCTCGAAGTTGAACAGGCCGCTCACCTTCGGTCCCACCGGGAAAAACTGGTTCAGGAACACCGAGTGCACCAGGTGGAACATGCCGAAGTGCACGGTGAAAAACGCCAGCATGAACAGCCCGCCGATCAGCGCCGCGCCCGCAGAACCCGTGCGGCCCTCGC
The DNA here is from genome assembly GCA_966252395.1 of uncultured Oleiharenicola sp. GTDB lineage: Bacteria > Verrucomicrobiota > Verrucomicrobiia > Opitutales > Opitutaceae > Lacunisphaera. Next base: position 8,624 of record CBINOW010000004.1, on the reverse strand, counting down.
GTTGCAGCAGCACGGCCGGGCTGAACACCGACCACACGATCATCGCGTAGCCCACGGCCAGGCTGGAGAGCCAAAGACTCCACACCAGATCGGTCGTCTGCCACCCGGCATACCAGGCCAGCGCCAGACCGGCGACGAAGGCAAGCGCATCGGGCCAGGCCGAGACCCAGTCCGAACGCTCTTCGTCGTCAGCGGCCACCAGGCTCACTTCGCCTTCTGGATCAATTCCACCTCGTAGCCCTCGGGCGCATCAATGAACGCGATCACGGAGCCGCTGCCCGTCTTGGTCGGGCCGTCGCTCAGCGCGTAACCCTTCTTCGCGGCGGCGGCGGCGAACGCCTCGAGGTCGTCCACCTCAAAGGCGAGGTGCATGAGATCGGGCTGCACCTTCACCGGCTCCGCGCCCGGCGGCATCTGGCAGAGTTCGATCTCTTCGTCGCTGTTCGGCGTGGTGAGGAAAACCAACTGGGCGCCGCGCGGCGAGGTGTGCCGGCGCGAGGCGGTCAGGCCGAGGGCCTCGGTGTAGAACTTCACGGAACGCTCGATGTCGTTCACGCGCATGCGGGTGTGGAGCAGCTTTTTGACGGTCATGCCGGCACCGTAGCCAACTTCCCCCGCGAATCACGCGAAAACGGGAAAACACGAAGCAGCAAAGTAGCGAAGTCACACTCACCACTCAGGATCAGACTTCGCTGCTTGGCTCCTTCGTGTTCAGTCCGGTCTTCTTTTTTGTGTCTTTTCGCGCCTCTTTGTGGCCAAACTCAGAAAAATGTCCCTTTCCTTCGCCGACATTCGCGCCGCCCACGAACGGATCCGCCCGTTCATCAAGCGCACGCCTGTGCTCACGAGCGAACGCCTCGACGCGGCCGTCGGCGCGCGACTGTTCTTCAAGTGCGAAAACTTCCAGGAGGCCGGCGCCTTCAAATCCCGCGGCGCCTGCAACGCCGTGTTCTCGCTGACCGACGAGGAAGCCGCCACCGGCGTTGTTACCCACTCTTCCGGCAACCACGCCGCCGCCCTCGCCCGCGCGGCCCAGCTGCGCGGCATCACCGCGCACATCGTCATGCCCGCCGGCGCAGCGCAGTCGAAGGTGCAGAACGTCGGCCACTACGGCGGCTGGATCACCTTCTGCGAGCCCAACCTCACCGCCCGCGAAGCCGCCTGCGCGCGCGTGTCGAAGCAAACGGGCGCCACCATCGTCCACCCCTTCGACGACCTGCGCGTCGCCGCCGGTCAGGGCACGGCGACCATCGAGCTGCTGGAGGACCAATCCGATCTCGACCTGATCCTCTGCCCCGTCGGCGGCGGCGGACTGCTCTGCGGCACCGCCGTGGCCGCCAAAGCCATTCATCCCGGCATCCGCGTGATCGGCGTCGAGCCCGAGCTGGCCAACGACGTCCAACAGTCCTTCCGCGCCGGCCGCCGCATCTCGATTCCGACGCCGGCCACGATTGCCGACGGCCTGCGCACCAACTGCACGGGCGAGAAAAACTTCCCGATCATCCAGCAGAACGTAGACGACATCGTCACCGTCTCCGAGGCAGCCATCGTCGCCGCCATGCGCGCCGTTTGGGAGGCGCTGCACATGGTGATCGAACCGTCCGCCGCCGTGCCCTACGCGGCGTTGTTGGAAAAACGCGTGCCGCTCGCCGGCCAGCGCATCGGCCTCATCGTGACCGGCGGCAACGCCGACCTCGACAAACTGCCCTGGCTGAAGGCGTGACGCCTCGGCAAAGTGACAAGGAGCAGGACCAAGTATCAAGGGAGCCAATTCTCTTGGCACTTGCTACTTGAAACTTGTTACTTCCGGCGCACCGCATGGTGCGCCGCCTCACGCCCCGTCGTCGCCGATGGAGCCGGTGGCGCAGTTCATCGCCGCCTGCTGCACCAGCGCAACATCGTCCGCCGTGTCCGGCTGGCGTTTCAGGAAGGACGTGCCCGTGTCCGCATCGCGGTCAAAGAAATCGGGCGCCTCGGTGCGGCATTGGTCGCAATCGATGCAGGACGAATCGACGTAGAAACGTCCGGCGACATTGAGGGGAAGACGATCGGCAAGCGTGGCCATGGTGGGATGGGGTTGAAGGATATGGGTTGCAGCCTTATCCTGCCACATCCGGCACACGAGCGCTCGCCGCGCATTGACCGGAGCTGCGCATGTTTTGGCGACCGCATCGTCGGCGATTCCAGCGCCTGTTTCCGGATTCATGCCATGTGACCACAAGAGATGAGCAGCTTCTGGCAAATCACGGGGCTGCTTCGCCATTGAACAGCGCCGCACTTTTTCAATGCTCGTGGCTCTCCCATGAGCGAGCATCCCCACGCGTTCCTGGCTCTTTTCCTCGGCGTCGCCATCGCCTTCCCTCTCCTGCTGCTCGGAGTGGCCTGGCTCTGGGTGAAGTTTTTCCAGCCCCGCCGCCCCGGCCCGGTCAAGAACGCCACCTACGAATGCGGCCTCCCCGCCACCGGCGACTCATGGATCCAGTTCAAGGCGCACTATTATCTCTATGCGATTCTCTTCCTCATCTTCGACGTCGAGGTGCTGTTCCTCCTGCCCTTCGCCGTCGCGATGACCGGCCTCCCATCAGGTGCGCTGATTGCGATGCTGGTATTCATCCTCCTTCTCGCCGAGGGCCTCGTCTGGGCCTGGGCGCGCGGCCACCTGGAGTGGAAATAACATGAGCGACGCTCCGACGCCTTTTCCTGCGGCTGGCAATCTCTCCGATGCGGAACGCGAGGAACTGCGCCGCCACGGCATTTTGCTCACCAGCCTCGAGGAGCTCTACAACTGGGGCCGCAGCAATTCCATCTGGCCGCTCCAGTTCGGTCTCGCCTGCTGCGCCATCGAGATGATCGCCGCCGCCACGGCACGCTTCGATATCGCCCGCTTCGGCGCCGAGATCTTCCGCCCCTCGCCCCGCCAGGCCGACCTCATGATCGTCTCGGGCACCGTTACCAAGAAGATGGCACCGCTCGTCGTTCGCCTCTGGAACCAGATGCCCGAGCCGAAATACTGCATCGCCATGGGCGCCTGCGCGATTTCCGGCGGCCCCTTCAAGCAGGGCTACAACGTGCTCAAGGGCATCGACCGTTTTATACCGGTGGACATCTACATCCCCGGCTGCCCGCCGCGCCCCGAGGCCCTGCTACACGGGCTCACGCAGCTGCAAGAGAAGATCAAGGCCGAGCGCGTGGCCGGCCCCGACACCGCCCGCCATCTCCGCCCGGAGAACCCCGGCGAATTCCCGATTCCCGACTACGGCGCGCACGACCTCCAGCCGCCGAACAACCCCGCCCTCTTCTCGCCGCCCTCCCTCCCGCGCAAGCCCTAGCCTCTTTCTCTTCTTCTTAATCTTTCCCTCCCCCCTTGGAAACCCTCGAACAGCTCCGCGACCGCCTCCTGACCCGCTTCCCCGCGGCCAAGGTCGAACTCGTGCTCAATCCCGGCACCGCGCCCGAGCACTCGCTGCTGCTCGACGCCGCCACCGCCCGCGAGATCGCGCTGTTCCTGCGTGACGACCCCTTCGTCAAACTCGACTACTGTTCCAATGTCACCGGCCTCGATTGGCCCGACAAGGAGATCGTCGAGACGAAGAAAGTTTCCGTGCCCGACCCCGCCGGCGGCCCGGCCAAAATCGTCGAGGAAAAGACCAAGCGCCTCCTGCCCGGCTATCTCGAGGCCGTCTATCACCTCTACTCGATGGCGTTGAAGAGCACCGCACCCGTCATCCTGCGCCTGCGCACCGCCAACCGCACCGACCAGGTCACGCTGCCGTCGCTCACCCCGGTCTGGCGCTCCGCCGATTTCCAGGAACGCGAGATTTACGACCTCTACGGCATCGTTTTCGACGGCCACCCCGACCTCCGCCGCCTGCTCATGTGGGACGGCTTCAAGGATCACCCGATGCGCAAGGACTACGTCGCCCCCGACGATTTCGAGTGGGAACCCACCCCGCATGGCACCGTTCACGAGCGTGCCAAAACCCACTACCCTTCGCCTGTGGCGCAGCCACCGGACGAACCGCGCCGTAGCTCGCAGAGCGAAGGCGGGCCGCCTCCAGCCGCCCCGGAGGCCAAGCCATGAGCCTTTTCCCGTCCATGGCCTCCGGCCCCACCGTCCGCGCGGTGCACGACGAATTCCACGGCGACCTCCTCGAGGTCTCCATGGGCCCGCAACACCCGTCCACCCACGGCGTCTTCCGCATGATCGTGACGCTCGACGGCGAGCGCATCGTGAAGCTCAAGCCCGTCTTCGGCTACCTCCACCGCAACCACGAGAAGATCGCCGAAGCCACGAGCTATCTGGCGTCGATGCCCTACACCGACCGGCTCGACTACCTCTGCTCGATGACGAACAACTGGGCCTACGCTCTCGCGGTCGAGAAGCTCGGCGGGCTCACCGTCCCCGACCGCGCCCAATACCTGCGCGTCATCATGGCCGAGCTCACGCGCCTGGTGAACCACAGCTGCCTCGTCGGTTTTCTCTTCAACGACCTCGGCACCTCGTTCACCCCGCTCCTCTACGCGTTCCGCGAACGTGAAAAGATCCTCGACCTCTTCGAGGCCCTCAGCGGCTCGCGCATGATGTGCAACTACCAGCGCTTCGGCGGCTGCCGCGTGGACCCGTCGCCCGAGTGGCTGGCGACGGCCAAGGCGCTCGTGGACAATTTCCCGCGCTTCCTCGACGAATACGAGACGATGCTCACGGGCAACGAGATCATGCTCGCCCGCACGCAAGGCATCGGCCGCATGAGCGCCGCGGACGCGATCAACGCCGGCATCACCGGCCCCATCCTCCGCGCCAGCGGCGTGGACTACGACCTGCGCAAGGTGGACGGCTACGGCTTCTACCCGCGCTTCGACTTCCGCGTGCCGCTCGGCGCGCACGGCGACACCTACGACCGCTACATGATGCGCATCCTCGAAATGCGCGAGTCCGTGAAAATCCTTCAGCAGGCCTTTCGCGACCTGCCCGCCGGCCCGATCATGGACCCCAAGGCCAAGCTCCGCGGCTTCCGTCCGAAAGCCGGCGAAGCCTACGGTCGCCTTGAAGGCCCGAAGGGCGAACTCGGTTTCTACCTCGTCAGCGACGGCAGCCCGAATCCTTACCGTTATCGCGTCCGCCCGCCCTCTCTCATCAACCTTACTCTCCTCGAGGAGATGTGCCTCGGGCACACCATCGCCGACTCCGTGGTCATCCTCGGCTCCATCGACATCGTCCTCGGCGAAGTGGACCGCTGAAACCAAGAAAGAATTAAGAAGGATGATTTAAGAACCCCATCTCCTGCTTACGGCACCTCCGCCTTCTTCCCTCTTAACCCTTACTTCAACCTTTCTCCCCATGCTCGGCTCCGGCATCCTCAAAGGCCTCGCAGTCACCGCGAAGAATTTCGTGGGGAGCTACCATGACCCGGCCCGGATGGTGACGCAGGAATACCCTGACGTCCCCGCCAAACTCCCGGCCGCCTACCGCAACTTCCCGTTCCTCGTCACGGAGAACGCCACCGACCCGATGGGCACGCTGCGCTGCGTGGCCTGCCAGATCTGCGAAAAGGAATGCCCGCCGCAGTGCATCTACATTGAGAAGAGCAAGGACAAGAAGCCCGACGCAACCGGCAAACCCCAGATCTATCCCGCCGTCTTCGCCATCGACACCGCCGTGTGCATGAGCTGCCAGCTCTGCGTCGAGGTCTGTCCCTTCGACGCGATCAAGATGGACCAGGTGTTCGAAATCGCCGCGACCGACCGCTTCACCGGCCTGCTCCTCAACCGCGAGCAGCTCGCCAAGCCCAACACCTACTTCCACCAGATCCATCCCGAGGAAGCCGCCGAGGTGGATGCCCGCCTCAACGCCGAGCGCAAAGCCGCCGAGGAGAAAGCCAAGGCCGCCGCAGCAGCAGCCGCCGCGAAGGCCGCAGCTCCGAAGCCAGCCACCGGAGGTCCCGCCGCATGAGCGATTTCCTCGAAGTCATCCCGCTCATCGCGCGCGACTGGATCGTGGATCTGTTCCCGACCCCGCTCCAGTGGCTCGTCCATCACCTGATCACGATCGCCGTCATCCTGACCGTCTTCGGCCTGTTCTTCGCCTTCACGACCATCGCCGAACGCAAGCTGCTCGGCCGCCTCCAAAACCGCCTCGGTCCCAACCGCGCCGGTGTGCCGAAATTCTCGGTTCTCCCCTTTCATCTGAAGCACAAGCTCTGGGGCCTCACCCAGCCCTTTGCCGACGCCGTGAAGGCGCTGACCAAGGAAGACGTCATTCCCGACGCCGCCGACAAGGTCCTGCACTTCCTCGCGCCGGTCTGCATCGTGGCGTTCTCGCTGCTCGGCTTTGCGGTGCTGCCGTTCGGCCGCGCGCTCATCCCGGTCGAGCTCGATGCCGCGCTGCTCTACTTCTTCGCCGCCGGCACGGCCACCGAGCTGGCCATCTTCATGGCCGGCTGGGGCAGCCGGAACAAATACTCGCTGCTCGCCGCTATGCGCGCCCTCGCCCAGCTCATCAGCTACGAGCTGCCCCTGATCCTCTCCGTCGTCCCCGCCGTGCTCGTCGTCGGCACGCTGTCCCTCCGCGAGATCGCCGAGGCCCAGGGCGGCTGGACCTTCGGTGTCCTACCGCACTGGCATGTTTTCACTCCGTGGGGTTTCGCGGGCTTCATCATTTTCCTCATTGCCGCGCTGGCCGAGAGCAACCGCTCGCCCTTCGACCTGCCCGAAGCGGAGAGCGAACTCATCGCCGGCCACCTCACCGAATACTCCGGTTTCAAATACGCGCTCTTCTTCATGGCCGAGTATTTCGGCCTCACCGCCCTGAGCGGCCTGGGCGTCACGATCTTCCTCGGCGGCTGGCAGGCGCCCTTTGCCTTCCTCGAGTTCATCCCGTCCTACCTCTGGTTCATGATTAAGCTGGCCGGCATGATCGTGTTCTTCATCTGGGTGCGCGGCACGCTGCTCCGCCTGCGCATCGACCAACTCACCCGCCTCTCCTGGCAGTTCCTCGTGCCGCTGGCCCTGATCAATCTCTTCAACGGCGCCTTCTGGGCCCTCACGCCGGAGTGGTCCGGCGCGATGCTCGCCGCCCGCTGGGCCGTCTCCGCGGCCCTGATCGTGATCCCCTTCCTCCTGCTGGCCCGCCGCCTCAACCCCGGCCGCGGTCCGCGGACCTATCGTTACGCCGCCTGAACTTATGATTTACGACCTACGATTGATGATTTGGCCGCCTGCGCACCAAGCCGCGCAGGCACCAGGGCCTTTCTACAATCATAAATCATAAATCATACTTCATAAATTTTCTCGTGCTCCCCCTCCTCCTCATCGCCTTCCTGACCATCGCCGCTGCGATATCAGCTTTCGTCCTCCGAAATCTGATCCACAGTGCGCTGCTGCTGGTGGGCACGTGGGCGGGCATCGCAGCCTTCTACCTGTGGGCCGGGGCCGAATTCGTGGCCTTCGCCCAGGTGCTGGTCTATGTGGGCGCGGTCTCGATGGTCGTGCTCTTCGCCGTGCTGCTGACGCGCCAGGGTGCGACGACCGCGCCGGTGGAATTTGATTCCCTCAAGCGCGCCGTGTTCGGTTTCATCGCCGCCGGTGGCATCGGTGGCCTCCTGGTCGGTGCCATCCTGCGCAGCCCGCTCGATGTCCACACGGCCAACCCAACCCCGACGGTCTCCGTGAAGGAACTCGGCCACCTGCTCATGGGCCCGCACGCCGCGGCCCTGCTCATCGTCGGCGTGCTCCTGACCGTCGCTCTCCTTGGCGCCATGGTCATCGCCGCCGTGGACAAACCGGAGGACGCGCCATGAGCCCGCTGCAACTCTGCCTGTTGTTCTCCAGCCTGCTCTTCTGCGTCGGGCTCGCCGGCGCGCTGTCGCGCAGCAACACCATCCTCGTGCTCCTCGGCATCGAGCTGATGCTGAACGCGGCCAACCTCAACTTCATCGCCTTCTGGCGCTACGGCCCGCATCCCGAGGCCGCCACCGGCTTGATCTTCGTTCTCTTCGCCATCGCAGTCGCCGCCGCCGAGGCCGCCGTCGGCCTGGCGCTCGTCATCGCCATCCACCGCCACCGGAAAACCATCCGCCTGCAGGAGGCGAACTCGCTCAAAGGCTGAACTACCGCGGATTACACGGATGAACACGGATAATTACCTAACCCCTGAAACCCGTCATTCTGAGCGAAGCGAAGAATCCAAGCTGATGTGCGCATGTGACCATGCCCTTGGATTCTTCGCTGCGCTCAGAATGACACGCTGGACTGGATTGATCCATCCGCGCCAATCCGCGCCATCCGCGGAGAATCCTTCATGACCTTGGCCGCCCAACACCTCTGGCTCATCCCCGCGCTGCCGCTTGCTACCGCAGCGGTCACAGCACTGTTGCCCCGCGGCCAGACCCGGGTGGCGAGCGCCGCCGCCATCGCGGCCATGATCGCCGCGTTCGTGCTCTCGTGCCTCGCACTTAACACTGCGCTTTCGATAGGGCCGGCAAAAATCTATACGCAGGGTGTTCTCTATCACAACTTCGCCTGGTTCGACCTCGGGGCCACATCGCTCCGCCTCGGTTTCCTGCTCGATCCGCTCACGGCCTTCATGTGCGTGATGGTCACCTTCGTCGGCCTGCTGATCTTCATCT
>CBINOW010000003.1:0-78108 GCA_966252395.1 uncultured Oleiharenicola sp. | reverse complement strand
AGATGCGTCGAAACGCAGTGGCAACCATGCTGCTTTCGTCTGCCCCAAGCTTGCCCTTCCCCTCCCACACTGGTTGTTTTTCGCACCCTTTCCGCCCTGCTGATGAAGCCGTTTGCCCGTTCCCTCCTGACCGTATTTCTGCCGGCCTTCGCCCTGTCTCTGGTGCTGCTCGGCTGGTTCTACCAAGGTCGCCGCGAACGGGTGGAGCACGTCACCATGCTGGGCGCGGATACGGCGCGGCCTGATCCCGCCACCACTACCGGCTGGGCCGGCAATCGCCGCTGGCTGATTGCTTCCGAGCACAACAACGACAGCTACCAGTGGATCCTGGAAACGCAGCAGATGCTCGCCACCGGCGAGTGGCGTTTGCGTCAGGTCCGCTACGACAATGCCACGGAGCCCCGGCCCGTGGGCACGCCTTCGCCCTATCGCTGGTGGCTGGCCACCGCGGCCAAGCTCCAATTGCTCGTCGCCGGCGGCTCCGCGCCGCTGGCCGTCGAGCGCGCCGCGCTTTTCGCCGATCCGTTGCTGCTCCTGCTCGCGCTCGTGGTCGGCGGCTTTCTGCTCTTCCGCAAACTCGGGGCCTGGCCGGCCGCGATTTGGCTCGTCGGGGGAGCAACGCTCCATCCGCTCTCAGCAGCCTTCATCCCCGGCGCCCCCGACAGCCTGGGCCTTTCCCTGCTGCTCGCCATGGCCAGCGTGCTTCTGCCCGCACTGGCGTGGGTGACCACCACTGACAGCCGGTCTCCGGACCGCCGCGCCTGGATGATCGCCGGCGGCGTGGCCGGCGGACTCGGCCTGTGGGTGAATTTTTTCGTGCAGCTGCCCGTGCTGGGCGGGCTTGCCCTGGCGGGGCTGCTCGCCGCCACCCTGCGCCGCAGCGATGCCGACGATGAGGTGCCGCGCCTCTGGCGCGCTTGGGCGGCAACCGGCGCCGTCACCTGCGTGGCTGTCTGGCTGATTGAGAACGCCCCCGACCAGCTTACGTGGAAACTGAGTGGCAATCATCCCGCTGCCGCCCTCGCGTGGCTTGGCGTGGCGGAGCTGATCGCGCTCGCCGACGCCTGGCGCTCCGGCCGTGCGCCTTGGACCGGTTGGGTGAGCTGGGTCCGCAGCGCGCTCGCGCTCGTCGGTCTGGCCGCCTTGGGGCACGCCCTTTGGCATTCCGGCCAGCCTTGGATCATTGGACGCGAAGTCTTCGGCACGCGGCTCTCGAGCCTGCCGCTGGCCGCCGTCGCGGAAAATTTTCCCGCGTGGCTTCGGCAGGACGGCCCCAAACTCCCGCTCGTCGCGGTGCTGCTCCCGCTCGGCCTGCTCGTGCCGCTGCTCGCCCTGATGTTCCGCGCCAGCACCGGCGGACGGGATCGCACCGCCTTGCTTCTGGTCGGACTGCCGCTGCTGCCCGCACTGCTCTTCGCGTGGTTCCAGCTGCGCGGGTGGTCCACCGTCTCCGGCTTGGTCCTCGTGGCCCTCGTGGTCGGCACCTCTATCTTGGCGCAAAGGCCCGGCCCATGGCTTCGGTCCGCGTGGCTCACCGCGCTCGCGGTGGCCCTGCTGCCGGGACTGCTTTGCCAAAGGCCGCTGCCCAAGAGCCGCTATGAAAACGCCCTGACTCCACTCGAAGTCGAGGGCCTCATGGAGCGAAGCCTCGCCCACTGGCTGGCGGAGCGAGCCGGCACAACCCCGGTGGTGCTCGCGCCACCCTTCCGCACGACCGCGCTCGCCTTCCACGGCAACCTGCAGGCCCTCGGCAGCCTGAACCTCGCCAACAAACCCGCGCTCGAAGCCGCCGCCCGCATCGCCAGTGCCACCACCCCCGAGGAAGCCCAGGCGCTCATCGCCAAGCGTGGCCTCACGCACATTCTCGTGCCCACCTGGGACGGCTACCTCGAGGAATACGCCCGGCTCTTCACCAGCCGTCCGGAAAACTCCTTCATCTTCGCCCTCAAGAACTGGGCCATGCCGCCCTGGTTGTTGCCCGTCCCCTACCAATTGCCCACCGTCGGTGGATTCGAGAACCAAGGCGTCCTCATCTTTGAAGTCGCCGAGGAACAGGATGCGGCCACCACCGTCAGCCGCCTCGCCGAGTATTTTCTCGAGATGGGCCAGGAACAGCTCGCCGCCTCGGCGGCCTCGGCCCTCGTGAACTACCCGGAGAATCTGCCCGCGCTCGCCGCCCTCGCCCAGGTCCAGATGGCACGCGGCGACACCGCGCGTTTCCAGGCCACCCTGAAAACCCTGCTCACCGTTTACGGCGCCAGCGAAGAACACGACCTCAGCTGGGACCGCCGCGTCAGTCTCGCCGTTGTGCTCATGCAGGGCAAACACCCCGACCTCGCGCGCCGCGAAATGGAAATCTGCCTCAACCTGATGGACGAGCCGCGGCTGCGCACTCTCTCCGTCGGCTCACTCTACCGCTTCCAAGTCCTGCTGCGCGCCCTCAACCTGAAGATCGAAGACGCGAAACACCAGGCCCTCGCCCGCGCCCTGCTGCCGGACGGCCTGCGCGCCCGCCTGCAGTAGCCCCCCATGATTAATTTCCCGAAGCAAAGCCTGCGCCTGATCGGCCGCTGCCTCCTGCTACCGGCTTGGTTTGCCTCAGCTGTGTCCGTCGTGGCGCAGCCCGGCCTCAGCACGGAACCGCTTGCCTCCCACTCCGGACCGGCTCCGACGAAACTTTTCAGCCCCGTGTCCGTCGCGCAGAGCGGCCTCGTCACCGAAAATCCCTACAACGACCCGCGCATGTGGGCGCAGCGTTACCACGAGTTCGAGGTCGGCCCCATCGGCACCGGCGTGACCATCGGTGATTACGACAACGACGGCCGGCCCGACGTGTTCATCGTCAGCAAGACCGGCCCGTGCAAACTGTTCCGCAACCTCGGCCACTGGCGCTTCGAAGATGTCACGGCCAAGGCCGGGTTCACCCGCGCCGCCGGTTGGGGCGCGAAGCCCCTCGAGGAATGGAAGCAGGGTGCCGCCTTCGCCGACGTGAACAACGACGGCCGCCTCGATCTCTACGTCTGCCGCTTCGACGCGCCCAACTGGCTGTTCATCAACCAGGGCGACGGCACCTTCACCGAGGAGGCCGCCGCCCGCGGGCTCGCCGTCACCGATGCGAGCGGGATGGCCGCCTTCTGCGACTACGACCGCGACGGCTGGCTCGATGTTTATCTCCAGACCAACCTGCTTAGCTCGGAAAAATTCCCCGACGGACAGCGTGATTATCTCTTCCGCAACAACGGCGACGGCACCTTCACCAACGTCACCGACCGCGCCGGCCTCAGCGGCCTCACCCAGGGACACTCGGCGACCTGGTGGGATCACGACGCCGACGGCTGGCCCGATCTCTACGTCGCCAACGACTTCGCGCCCCGCGACCAGCTCTGGCGCAACAACCGCGACGGCACCTTCACCGACGTCATTGATCAGGTCGTCCCCCACATGCCCTTCTCCGCGATGGGCTCCGATATCGGCGACGTGAACAATGACGGCCTCATTGACTTCTACATCGCCGACATGGCCGCAACCTCGCACGAGAAGGACATGCGCACGATGGCCGACCACCGCGGCAAATCGCGCGATTATCCTGACGAAGGCACCGCGACCCAAGCGCTGCACAACGCGCTCTACCTCAACACCGGCTTGGGCGTGATGACCGAGGCCGCCTTCCTCGCCGGCCTGCCCGCAAGCGACTGGACCTGGGCCGTGCGCCTCGAGGACCTCGACAACGACGGCCGCCTCGACCTGCACTGCACCACCGGCATGCACCGCGAGTCGCACAACGCCGACCTCATTTTGCGCGTGATGACCGCTGACAGCGCGATCGAGCGCATCCGCCTGATGAAGGGCAGCCCGGTTCTCCGCGAAGCCAACCTTGCTTTCCGCAACCTCGGCGACCTGCGTTTTGAAAATTCCGGTGCCGCCTGGGGCCTCGACGAAGTGGGCGTCAGCTTTGGCTCCGCCTTCGGCGACCTCGACGGCGACGGCGACCTCGATCTCATCTACACTAACTTCGAACAGGGCGCGACCGTGCTGCGCAACGACTCGCCCACCGGGCACCGCCTCGTCGTGGCACTGCGCGGAACGCACTCCAACCGCTTCGGCGTCGGCGCCACCGTGCGCCTCGAAACCGACGCCGGCCCGCAAGTCCGCCAGCTCGTGCTCGCCCGCGGCTACCTCTCCACCTCCGAACCGGTGCTGCACTTCGGTCTCGGTGGGCAAACCAAGATCCGTCGCCTCACCGTCAGCTGGCCGAGCGGCCACGAACAGGTTTTCACCGACCTCTCCGCGGACCAACGCCTGACGATCACCGAGCCCGACTCGACTCCACCTGCTTTCGTCGCGCCGGCCAAATCCGCCTCGCAGTTCGCCGAGGTGTCGGCCGCGGCAGGCCTGGGCCACAACGTCCGGGAGATCCCGCTGGACGAACTCATCCGTCAACCGCTCCTCCCGCTGCGCCAGAATCGCCGCGGTCCGCCCCTTGCCGTCGGTGACCTGAACGGTGACGGCGCCGACGATGTGTTGCTCGGCGGGACACCGCGCGACTCCACGCGCCTGCTCGTCGCGACCGAGCCCGGCCATTTTGCCAGCGTGGATGCCAGCGGTCTCCGGCAGGAGATCAACCTGAACGACGGCCCCGCCCTCCTGTTCGACGCCGACGGTGACAACACCGCCGACCTGCTCCTCACCCGCAGCGGCGTGGGCCTCCCCGGCAACGCCCCTGAATATCAGCCGCGCCTCTTCCTCAACCGCGCCCACCAAGGCCTGCAACCCGCCGCGCCCGACGCCCTGCCCGCGCTGCCCATCAGTGCCGGCGCGCTTGCCGCCGTTGATTTCGACCGCGACGGCCGGCTCGACGTGTTCCTCGGCGGACGCACCCAGCCCGGACAATATCCGCTGCCCGCGACCAGCGTCCTGCTCCGCAACAAGGGCGGCCGTTTTGAAGACGTGACTGCGCAGCTGGCGCCCGCGCTTGCCAAAGTTGGCCTGGTCACGTCCGCGCTCTGGACCGACGTGGACAACGACGGCTGGCCCGACCTTCTGCTGGCGCTCGAATGGGGCACGATCCGCTACTGGCGCAACCGCGAGGGCCGCGGCTTCGAAGATCTCAGTGAGACCGCCGGCTTCGCCGCCGCCGGCAGCGGCTGGTGGAACTCACTCGCAGCAGCCGATTTCAACGGCGACGGCCGGCTCGACTACGCCGCCGGCAACCTCGGCCTTAACACGCCCTACCACGCCTCGCCCGAGGCCCCCGCCCTGCTCTACCGCGGCGACTTCAAAGGCACCGGCGGTAGCCAGCATATCGAAGCCTACTATGAGAACGGCCGTCTGCTGCCGCGCCGGAACCGTCGCCAGCTCGGCGCCCAGCTGCCCAACGTGCTGAAAAAGTTTCCGACCTTCGACGCCTTCGCCAAGGCCACCCTGCCCGACATCATCGGCGCGGACAAACTCGCCGCCGCCCGCGTCTTCACCGCTACGGAATTTCGCAGCGGTGTCTTTCTCAGCCAGCCCGACGGCCGCTATCGATTCACGCCCTTGCCACGCGCCGCCCAGCTGTCACCGATCCAGGGAATCGCGGCCGGTGACTTCGACGGCGACGGCCGTGCGGATCTCTTCGCCGTGCAAAACTCCTACGCACCGATCCCGTTCTACGGTCGCTTCGACAGCGGAGTGGGCGTGCTCCTCTCCGGCGACGGCCACGGCGGACTGGCCCTGCGCAGCCCCGCCGAGAGCGGCCTGATCGTGCGCGGCGACGCCAAGGCGCTCGCCGTGCTCGACTTCGGCCGCGACGGCTGGCCCGACTTTGTCATCACCCGCAACAACGACTCCACCCTCGCCTTCCGCAACGGCGGCGCCACCGGCCGCGGCAGCTTCGGCGTCCGCCTGCAGGGACCAGCCGGCAATCCCACGGCGCTCGGCGCCCGCCTCACCGTCGAATACGCCGACGGCTCCACGCAGTCGGCCGAGGTTCAGGCGGGATCGGGCTACTTCACGCAATCCAGCGCCACCTGCTTCTTCGGCTCACCCACCGCCAATCCAGCGCGCCTAATCAAGGTGCGCTGGCCCGGCGGCGCGCAATCCTCGGCCGCCGTTCCGGTCGGAGCCAATCAGGTGACTCTCTCCGCGCCCTGAAACATCTCGATGAACGCCCGTCTGTTCCGCTTCGCCTTAGCTCCCGTCGCCCTTGGCCTGATCCTGCTCTCGGGGTGCGCCCCGACCGAGCCCGCGCGGACCTCCTTGCCCGCGCAACCGGCCGTCGTGAAGGACCTCGCCCGCTTCGCACGTGAATCCATCGGCAACCTCTTCGAGGGAAAACCGTGGATCTCACACGTGAACCTCGCCGACCTTGATCGCGACGGCCGCAACGACATCCTCGCCTGCGACGACAAACTCAACGCCGTCGTGTGGCTCCGCCAGACTGCCCCGGGCAAATTCACCGAATCCACCGTGCTGGCCGGCCTGCCCTCGCCCGTGCACGTCGAGGCCGTGGACATGGACGGCGACGCCGATCTGGACCTGCTCGTCGCCTGCATGGGTGAGGTTTTCCCCAACAACGACAAGATCGGCTCCGTGATCATCTTGGAGAATGACGGCCGCCAGAACTTCGCCAAGCGCATCATCGCCGAGCGCATCGCCCGCGTGACCGATATCCGCGCCGGCGACTTCGACGGCGACGGCCGCCTCGACCTCGCCGTCGCGCAGTTTGGTTACGACCAGGGTGAGATCCGCTGGATGCGCAACCTCGGCGGCTGGCAGTTCGAGAGCAAAATCCTCCTCAACCTCTCCGGCACGATCAACGTCTGCGTCGCCGACCTCAACGGCGACCGCACCCTCGACATCGTCGCGCTCGTTTCGCAGCAGTGGGAGGAAGTCCACCTGTTCACCAATGACGGCAAGGGCAACTTCACCGGCAAAATCCTCTTCGGCTCCACCAACGAGGACTACGGCAGCAGCGGCATCAGCCTCTGCGACCTGAACCGCGACGGCCGGCCCGACGTGCTCTACACGAACGGCGACGGTTTCGCCTACGCCGACCCGGGCAAGCGTCCGTGGCACGGTGTGCAGTGGCTGGAAAATGTCGGCGAGGGCAACTTCCGCTACCACCGCATCGCCGACCTGCCCGGCGCCTACGCCCCGGTCGGCGTGGACCTCGAGGGCCGCGGCGTCATGGACATCGTGTGCGTGAGCGGCTTCAACGACTGGCAGAACCCCGAGGCCGCCGCGCTCGTCGCCTTCCGCAACGACGGGAAGATGAACTTCACGATGCACGTGCTCGCGCACGCCCCGATTCAGCTCATCACCTGCGCGGCCGGTGATCTAGACGGCTCCGGCCGGCCTTCGCTCGTCACGGCCGGTTTCTATTCCTATCCGCCGTTCGACCGTATGGACCGCATCACCCTCTGGCGCCCCGCCGCCAAGCCCTGAGCGTGTCCACGCGCGCCAAAGTTTCCCCTCCTGGAGCCGGGGCGCCCCCGCCCCGGTCTTCGCGACGCCTTGTCTTAATTCTCTTCGTCACCGCGATCGTTGGCGCCGGCGCGTGGTGGGGTTGGCGCAACACGTCGCGCCAGCATACGGTCGTGCGCCACCTGCCCGCAACACCCGCCTTGGCGAATTGGCCCGCGACGCTGGCCGACCAGATCACCGACGCGGAAGCCGTTGCTCGCTCGTGGTCAAAATCCGTTTCCGGTCTCGCCACGCTTAGCCGGCTCTACCACGCCAACGGCTTCTTTGGCGAAGCCTTGCTTTGCTACGACGGCCTGCGCGCGCTCCAGCCCCGCGAGGCGCGCTGGCCGCATCTCGCCGCGGGCATTCATGCGCTCTACGGCCGCGCCGACGAAGCCCTTCCGCTCTATCGCCGCGCCACCGATCTGGCCCCGGATTATTTGCCCGCCTGGATTCGCCTCGGCGACGTGCTCGTGAAAGCCAACCAGCCGGCCGAAGCCGCCCGTGCCTACGAGGAGGCGCTCCGCCGGGCGCCGGGACAACCCTACGCGCTGCTGGGCCTCGCGCGCTGCGCGGTTGCCCGCGGCGACTGGAACGAAGCCCGCACCCGCCTGAGCGACGCCGTGGCGCGGCACCCGGACTTCATCGGCGCGCTTTCCCTGCTCGTGACCGTCAGCGAACATTTCAATGACCGCGCCACGGCTGATGCCCTCCGCGAGCGGATCGGGCGCCGGGAGTTCACCGACTTGCCGGACCCGTGGCTCGACGGGCTCGCCGAGGTCTGCTTCGACGCCTACCGCCTGAGCGTGACGGCCGCCATCGCCAACTCGGCCGGTGATCCCGCGCGCGCGCTCGAACTGCTCGACGCTGCCATCGTTCTCGCCCCGCGCAACAGCTCCTTCCGCCGCCAAGCCGCGCAGATCCACTCCAACCGTCGCAACTTCGCCGCCGCGCGCGCCCACCTTGAGCAAGCCGTGGCGGCAAACCCGGGTGACTCCGACGCCTGGCTCCTGCTCATCAGCACGCTGCGCGAACTCGGCCAGAACGACGCGGCCGTGAACGCCCTTTCCCGCGGTCTCGCCCACTGCCCGCAGTCACCGAGCCTTCACCTCGAATACGCGCGCTGGCTGAAAGCCACCGGCCGGCTTGAGGAAGCCGCCGCCGAATTCCGGCGCGGCTACGAACTGCGCCCGAGTGAAGCCTCGCCTCTGGTTGAGCTGGCCCAGGTTCATTTCACCACCGGTCGCACCCCAGAAGCGCTCGCCGCGCTGCAGCTCGCGCTCGAACGTCAGCCCGGCCATCCTATGGCCCAGGCCACGCTCACTTTCTACGCCATCAGCCAACACGACGAAGCCGAGGCATTGCGCCGCTGGGCCGACGTGCGCCGCCAGCCGAAGACTCCACCCGAGGTCGTGCAGGGCCTGCGGCAGGCGTTCCAGCAACAGTTCGGCCGCCCGCCGCCCTGACCTTACTGGAGCCGCGGCGACCTCGCCGCGGCTTCAGTTATCGCGCTCAGCCGGCGAGAATATTCTCCACCTTCGCCTGCTCGTCAGCCGACAGCGGGGCGAGCTTCAGGCCCGCGTGGATGTCGTCGATCTGGCTGACCTTGCTGGCGCCGATGAGCACCGTGGTAATTTCAGGGCGGCGCAAAATCCAAAGAGTCGCAAATTGCGCAAGCGTGGCACCGTGCTGCTGCGCGAGCTCGTTGAGGGCCTGAAGCTTTTTCAGGAGTTCGGGCGTGATCTGGCCGGGCTTGAGAAAGACGCCGGACTTCACGGCGCGCGAGTCGGCGGGGATGCCGTTGAGGTAGCGATTCGTGAGCAGGCCCTGCGCAAGCGGGGAGAAAGGAATGCAGCCGGCACCGACCTCGGTGAGCGCGGGCAGCAGCTCCGGCTCCACCCAGCGCTCGAACATGTTGTATTTCGGCTGGTGGATGAGCAGCGGCACGCCGTGGCTCTTCAGGATGGAGGCGGCTTGGCGCGTCTGCGCGGCGTTGTAGTTGGAAACACCGGCGTAGAGCGCCTTGCCGGATTTCACGGCGTCGGCCACCGCGCCCATCGTTTCCTCAAGCGGCGTCTCGGGATCGGGCCGGTGCGAGTAGAAGATGTCCACGTAGTCGAGGCCCATGCGCTTCAGGCTCTGGTCGAGCGAGGCGCGGAGATATTTGCGCGAGCCCCATTCCCCGTAGGGCCCGGACCACATATAGTAACCGGCCTTGGTGGAAATGATCAGCTCGTCGCGGTGGGCGGCGAAATCCTGCTTCAGCAGCACGCCGAAGTTCTCCTCGGCCGAGCCCGGCGGCGGGCCGTAGTTGTTTGCGAGGTCGAAGTGCGTGATACCCAGGTCGAAAGCCCGGCGCAGCAGGGCGCGCTGGTTCTCCAGCGTGTCCACCCCGCCGAAGTTGTGCCAGAGGCCGAGCGAGATTCTCGGAAGCTTAAGACCGCTACGCCCGCAGCGGGCGTAGGCGATATGGTCGTAGCGCTGGGGGTCGGGAGCGTAAGCGATCATGCAGGGGGGCAGGGAACACCCAGCAAGACTCAGACTGCGACCTTCCGCAAGCTGGCGCTCGAGCTGACAGTCCCGGCCGTGGCCGGCATCGGGCAGGAGCGGCCGTTGAACCAGGTGCCTTCGACGTAGGTCGTGGTCGGGATCTCCGGCACGCCATACTTGTTGTGCTGAAGCTGGCCGGCCAAGATTTCCACCGCGAGCGCGCCGACGGTCTCGTGGTTCTGCCGCACCCCGGCGGTGGCGCCACCAAAGTCGTTCAAGAACACATCCACAAAAGCGACATCATCCGGCACGCTGAGGCCCATTTTTTTCAGGATCGGCAGCACGAAGGAAGCCTTGCTGATGATCACCTCGGGGCGATGGCGCTTGAACCAGGCCATGAAAGCCTTCGGGTCGGGAAAGAGATCCTCGCCGCTTTCGTTCAGCCAGCGGTCGCGCGGCTCGGCCTCGGGGAAGAGGTGCACGGGGAGCCGGTCGCGGGGCTTCAGCACCTGCTGCTCGCAGAGGTAGCCCGCCGTCCAGAGATGGTCCACGGCGTGGTCCCAGCCGCGGTGCATCACGAGCCCGATGCGGCGGTAACCGGCGGACAGCACTTTCTGCATGGCGAGCCGCACGATGTCGCACTGGTTGTTCGTGACGTTGTGCAGCATCGGCTGGTGCGGGAAGTAATCGATCTTCACCGCGCTGAAATTCTCCCACTTGAACTGGAGGGCGTCGCCCATCTCGCGGCTGTGCGAGGCGATGATGATGCCGTTGATGCCACGCGAATACAGGATCTGGCCGAGCCGCTCCTGGCTCATGCCCTCGTCGCGCATCCAGAAATGCTCGAGCTTGTAGCCGAGCTCGGCGGCTTTGGACTTGGCGCCGGAATAGAAATCCGGGTGCGCAGTGACGTTCTTCCAGCCCCACTCGGTGGTCCAGTTGGTCACGTAGGCGAGCGTCGGCGTGTTGCGTCGCTCGATCACGCCGCCGCGGTAGGCCACGAGGGCGCGCAGCAGCGGGTCAGGCGTGTAGCCCATCTCCTGGGCCAGGGCCTGGATACGCTTGCGCGTCTCCTCGGGCAATCGGGGGTGGTTGCGCATGGCCAGCGACACGGTGGTAACGTGCACGCCAGCGCGCTGCGCAATATCGGACAGGGTAACGCGCTTCTCGCTCATCAGGGGTAGGGGTTGAGTTACTAAAGCCCGACGAAATAGCAATTCAAGTCTATAGTTAGTATGGTCGGTCCCTTGGACGCATTTATGTGATGACCGAAGCTCGCGATTCCCACCCCTGGCAGCCATCGTCGATGGCTCATCCCTGTTTCACGTCATGAAATCCTTGAACAAGCACTTCCCGCAAATTGGCAAGATCCGCTATGAGGGCCCGCGTTCCGCCAACGCGCTTTCCTTCAAGCACTACAACCCGTCTGAGGTGATCGACGGCAAGACGCTGAAGGAGCACATGCGCTTCTCCATCGCCTACTGGCACGCGTTTCGCGGCGTCGGTTCGGACCCGTTTGGTCCGGGCACGATCGTCCGTCCGTGGGAATCCGGCAAGGACCCGGTCTCCGTGGCCAAGGTCCGCATGGACGCGGCCTTCGAGTTCTTCCAGAAGATCGAGGCGCCGTTCTGGTGCTGGCACGACCGCGACATCGCCCCGGAGGGCAAGTCCCTCGCCGAGTCCAACAAGATCCTCGACAAGATTGTCGCCCACGCGAAGGGCCTGCAGCAGGCCACCGGCGTGAAGCTGCTGTGGGGCACAGCCAATCTGTTCAGTAACCCGCGCTTCATGTGCGGTGCCGCGACCAACCCCGACGCCCACGTCTTCGCCTACGCCGCGGCGCAGGTGAAGAAGGCCATGGAGTGCACGGTCGCGCTCGGCGGTGAAAACTACGTGTTCTGGGGCGGCCGCGAGGGCTACGAGACCCTCCTCAACACCAACCTCAAGCGCGAGCAGGACCACCTCGCCCGCTTCCTCCACATGGCGGTCGATTACGCCAAGGAGATCGGCTTTACCGGCCAGTTCCTCATTGAGCCCAAGCCGAAGGAGCCCACCAAGCACCAGTATGACTTCGATGTCGCCAGCGGCATCGCCTTCCTGCGCACCTACGGCCTGGAGAAGCACTTCAAGTTCAACATCGAGACCAACCACGCCACGCTGGCCGGCCACACCTTCCAGCACGAGATCGAGGTCGCGGCTTCCGCCAAGATGCTCGGCTCGATCGACGCCAACTCCGGCGACGAGCTCCTCGGCTGGGACACCGACCAGTTCTCGACCGACGTCCGCACGCTGACCCTCGCCATGATCTCCATCCTCAAGGCCGGCGGCCTGGGCAGCGGTGGTTTTAACTTCGACGCCAAGCTGCGCCGGCCCTCGACCGACCTCGACGACCTCTTCCACGCCCACATCGGCGGCATGGATGCCTACGCGCTGGCCTTCAAGATCGCCCGCCGTATCCTCGCCGAGGGCAAGTTCGAGCAGTTCGTGGCCGACCGCTACAGCTCCTTCGACACCGGTTACGGCAAGGACATCGAGAAGGGCAAGGCCAGCTTCAAGTCCCTCGAGAAGCTCGTCCTCACCAAGCTCGGTGAGCCCACCCCCAAGTCCGGCAAGCAGGAGTATCTCGAAAACCTCCTCATGCAGTATTTGCACGGTTGATTTTGTTGCGCGCCGGCCGGAGCCAAAACTCCGGCCGGTTGTCTTTCCGCCCGTCCCTACCCCACATGAGCAGTTCGTCCGCGCCCCTTCAGGAAAGTTATCACGCCCAGCACTCCCCCTTCGGAGCCTTCGCCAGTTTCACCTGCGGGCTGGTGGATTCTCCCGGCGGCTTCGGTCAGGCGCTGCGTGGTCCCGCGAGGCAGAATCTCTACATTGGTTTCAAGCGCGGGTCCGACGCGAAGTGGCAGCTGCTGCCCTTCCTGACTCCGCCCAAGTCCCAGGAAGGCGCCTTCACCGGCGACACCACGGTCGTCCAGCCGCCCCGCGGATTCGACTCGCTCCGCCCGACCGACTACACCCGCACGCTCGGCTGGGCCAGCGACACCTGGCGGGCCGCCGAAGATCGCTTCGGATTTTCCCTGCTCTCTCCCTTCGGTGAGGTGCCCGACCCGGCGAAGATGAAACGCGCCGCCGCCCGCTTCCACCTCGCGCCGCTCGTCACCGGCTGGATCGAATTCGACAACCGCAACGGCCGCAGCCCCGTCGAGCTCGTCTTCGGCGTCGGCGTCGGTGACGACACCGTGCGGCCGCTCGCCGACACCGCGCCCGAACTGGCCGGCTTCGCATCCGTCCGGGCCTTCGGCTACGCCACCAAACCCGGCCGCGGCGTCGCCCTCAAGCAGGGCTTCGACATCCTTAGCCCGAAGTTCCTCGATTTTCGCGGCCTTCACGTGATCGCTGGCGAATCGGCGCTTGTTTTCACCGTGCCCGCCGGACAGCGGAAACGTTTCCCGCTGGTGCTGGGTTTCCACACCGCTGGCCCGGTCAGCGCCGGCCTGACCGCCGACTACGCCTTCACGCGCTTCTTCACAGATCTCGAGGACGTGCTCGCCCACGGCCTGGCGGAGTTCTCCCGCTACGAACGCCTCGCCGCCCAACGCGACCGCGAGCTGGCGCGCAGCAAGCTCAACGCCGACCAGAAGTTCCTGATCGCCCAGGCCACGCACAGCTACCTCGGCAGCACCGAACTGCTCTGGCACAAGGGCAAGCCGCTCTGGGTCGTCAACGAAGGCGAATACCGCATGATGAACACCTTCGACCTCACGGTTGACCACCTGTTCTTCGAGCTGGAATGGCATCCTTGGGCGGTGCGCGACACGCTCGACCTCTTCGTCCGCCGCTACAGTTACCGCGACCAGCATGGCATTTCCTTCACGCACGACATGGGCGTGAACAACTTCTTCACCCCGCCCGGGCACTCCAGCTACGAGTGCGACAACCAGGAAGGCTGCTTCTCGCACATGACGATGGAGCAGCTCCTCAACTGGGTGCTCTGCGCCTGCACCTATGCGGCGCACACCGGCGACCGCGCCTGGCTCCGCGCCAATCGCAAAATCCTCCTCGCCTGCGCGGACAGCCTGCTCAACCGCGACGACCCCAACCCGGCCAAACGCGACGGCCTGCTCAAGCGTGACTCCGCCCGCGTCGGCCAAGGCGCCGAGATCACCACCTACGACAGCCTCGACGTCTCCCTCGGCCAGGCCCGCAACAACCTCTACCTCTCCGTGAAGGCCCTCGGGGCCTGGGTGCTGCTGGAGCGCACCTTCGCCACGCTCGGTCTTCAGGAAAAATCGGCCGCCGCGCGCGCCACCGCCGACCTGCTCGCCCACACGCTGACCACCAAGTTCGAGGAAAACACGGGCTTCTTCCCCGCCGTCTTCGAGAAGAACAACTGCTCGCGCATCCTCCCCGCTGTCGAGGGCTTCGTGTATCCGCTCTTCCTCGGCTACCGGGATGCCACCGACACAACCGGTCGCTTCGCCCCGCTCTTCGCGCAACTGGAGCGCCACCTGAGCCAGTCGCTGCAACGCGGCATCTGCCTCGACGCCACCAGTGGCGGCTGGAAAATGAGCAGCACCAGCACCAATACCTGGTTCTCCAAGATCGCCATCGCCCAGCACGTCGTCCGCTCGCTGTTCCCCGCCGCCCTGAACGACAGCGCCCGCGCCGCCGACCGCGTCCATGCCAACTGGCAGCGCACGCCCGGTTGCGGCAAGGACGCCATGTGCGACCAGATCCGCAGCGACTCCGGCGAGGCTTGCGGCAGCCGCTACTACCCGCGCGGTGTCACCGCCTGCCTCTGGCTCCGCGAGTAACCTGTCCCGCTTCCCGTCCGTCCCCTACCCCTCCGCCCCATGAGCGATACCGCCCAACCCAACCAGAAACTCTCCTTCATCGAGAAGGCCGGCTTCAGCGCCGGTGATGCCGCCGCGAACTTCGTGTTCATGTCGATGGTGCTCTTCCAAACGAGCTTCTACACCGACGTCTTCGGCCTCTCCGCCAGCGCCGCCGCCGCCATCCTGCTCTGGCCCCGCCTCTGGGACGCCGCGTTCGATCCCATCATGGGCATCATCGCCGACCGCACCAACACGCGCTGGGGCAAGTTCCGCCCCTGGGTCCTCTGGACCTCGCTGCCGTGGGCCGTGGTCATGATCCTCGCCTACACCACCCCGCAGGGCTGGAGCATGGGGGCGATGATCGCGTGGGCCGGCATCACGAACACCATCCTGATGACGCTCTACTCGATGAACAACATGCCGTATTCCGCCCTCGGCGGCGTCATGACGGCGGACCTCAACGAACGCACCAAGCTCAACTCCTACCGCTTCGTCTCGGCCAACATCGCGCAGTTCATCGTCGGCGGCCTCACCCTCCCGCTCGTCGCCAAGTTCGCCCAGGGCCACGACAAGCAGCACGGTTGGCAGGTCACCATGACCATCTGGGCCGTCCTCTGCTTCGTGCTGTTCCTCGTCACCTTCTTCACGACCAAGGAGCGCATCAAGCCTGTCGTCGAAACCCAGTCGTCCCCCAAGCAGGACTTCATGGACCTGCTGAAGAACAAGCCCTGGATCGCGCTGTTCATCTACACGGGCTTTCACTTCGCGATGCTCACCTTCCGCGGTGGCGCCCACTACAATTATTACCACCACTACGCGGACAAGGGCGCGATGTTCGACTTCGTCGCCATGCTCGGCCTCACCACGCCCGACATGGCAGCCACCGGCAGCCTCGCCGACTGGATGGGCTACATCGTCCACGGCACCCGTGAAACCGCCACCAATGCCGCCGACGTCTTCAACAGCATCGTCAACATGCTCGGCACCGGCACCACGATCCTCTTCATCATGCTCTCGGCCGGCCTTTCGGGGAAATTCGGGCGCAAGAACGTCGCGCTCGTCTGCTTCTCGCTGGCCGCCGTGAACGCCTTCGCGATGTATTTCCTGCCCCCCGACGCGACCTGGGGCATGGTCATCCTCGCGATCACCGGTTCCATCGTTTACGCGCCGACCTGTGCCATCATGTGGGCCATGTATGCCGATGCCGCCGACTACTCCGAGTGGCAGACCGGCCGCCGGTTCACCGGCATGGTGTTCGCCACCATCGGCTTCTCCCTGAAGTCCGGTCTCGCCCTCGGCTCGGCCTGCCTGCTCTGGATTCTCTCCGGCCTCTGGGGCTACGAAACCCACTCGCCCTCCGCGCCCAATGCCATCGCCGGCTTCCGAGCCTGCTCCAGCATCGTCGTCGGTCTCCTCTTCCTGGGCTGCGTCATCTCTGTCGCCTTCTGCGGCCTGAACAAGAGCACGACGCTGCAGATGTCCGCCGAACTCGCCGAACGCCGCCGCAAGGCCGGTGCCGGCGCCTGATCCGGTCGCGGGCGCCGCTCCCGCTCACCTCCATGAAATTGCTTCGCTTCCTGCCATTCCTCGCCGGTCTGGCAGTGACGGCCTGCGCCGTCCCTGCCCCGACACCCGTGACCGCAACCCCACCGTCACCGCAGGCTGCGCCGAACCTCTTTGCCACCCTGCTGGGCAAATCCGAGGCCGAACTCGACGCGAAGCTGGCCACCGCGTGGAAACACTTCTTCACCGGCGACGAGGGCACCCAACGCCTCTACTATACGGTTGGCACCGACCTCGCCTACATCGCCGATATCGGCAATCAGGACGTGCGCTCCGAGGGCATGTCCTACGGCATGATGATCGCCGTGCAACTGGACAAAAAGGCCGAGTTCGACCGCCTCTGGCGCTGGGCCAACAAGTTCATGCGCCACACGGACGGTCCTCGCGCCGGCTACTTCGCGTGGCAGTGCAAGTTCGACGGCACCATCATCGATCCCGGTTCCGCCAGCGACGGCGAGGCCTGGTTCGCGCTGGCGCTGTTCTTTGCGTCCCACCGCTGGGGCGACGGCGAGGGCATCCTGAACTACGGCGCCGAGGCCCGTCGCCTTCTGCGCGACATGCTGCACAAGCCCGCCGCCGGCGGCATCACGCCCATTTTCAACCTCACCGAAAAACAGATCGTCTTCGCGCCGACCGATTTTGCCTACCGCTTCACCGATCCGTCCTACCACGTGCCGGCCTTCTACGAACTCTGGGCCCGCTGGGACACCGCCCCGGCCGACCGCGCCTTCTGGGCGGAGGCCGCGACGACCAGTCGCACCTACTTCAAGCGCACCGCCCACCCCAAGACCGGCCTTATGCCCGAATACTCGCAGTTCGACGGCACGCCCTACACCGGCCTCGAGTTCGGTCCGGGCAAGAACGACTTCCGTTTCGACGCCTGGCGCACCCTCGCCAACGTCGCCCTCGACCACGCCTGGTGGCAAGCCGATCCCTGGCAGGTGGAACAAAGCAACCGCGTGCTGCGCTTCCTCGGCCGGCATCTGCCCGCCGTGCCCAACCAGTTTTCCCTCGCCGGCCAACCGCTCTCCTCCGACCCCTCCGTCGGCCTGATCGCCATGGCCGCCGTCGCCGGCCACGCCGCCGACGCCAAACTGGCGCGGCCCTTCGTGAGCCAACTCTGGGACACCCCGCCTCCCGAAGGCCGCTGGCGCTACTACAACGGCCTGCTGTATTTCCTCGGCCTGCTCCAGGCCGGTGGTCGCTTCCACGTGCACCTGCCCCCTTCCCAACAACCATGAAGTCATCCGCCTCCCTCCTCCTTGCCTCGCTTATCCTGCTCGCCGGCTGCAGCACGCCGACGGACAACAGCACCCGGACCACGCCGGCCGCCGCCCCCTCTCCAGCCGCGAAGGGCAATTCCAAGAACCTCCGCAAAGGCATGACCGAAATGGAAATTCGCGCCGCCTGGGGCGATCCCAAGTCCGTGCATACCACGCCGGAAGGCGACACCGTGTTCGTCTATCAGTTCGACGTCCTGACCGCGCAGAAAATGGTGCCCACCGACATGAAAGAGATTCCCGCCTACGATCCGATCACCGGGGCGGCCATCCAGGTGAAAGAGCCCGTTTACAGCCCTCAAAATGTCACTGTTTACCAGACGATCGTGCTCCAGCTAAAGGACGGAGCCCTCGCCAGCTGGGCCCGCCGTCTGGGCGAAGAACGCGCCTTCAACTAAGCCACCATCATGCGCAGCCTCCTGCTCGCCTCCGTCCTCACCTTCGCCACCGCGTCGGCGTTTGCCGGAGGCGCGGCGGCCACCGGACAGTATCGCAATCTGTTCAAGGAATACCTCGGCAAGTCCGACGCCGAGATCACGGCCCGACTGGAGGGCGCTTGGCAACAGCTCTTCGCCGGTGATCCCGACTCCGAGGCGCTTTACTACCCGGTCCCCGGCGGCATGGCCTACGTGCCCGACATCAACAACCACGATGTCCGCTCCGAAGGCCTCTCCTACGGCATGATGATCGCCGTGCAGATGGACCGCCGCGAGCACTTCAACGCCATCTGGAAATTCGCCAAGCACTACATGCAGCACGAGGGCGGCCCCCTCAGTGGCTACTTTGCCTGGCACACCGCCTACGACGGCCGCCGCTTCAGCGCCGGCCCGGCTCCCGATGGCGAGGAATGGTTCGTGATGGCGCTGTTTTTCGCCGCGCACCGCTGGGGCGACGGCGAGGGCATCTTCGCCTACTCCCGCGAAGCCCAGCAGCTGCTCCGCGTGATGCTCCACAAACACGAGGAACCCGGCCGCGGCCGCATCACCAGCATGTTCGACCCCGTCGAGAAACAGATCGTCTTCACGCCCCACCCGCCGGGCAGCGCTTTCACCGACCCGTCCTACCATCTGCCCGCTTTCACCGAGCTCTGGGCGCGCTGGGCCGCCGATCCGGCCGACCGCGCCTTCCTCGCCGACGTCACCCGCATCAGCCGTGAGCACTTCCGCAAGGCCGCTCATCCCAAGACCGGCCTCATGCCCGATTATTCCAATTTCGACGGCACGCCGCGCAAGACACCGTGGGGCAACCACGACGACTTCCGTTACGACGCCTGGCGCACGCTCGGCAATCCCGCCCTCGACTGGTCCTGGTGGCGCGCCGACCCTTGGCAGGTTGAGCAGAGCAACCGCGTGCTGAAATTCCTCGCCTCGCACGGCGACCGGATCCCCGACCGCTTCAAGCTCGACGGCACGCCCGTCTCCGAAAACTACAACACCGAGGGCCTGATGGCCATGGCCGCGGTCGCCGCGCTCGCCGCCGACCGCGAAATCGGCCAGCCTTGGGTCCAGCGCCTCTGGGACATGCCCATGCCCAAGGGGCGCCAACGCTACTACGACGGCCTCCTGACCATGCTCGCCCTGCTCCAAGTCAGCGGCCACTACCGCATCCACGGGCCGGTAAATCCGTAATCTTTCTCGTTCTCTTAATCTTTCTCTTAATCCCCTCCGAACGAGCGAGAGAAAGAGAAAGATTACGATTAAGAGAACGATTCAAGCCCCAGCCCTTTTCGCCCCATGCGCTTTCCCAGCCTCCTCATTCTCACCCTCGCTTCCGCTCTCACGCTCCGCGCCGACGACGGCTACCGCCTCTGGCTCCGCTATGACCCCATCGCTGACCCGGCCCTGCGCGCTGCTTACACCGGCGTCATCTCCGAGATCGTAATCCCCGAGAATGCTCCGCCGGTCGTCGCCTCCGCGCGGGACGAGCTCGTCACCGGTTTCCGCGGGCTGCTCGGAGTTGAGGTTCCCATCGTCACCCAGGCCACGCGCGACAACGCCCTCATCCTGGCCACGCCGCGCGACCCATGGATTGCCGCGATCATCAGCGAGGCCGACCTGCGCGAGGCCGGCGTCGAAGGCTACATCGTCCGCCGCATCGCCCACGAGGGCGGTCATCGCACGCTCATTGTCGCCAACCGTCCACAAGGCCTGCTCTACGGCGCCTTCGCCCTGCTCCGCCACCTTCAGCTCGGCCAACCGGTTGAAGGGTTAAACATCATCAGCGCTCCCAAGATCCAGCGCCGCCTGCTCAACCACTGGGACGACATGAACCGCCACGTCGAGCGGGGCTACGCCGGCTTCTCGCTCTGGGAATGGTTCTACCTGCCCGATATCCGCAGCCCCCGCTACCGCGACTACGCCCGGGCGATCGCATCGGTTGGCCTCAACGGCACCGTGATCAACAACGTCAACGCCAACGCCCAAATCCTCACCGCGCCCTTCCTCGAAAAAGTCGCCGCGCTCGCGCAGGAATTCCGCCCGTGGGGCATCCGCCTCTACCTCACCGCCCGCTTCAGCGCGCCCATCGAGATCGGCGGGCTCAAGACCGCCGACCCGCTCGATCCCGCCGTCGCCGCGTGGTGGCAGGACAAGGTCGCCGAGATCTACCGCGTCATCCCCGACTTCGGCGGCTTCCTCGTGAAGGCCAACTCCGAGGGCCAACCCGGCCCGCAGGACTACAAGCGCACCCACGCTGACGGCGCCAATATGCTCGCCGACGCCCTCCAGCCCTACAACGGCATCGTGATGTGGCGCGCCTTTGTCTATTCTCCCGAGAACAACGAGGACCGCGTCAAGCAGGCCGTCTCGGAGTTCGGGCCGCTCGACGGCAAGTTCCGCCAGAACGTCATCGTGCAAATCAAGAACGGCCCGCTCGACTTCATGCCCCGCGAGCCCTTCTCCCCGCTCTTCGGCGCCATGCCGCACACCCGCCTCGCCGCCGAGCTGCAGATCACGCAGGAATACCTCGGCCAGTCGGTGGACCTCGCCTACCTCGCGCCCCTCTGGAAAGAGGTGCTCGACTCCGACACCTACGCCAACGGCAGGGGCTCGACCATCGCCTCCATCGTGGACGGCTCCGCCAAGCTCCAGCACCCGTCCGTCATCGCCGGCGTCGCCAACACCGGCACCGACCGCAACTGGACCGGCCACCTCCTCGCGCAGGCCAACTGGTATGCCTTCGGCCGCCTTGCGTGGGACCACCAGCTCGCCTCCGAAAAAATCGCCGACGAGTGGACGCGCCTGACCTTCGGCTCCGACGCCACCGTCGTGGCGACGATCAACAAAATGCTGCTCAGCTCGCGCGAAACCGTCGTGAACTACTCCATGCCGCTCGGCCTCACGCACATCATGGCCGAGGGTCACCACTACGGCCCCGGTCCGTGGGTGGACCTCAAGGGCGCCGGTCGTCCCGACTGGACTTCCGTTTATTATCACAAGGCCGCCGCCGATGGCATCGGCTTCGACCGCACCGCCACCGGTTCCAACGCCCTCGCCCAATATGCGCCCGAGTGGCAGAAGCTCTGGGGCAACCTCGAGACCTGCCCGGAAAACCTGCTGCTCTGGTTCCACCGCGTCCCGTGGGACCACAAGATGAAGTCGGGCCGCCCGCTCTGGGACGAGCTCTGCCTGCGTTACCAGCAGGGCGTGGACGAGGTCCGCGCGCTCCGGCGCGACTGGGATTCGCTCAAGGGTCGCATTGACGATGAGCGCTTCACACACGTCGCCCAACGCCTCGCCCGCCAGGAAAAGGAAGCCGTCAACTGGCGCGACGCTTGCCTGCTCTACTTCCAGCAGTTCTCCAAGCGCCCGCTGCCCGCCGGCGTCGAACCCGCCGCCCACCCGCTCGAGCACTACACCTCGCAGCTCCTCCGCAACATGCCGGGACACCGGTAATTTCTCATAGGTCCTATGCGTCCCATCAGTCGCATGAGGTCCATCCATTGCACTCCCCCACCTCCATGAAACTCCCCGCCCTCACCCTCGCTCTCACCCTCACTTCCGCGGCCTTCGCCGCCGCCGAGCCCGTTGCCTTCGAGTCTTTCACCTACACCGGCCGCGACACGATCTTCGAGGCCCCGCTCCCGGCCGGGCATTTCCAGAACCCGATCCTCGCCGGCTATTACCCCGACCCGAGCATCTGCCGCGTCGGCGACGACTACTACCTGATCAACTCCAGCTTCGCCCACTTCCCGGGCATTCCCATCTTCCACAGCAAGGATATGGTGAACTGGAAGCAGATCGGCCACGTCATCACACGCCCCGACCAGCTGAAATACGACAACCTCGGCATCACGCGCGGCATCTTTGCACCGGCGATCAGTTATCACAACGGCACCTTCTACGTCATCTGCACGATGGTGGATGCGGGCGGCAACTTCATCATGACCGCCAAGGATCCCGCCGGCCCGTGGTCCGATCCGATCTGGCTGGATTTCGACGGCATCGATCCGTCCATCTTCTTCGACGACGACGGCCGCGCCTGGATCGTCAACAACGGCAACCCGCCCGAAAACAAACCGCTCTACCAGGGTCACCGCGCCATCTGGATCCAGGAGTTTGATTTCAAGAACAACAAGATGATCGGCCCGCGCAGCATCATCGTGAACGGCGGCGTGGATATCTCCAAGAAGCCCGTCTGGATCGAGGGCCCCCACCTCTATAAGCGCAACGGCTGGTATTACCTCTGCTGCGCCGAGGGCGGCACCTCCGTCCACCACTCGCAGGTCATTCTCCGCAGCAAGGCGCCCACCGGGCCGTTCGTGCCGTGGGAGAAGAATCCCATCCTCACCCAGCGCGATCTCGACAACCGCGCACCGCATGCCGTCACCTGCACCGGTCACGCCGACCTTGAGATCGGACCCGACGGCCAGTGGTGGTCGGTCTTCCTCGCCTGCCGCCCCTACGCCCCCGACCGCTGGGCCACCGGCCGCGAGACCTTCCTGCTGCCGGTCACCTGGACCGACGACGACTGGCCCGTGATCCTGCCCCCGGGCGAGCGCGTGCCCTACGTCGTGCCTTCGCCGAAGGGCGCCAGCGTCGTCGCGAATCCCACCCAGCCGCTCACCGGCAATTTCACCTGGACCGACGAATTCGACCAAGCCGCGCTCTCGCCGCAGTGGATCATGATCCGCACGCCCAAGGAGAACTGGTGGTCGCTCGGCGGCGGCAAGCTCAGCCTCGCCCCGCGCGCCGACCGTCTGTCGGGCAAGGGCAACCCCTCGTTCTGGGGCCGCCGCCTGCAGCATTCCAAATTCGACGCGTCCACCAAGCTTGCGGTCCCGGCAACCCGCGGCACCTCCGCCGGCCTCGCCATCAGCCAAAACGAAACGCACACCTATACCTTCGGCGTCCAGCGCACCGAGGGTGGCCTGAGCGTCTTCGTCGAGGTGCAGAACGGCCCGAAACCGCAGCCCCTCGTCACCGGCCTGCTGCCCGCTGACGCCAAGGACGTCGAGCTGCGCATCACGGGCGAGGAAAAGACCCTCACCTTCGCCTACCGCCTCGGCGCCGGCGAGTGGAAGGAACTCCTGCCGAAAGCCGACTCCTACCCGATCAGCGTCCAAGCCGCCGGCGGCGGCGGCCACTTCACCGGCGCCCTCATCGGCCCCTACGCCCGGACGGAGTAAAGCCTATCTCTTCAGCAAACAAAACAGGCACCCGTCATGGGTGCCTGTTTTGTTTTGGAAGATTACTCCTCGGATTCCCCGCTCGCTTCCGCCTTCTTTCCCTTGGCCTTCTTCGTGGAGGCGGCGGACTTGGCGTTGAGCCAGAGGTCGCCCTTGGCGCTGATGTTGAGCCAGTAGAGCTCGCCACCGTGCTCGGCAAAGCTGGGCTTCCCCTTGGGCGAATCGGGCGGCGTGAGGCCGGCGGCGGCTAGAGCGGCCTGAAGCACCTCGGGCGCCTTCTCGAGCTTGGCCGCCAGGTCGCTCACGAGCGCGGTCACGCCCTCGCCGCGTTTCTTCGGCTCCATCAAGAGGCGAACCGCAGTCAAGGTGTTCTCCGCGGGCAAAGTCGAAGCAGCCACCGGCTCGGACACTGTAGCCGGGCTCGCTGAGCCCGATTCGCTGGCGGCTGGAGCCTCGACCGTCGGTTGAGCGGGATCACCGCTCGCGGCAACAGGCGCTGCCTCCGACTTTTGACCGCTGTCTTCTGACTTCTGGCTGCTGCTTGCCGCGTCGGATCCGGGCGAAGACGATTCTTCCGCCTTCTGCCCGCGCATGCGACGCGTCAGCTCGGCGTTGATCCAGATCTCCCCACGCTGGTTCTTGTTAAGCCAGTAGGTGAAGTCGCCAACCGCCGCCTCGAAGCGCTGGTCGCCTTCGGGGAGCTTCACGCCGTGTTCGCCAAGCTGCGCGAGCAGGCCGGCCTCGTCGGTCTTGAAGGCTTTGATGAGATACTGGAAGCTGCCCGACCAACCGTGGCCGCGGCGGTTGCGGCGCATCTGGTTGCGCACCTTGTCAAGGAAGGTCTTGGGACCGCGCTGCTCTTGCGGCGCGGGGGCGTCACCGGACGGGGCCGCAGCATCGGCGGCTGACTCGCCTCCCTCGCTTGGCGCGGCCGGCGCCGCGCTCTCGGTGGCGCTGGACTCGGGTTTCGCGGGTTCCTCGGCGCTTTCGACGCGCTTGGCCTGCACGACGCGGAAGACCGGCTGCGGCTTGTCGCGCAGGTTGATCCAGATTTCGCCGCGGCGGTTGATGTTCACCCAGTAGAGTTCGCCCTCGTATTCGGCATAGACGGGCTTCGCGTTTTCGTCGGCCGGGATCTGCAGGCCGCACTCCACGAGCGCGGTCTTGAGGTCCGACTCGTCGAGCGACCACTTCTTGGCGAGATGATCGAGCCCCACGCTCATGCCCGGACCGCGCTGGTTGCGGCGCATGTGCGGACGGATGGCGTCAAAGAAAGCCGGCAGCTCGTCCTCTTCGGCGAGCTTGTCCCACTCATCCTTCGGGGCGCCGTTGCCGTTCTCCTCCTCCGCCTCATCATCGTCGTCGCGCGAGGTGTCGCGCAGGCGGCGCAGGTCGCCGTCAGCGGCGGATTTTTCCTCGGCGAGGAAGGTCTCAGCCTCCTCTTCCGGCGCGGACGCACCCTGGCTGGAGCCGGCCTTGAACTTGGCTTCGAACTCCGCGCGGAGCTTGTCGGCTTCGGCGCGGGCGGCCGCCTTGGCGGCGTCCTCGAGCGTCCAGTCCTTCTGTGTGGACCGGCGGGCCAGCCCGTGAAAGGCCAGCGCGTTGTCGGCAGGTTGGTGGAAGCTGATGATCTCCCAGTTTTCCTGCCCCAGATCGTTCAAAAACTTTTCCATCAGCGCCGGGCTCGCGAAGCCGCCCTTGCCGCTGCTGATGACCTTATATTCCCAGTTGGACATAGGCCGGAATGCATCCTGCAACCGCGGGACCGACGCGAGCCTAATCTTGGTCATCCCCACGCGCAGACCCCGGCCGCTCAACGGCATAAGCCCGCTTGCCGTTTTCGCGCCGCGGGCTTCCGTCTGGTCTTCTCGTGCCCGCCCCTCGCCCTGCATTTTTTCGCCTTTTGTGCCTGCTGTTGCCCGCCTGCCTCGGCCTTAACGCCCAGACGGTCGTCCTGCCGACCGTGGTCGTCAGCGCGTCGCGCACCGCCGAAGCTCCGGAACAGGTGCCGTTCTCGGTCACCGCGCTCTCCGGCGACCAGCTCCGCGCGAATCCCGCTTCCACCTCCGACGGTGCCCTGCGCTCCGTGCCGGGCTTCAGCCTCTTCCGCCGCAGCGACAGTCTCTCGGCCAACCCGACCGCGCAGGGCGTGTCGCTGCGCGGACTCGGCCCGAGCGGCGCGAGCCGTTCGCTCGTGCTGCTCGACGGCGTGCCGCTCAACGACCCCTTCGGCGGCTGGGTCGCCTGGAGCAAGGTCCCGCGCGAATCCCTCGCCGCCGCGGAGGTCGTCCGCGGCGGCGGCGCCACCGCCTGGGGCAACGCCGCCCTCGGCGGCATCGTGCAACTGCTCACGGAAAACCCCGGCGCCACCCGCGGCCGCTTGGCCGCCACCGCCGGTTCGTTTGCAACCCACAGCGCTGAAATCGCCGTCAGCCAGCCCATCGGCACGGGCACATTGCAGCTGCTCGGACGAGACTTCGCCAGTGATGGTTTCGTGCTCGTCGCGCCGGAAGATCGCGGCCCCATTGACCAGCCCGCCGCCAGTGAACATCGCTGGCTCAGCGGACGCTGGCGGCAGCAAATTTTCGACGGAGCCACCCTCACGCTCACCGCGCGCACCTACGACGAGGACCGTAACAACGGCACGCCCTACCAGCGCAATGCCTCACAGGAGAACTTCGTCTCGGTCGCACTGGCCGGCGCAACCGGAGGCACCTTCGCGTGGGACGCGGTCGCCTACGCGCAGGACCAGTCCTTCGCCAGCACCTTCAGCTCGGTCAACGCCACGCGCACCGCCGAGAATCCGGCCAGCGACCAGTTCGCCGTGCCCGCCGAGGCCTTCGGCGCGGCCTGGACCGGGACTTGGAAACACGACCAGGCCCGCACCAGCGCCGGGCTCGACTGGCGCCGCGTGCGCGGCGAGACCCGCGAGCACTACACCTTCAGCGCCGGGGCCTTCACCCGCGAGCGCGTCGCCGGCGGCACCCAAGAAATTCTCGGACTGTTTGCCCTGCACGAACGCAGTCTCGCTCCGGATCTCCGCGCCACCTTCGGCGGCCGGTTGGACTCCTGGCGCGAGACCGACGGCCATCGCCGCGAAACCGAACGAGCCAGCGGCAACGTGCTGCGCGACGACCGTTACGCCGACCGTGACGGTGTGGAGTTCTCCCCCAGCGCCGGGCTTGTCTGGCAACCGGCCGCCGGCTGGCGCGTGCGCGCGGCCGCGCAGCACTCGTTCCGGCGCCCGACGCTCAACGAGCTCTACCGTCCCTTCCGTGTGGGCAACGTCATCACCGAGGCCAACGCTGCCCTCGGCACCGAACACGCCACCAGCGCCGAACTCGGTGTCGAACACACCCGCGACGCCCTGACCCTTGGCGCCACCGCCTTCTGGAACGACCTCCGCGACGCCGTCGGCAACGTCACGCTGTTTCGCGGTCCCGGCTCCTTTCCGATCGTCGGTTTCGTGCCGGCCGGCGGCCTGGGTCGCCAGCGCCTGAACCTCGACCGCACCCGCGTGCAGGGGCTGGAACTCTCCGCGCGCTGGACCCCGACCGCCACCCTCACGCTCACCGCCGATTATCTCTACAACGACGCCAAGGTCCGCGCCGCCTCCGTCGCGCCCGCCCTCGTCGGCAAACGCCTCGCCCAGGTGCCGCGCCACAGCGCGACCTTCGGCGGCATGTGGCAACCGACAAAGCCGCTCACACTGACTCCACGCGTGCGCTTCCTTGGCCAGCAGTTCGAGGACGACGAGAATCTGCTGCGCCTCGGCGCCGCTCTCGTCGTGGATTTCGGCGCGAGCTACCGCTTAAACGAGCATCTCGAGTTCACCCTCAGCGCCGAGAACCTGACCGACGAACGCATCGAGACCGGCCGGAGCGCCGACGGCCTCATCAACACCGGCAGCCCGCGCCTTGTGCTCGGCGGCGTGCGCGTCGCCTGGTGAGTCATCAGACGACGCGGGTGTAGTCAGCGAGGAGAGCTTCCAATTCTTTCCGGCGCGGCGTTGTTTTGCGCCGGTGTTGCCAGCCGATCCAGGCCACCATCGCCACCACATAGGCCGGATAGATCACGAAGGCGGGAATCAGCATCTCGTCGCCCATCTTGCCCACGGCCCGCAGCTGCCAGACCACGACGCCCAACAGCGGCAGGCTGAGCAGAAGCGCGGCCACGATGACCAGCGCGCGAAATCCTTCCCGGAGGTTTTCGTCCAGCAAAGCGGCGGTGCTGGCCTGGATTGACCGCGCATAGTCGCCATGAGCGGCTGCATGCCTCCGGTGCTGGCGCCAGAGCAGAAACCATCCAACCCAGGGCAAAAGGAGGAACGGCAGGATCGCCCACTCTCGCGTCAGATTCAGCCGATCGCTCGCGCTATCGGGCCAGAGGAGGTGGAGGAACAGAAGGGCCGTGATTAGCCCGAGCGGGATAGCGGTGCGCACGAGCAGGCCCCGACTGGCGCGGCGACGGCGGTGCAGATCATTGATGAGGTCCATTTTTTGTTTCTCCAGTTGGGCGGCGGACGGACGGTTCTCGGCCGAGCGCCAGGTTTTTTCGATGTCAGCGAAGTTCATGGGCGATGTCCTCCAAAGCGGTGGTGAGTTTTTGCCGGAGCCGCGTGAGCCGCGCCCCGACGTTGGTCTCGGTCAGGCCGTGAATCCCTGCGATCTGGGCGTAGTCCAGGCCGTCCAGGTGCAGCAGGATCAACGAGCGGTCCAGCGGGGGCAGCCGGCGGATGGCGGCGTAAACATGATTGAGCGCTTCGTGCTCACGCCGGCGGTCACCCGTCGGCTCGGCCGCGGCCTCCGCTTCGAAGCGATCAATCCGTTCGCGGTAGTTTTTCTGCGTGCGGCGCCAGTTCAGGGCTGCGTTGTGGGCCACCCGGTAGATGAACGTCGAGGCCTGCGCCCCGGCCCGGTAAACCGGAATCGCCCGCCACATCGCCAGCATAAGCTCCTGCATCAAATCATGGCGGTCCGCCCCCTCGGCGAAACCGTTGGCCACGTGGTGCAGCACGGCGGCGTGCTGGTCCAGCCAGGCGGAAAATTGGATGTTTTGCTCTTCGGGGGTCACGTTGATCTGCCCTGTTAGATGCGGCTCGGACCGATTCCTTACAACGGAAACGCGTCGGTCCCTGCTTTCGCCTGCTGCGCTAATGGAGTGACGGGCCGGCGGCTTGCGCAACCCGCGGAAGGATGCATCGTTTCGGCTCTTCCCACCCCATGAAACTGCCCCTGCTCGCCACCGCCGCGCTTTCCGCCGCCATGCTCTCCGCCGCCCCCGCCCCGATCACTTCGACCACCGCGCCTTATCCTAAGGACACCAAGGCCACAATCGAGCGGCTCGATCCGGCGTTGGACGCCCTGCTCGATGCCGGCGCCACCATCGAAAATCTTGGCTCCGGCTTCAACTGGTCCGAAGGCCCGATCTGGGTGCCGGCGATGAATGCCCTCCTCTTCAGCGACGTGCCGGAAAACCGCGTCTATCGCTGGAAGGACGGCGAAGGCATCTCCGTTTACCTTGAGCCGAGCGGCTTCACCGGCACGCAATACAACGGCCGCGAGCGTGGCTCCAACGGCCTCACACTCGATTCTCAGGGCCGGCTCACCCTCTGCCAGCATGGCGACCGCCGCGTGGCGCGCCTCGCGGCCGACGGCAAAAGCTTCGAAACCGTCGTGGACAAGTTCGAAGGCGGCCGGTTCAACAGCCCGAACGACCTATGTTACGACAAGGCCGGCAATCTCTTCTTCACCGACCCGCCCTACGGGATGCCCGCGGATGTGAAACAGGAGATTCCCTTCCAAGGCGTTTTCCGCCTCGGCACCGACGGTAAGATCACCGTGATCACCCGCGACATGCATCGGCCCAACGGCCTCGCGCTCTCGCCCGATGAAAAAACGCTCTATGTCGCCAGCAGCGAGGGCAAGGAACCCTGGATCAAGGCCTACACGCTCAACGCCGACGGCAGCGTGGCCTCCAGCCGCATCTTTTTCGATGGCAGCGAACTGATGAAGCAGGGCCGCCGCGGCGCCTTCGACGGCCTCAAGGTGGACGTGCACGGCAACCTCTGGACAACCGGCCCCGGTGGCGTGCTGATCATCAGCCCTGCCGGCAAACACCTCGGATCGATCCTCACCGGCCGCGCCACCGCCAACTGCGCCTTCGGCGACGCCGACCACCAGACCTTCTACATGACCGCCGACGAAGCCCTGCTCCGCGTGCGCACGAAAACGAAAGGGACCGCGCGCTGAGATGATTGCGTGTAGGGCGGGGTCTCCGAACCCCGCCTTGAACGCGATATCATGGTCGAACGAAGGCGGGGTTCAGAGACCCCGCCCTACAAAGGAAGCCGCGCCAGAAAATCCGTGATCGCAGCGTCCGCCACCTGGCCGCCCGGGCCGTCGGGGTTGTAGTCGAAGGCGTGCGTCGCCCACGGCAACTCGACATGCGTGCAGGGCACGCCGAGTTCCGCCAAGCGCGCCGCCAGTCGTCGGCTGTGGCGATGCCAGACCAGCCGGTCCGGATAACCGTGGATGAGGAGCGTCGGCGGCGAATCACCCCGCGCCAGCAACTGCCCGCTCGCGGATTCATAGAGCGCGTTGCGTTCCGGCGTGTCGGGCGGCCCGCCGAGATACTGGCGCATCAGCTTCACCGAGTTGAGGGCGTCGTCCTCGCGCGACACACCCCAGGCGAACTTCATGTCGTGCGGCGCGTAGAGCGCCACGACGCCACGGATCGCCGGATCATGCGCACCATAGCTGACAGCCGTCGCAATCTGGCCTCCGGCAGAACGCCCGAGAATCACCAACCGGGAGGGATCGAGGTCCAACCGGTCTGCGTTGGCCTTCAACCAGGCGACGGCGGCTAGCACGTCCTCGCGCTGGCCCGGCCACGGATGCTGCGGCGCGAGGCGGTAGTTGAGCGCGGCCACGGCCCAGCCGCGCGCCGCCCAACGCTGATTCCATTCCACCAGCTGCGTGTTGTCGCCGCTGTCCCAGCCACCGCCGTGGATCACAACGAGGCAGCCCGGACGCCGGTTCGTGTCCTTGCGGAACGGCGGCGCATAGAAATCGAGTGTGAGCTCCTGTCCGCCGGGGCGTGCATAGACTTCCGTCCGCACCGGCCCGTTTACCACAGGGGAACCGAACCAGAGTCGCTTCCAGGAAAACGCACCGGTCACCCGCACCGCGCTGAACGCCGGCCACAATCCGCCGGCCAAGCTGAGAGCACACAGACCAAGCACCCACCCGCGCCATGCTCCCTCGGTCGCAAACAGCGCCAGCCCCGCCAGCACGAGCGGGAACAGCACCAGCCAGTGGCCAAACTCGGTCACGCCCAGCACCGCCTTCCACCAGAAGGTCGTGTCGGGGAGTCGCACAAAATTCAATGCCGCCGCCAACACCGCGAGCAGCGAGAAAAGGAGGAGTAGCCAGCGCATGGACTCAATCACTACGGACAAGCTGGCCACAAAGAGGCTCGAATGGGCACAAAAATTCTTTTCGTGGCTTTTCGTCCTTTTTCGTGGCTAATCCCCTGCTCCCATGCGCCGCCTTGACCAACTCCTCGCCAACCTCGGCTACTGCTCCCGCAGCGAGGCGCGCGACTGGATCCGGGCCGGCCGCGTGACCGTCGGCGGCAAACCGGCCAAGGATTTCGGGGCCAAGGCCGATCCGGCCGAGGTGCGGATTGAGGGCGAGCCGCCCGACCATGCCGACGGCCTGTTGCTTCTTCTCCACAAGCCCGTCGGCCTCGTCTGCTCGCACGATGAGCGCGAGGGTCCGAACGTCTATTCGCTGCTTCCGCCGCGCTGGCGCCAGCGCAACCCGGTCGTCACCTCCGTCGGCCGGCTCGACAAGGACACCAGCGGCCTGCTGCTGCTCACCGACCAGAGCGAACTCGTCCACCGCCTCACTTCCCCGAAACACAAGGTGCCGAAGGTCTATCGCGCCACGCTCGACGCCGATCTTCCCGCCGGGCTCGCGGAACTGTTCGCCGCGGGCACGCTCGTGCTCACCGGTGAAAAAGCCCCCTGCGCGCCCGCGGAACTCCGCATCCTCGGTCCGCGCGAGGCCGAGCTGACGCTGACCGAGGGCAAATACCACCAGGTGCGCCGCATGTTCGCCAGCCAGGGCTGCGAGGTGCTGACGCTGCATCGCGTGAGCTTCGGTCCCCTCGCCCTCGGCGACCTGCCGGCTGGACACTGGCGCGAATTGCCGCTGGATACCTTCGCTTCATGACCCTTCCCACCCTCACCGGCGCCGAAAAAACCAAGCTCCGCGGCCGCGGCCAGACCCTGCCCGACGGGGTATGGCTCGGCAAAGACGGCGCGACTCCGGCCTTTTTCACGGAGCTCAACCGCCAGTTTGTTTCGCACGATCTGGTGAAACTGCGCTTCACCGGCGGCCAGGACCGCCACGAGCGCGCGGCATTGTGCGACCATATCGCCGTCGCCGCCGCCTGCCTGTGGGTGGGTGCGGTCGGTCACACGGCGCTGTTCTGGCGCCCGTTGCCCGGGGCGTCAGATCAGGCCTGAAGCGACGCCTTGCGGGGTTCGGCCAGCGCCTTGGCAATCGTGCGCAGCAGCGCGTCCGCCGAATAAGGCTTGGCCAGGAAGTGATCCACGCCCGCGATCGAACCGCGCGCGGCATCCGCGTGCGAGTCGAGTCCGCTCGCTCCGATGATGCGAACCCCGGCATCAATCCGCTTCAGGGCGGCCGCGAGCGCGACGCCATCCATGACCGGCATCATCATGTCGGTCAGCACGACCGCAACATCCCGGCGGTTGGCCGCGTATTGGGCGACGGCCTGCGCGCCGTCCGCCGCCGTGAGCACGCGGTAGCCGAAGGTCTCGAGCGTGTGCCGCGTGATGCCGACGACGTTGGCCTCGTCGTCCACGACCAGCACGAGTTCGCCCTGGCCGCGCGGCAGCTCCCGCACTTCCGCCGCGGGCACCGCGACCGGAAGCACGTCCTTCTGCGCCGGCAGGAAGACGCTGAAGGTGCTGCCTTGCCCCGGCTGGCTTTGCACGGCCAGAAAGCCGCCGTGGCTGCGCACGATGCCGAGCGTCGTGGACAGGCCCAGGCCCGTGCCCTTGCCCGCCTCCTTGGTGGTGAAGAACGGGTCGAAGATGCGGTTGAGGTTCTCTCGCGAGATGCCGCAACCCGTGTCCGTCACCTCCATCACCACATAGCGCCCCGGCGAGGCGCCGCGCTGCAGGGCGGCATACTGGGCATCCACGTCGGTATTGCGCGCGGCGATGACGAGCAGGCCGCCGCCGGGCATGGCATCGCGCGCGTTCACGCAGAGGTTGAGCAGCACCTGGTTGAGCTGGGTGGGATCGCCGAGGACCATCGAGAGATCCTTGGCCAGGCGGGCCTCGAAGGTGAGGTTCCGGGGGAAGGTGTTGCGGATCATCGCCTCGATCTCGCGGATCACGAGCGCCGGGTTGACCGCCACGCGTTCGCCGGCCACGCCGCGGGCGAAGGAGAGGACCTGCTTGAGCAGTTCGGTGCCGCGGCGCGCGCTCCGCTCGATGGTGTCGAGCACGCGGGCGGTGCCGTCGTCCACCGGGGTCAGCTTGAGCAGGCCCACACCCATGAGCACCGGGGTCAGGAGATTGTTCAGGTCGTGGGCGATGCCGCCGGCGAGCGTGCCGATGCTTTCGAGGCGCTGCGCGCGGAGGAACTGCTCCTCGAGCTTTTTGCGCTCGGTGATGTCGGCGACCACCGAGATGAAATACTTGGGCTCGCCCCGGTCGTCGCGCAGGAGCGTGGTGACAACGTTGCCCCAGAAGATGTCGCCGTTCTTCCGGCGGTAGCGCTTCTCCGAGGTGAAGGTGTTCTGCTGGCGGGCCAGCATCGCGAGCCGCGCGTTGTCGCCATCGGCCCGGTCCTCCACGACCGTGAGCTGGTGGAAGGTCAGGGTGACAAGTTCCTCGCGCGCATAGCCCGAGATCTCGCAGAGCTTGTCGTTCACGCGCAGAAACTGACCGTCCGGCGCGACGTGGGCGATGCCCACCGCCGCCTGTTCGAAGGTGGCGCGCAGGCGCTCCTCGCTCTCGCGCAGCTGTTCCTCGACGAGCTTGCGGCGGGCGATGTCTTCCTGGAGCGTCTGGTTGGCATGCTCCAGCTGGAGCGTCTTCTCCTCGAGCTTCCGGATGAGGGTCTCGCTGTAAACCTTGAGCAGTTCCTTTTCGTCCCCGGCGGGCATGCGCGGCTCGACCGGGACGGTCGCCGCCTTTTTCTCCCGCACCTCGGCGAGCCGGGCGAGGAACACCTCGGGCTCGGCCGGCTTCAGGATGAAGGCGTCGGCCCCGAGGTTCAGCGCGAGGCGTTCGTCCTCGGCCTCGGTGTAGGTCGCGGTATAAACGATGAAGGGCACGCGGCCCAGGCGCGGATCCGATTTCCAGTGCCGCAGCAGCGTGTAGCCGTCCATCACCGGCATGAGCAGGTCGGAGACGACGACATCGGGCGGCGCCAAGCGGGCCTTGACGAGGGCTTCGGCGCCGTGGCGGGCGGTGTCCACCGCGAAACCGTGCCCGCCGAGCAGCGCCTGCAGGTAATAGAGGTTCTCCTCCTTGTCATCAACGATGAGGACGCGGGTCATGGGACGGCGGGGGGCAAGGGCAGGAAGCGGGCGATCTCCTGCACGAAAGTTTCGGGGTTGATGGGCTTTTCGATGTAACCGTTGCAACCGGCAGCGATGCACTTTTCGCGATCGCCCACCATGGCGTAGGAGGTGACGGCCACGATCGGCGTATCCTGCAAGCCCGGCAGGACGCGCAAGGCGCGGGCGACGGCATAACCATCCATGCCCGGCAGCTGGATGTCGAGCAGGATGAGCGGCGGCACCCGCGTGCGAGCGTAGTCGATGCCGGCCGGTCCGTCGGCCGCACAGGTGACCTTGTAACCGTTCTTCTCAAGCAGGAAGGTCGCGAGGTAGCGGTTCTGCTCGTTATCTTCGATCAGCAGGATGGCGGAGCTCATGAGTGGACCGGAGGATGCATCGGAAGGATGAAGGTAAACTGGCTGCCGCGCCCCCACTCGCTGGCGACGGTGATCTCGCCGCCCAGCAGCGTGGCCAGACGGCGGCAGATGGCGAGACCCAAGCCCGTGCCCTCGTGCAGGCGCGACAGGCCGGTGTCGATCTGGCGGAAAGGCTGGAACAAAGTGGCCAGATCGGCCGGCTTGATG
This sequence comes from uncultured Oleiharenicola sp., assembly GCA_966252395.1. GTDB lineage: Bacteria > Verrucomicrobiota > Verrucomicrobiia > Opitutales > Opitutaceae > Lacunisphaera. Next base: position 43,679 of record CBINOW010000003.1, on the reverse strand, counting down.
CCGATGCCGGTGTCGGCGACGCAGATCCGCAAGGCCGGAGCCGCCGCACCGCCGGGCTCGCGGCGGAAGTCATCGACCAGCGTGGCGGTGAGCGTGACGCCGCCACGATCGGTGAACTTGATGGCGTTGTTGAGGAGGTTGAGCAGGATCTGCTCGACGCGCCGCCGGTCGCTGGTGATGGCGCCGAGCCCGGGCGGCATCACCAGGTTCAGGCTGAGCGCCTTCTTCTCGGCGTGCGGGCGCACCGAAGCCACCGCGCGCTCGAGAATCTCCGGCAGGGGAAAAGGCGCGGGCCGCATCTCCAGCTGGCCGGCCTCGATCTTGGAGATGTCGAGCACGTCGTTGATCAGCTCGAGCAGGTGGCGGGCGCTGCCGCGCACCATGCCCAGCTGCTTGGACTGCTCGGGCGTGAGCGGACCGGCCAGCCCCTGGAGCACGATGCCGGTGAAGCCGATGATGGAGTTCAACGGCGTGCGCAACTCGTGCGACATCGTGGCGAGGAAGGCCGACTTGATGCGGTCGGCGGCCTCGGCGCGGACCAGCGCGGCGCGCAGCTCGTCGGTGCGCTCCGCCACCTCGTGCTCAAGGATGTCCTTGGCGTCGCGGAGCAGCAACTCCGCCTTTTTCCTCTCCGTGATGTCGGAGAGCATCATGAAGGCCAGGGTCTTGCCGCCGGCATAGTGCACGGGCATGCCCGTGTAGCTGAGGAGGCGTTCCCACTCGCGGTCGCGCCGGCGCACCCGGACCTCGTGGTCCGTAAATTGTTCGCGGCGGCGCACCCGGGCCAGCGGCCACTGCTCCGGCGGGATCAGGGTGCCGTCGAGCGTGGTCAGCTCGAACAGCTCGGCGAACTCGGGCTGCCGGCGCCGCCCTTCGTCCACGTCCGCAAAGCCCAGGATGCGCAGCGCAGCCGGGTTCCAGTGCAGCAGACCGGTGTCGGGCGTGGCGATGACGAGGCCCTCGCGCATGTTCTCGACGACCACGGAAAAGCGCTCCTGCATCTCGCGGAGCTCGGCCTCCGCCCGGCGCTGTTCGGCGATGTCAATGCCCACACCCACCAGGCAAACGCGTCCCTCCAGCTCAACCCGCCGACCGGTGAAATAATACGGCGTGGCCGTGCCGTCCTTCGCGACGAAGGACGCCTCGACCGAGGCCTCGCCCTTCGCGAAAACCTCGCCGATGCGCTGCTCCAGCAGGGCCTTTTCCCCGGCACCGAAGAAGTCCAGCGGATGCATGCCGGCGATCTCGGCGCCGGTGTAGCCGGAGACGCGTTCGAAGTTCCGGTTCCAGCGGAGGAACCGCCCCTGCGTGTCGTAGAAATAGACGATGCCGGGCATGCTGTCGATCATCGTGTCCGAGAAGCGCCGCTCCATCTGCAGCGTTTCCTCCGCCTGGCGGCGGTCGGCGTCACGTCGCAGGTTGTCGAGGGCGAACGACACATCGGCGGCGCATTCGGAGAGCAGCGCGATTTCCTTGTCCTGGAACCAGGCCGTCTCACCCGCATAGACGCTGAGCACGGCCACGACCCGGTTTTGCTCACGCACCGGGAAGGCGGCCGAGGCGAACAATTGCCGGCGTTCCAGTTCGGTCCGCCAAGGCAGCGTGGCGGGATCCGCCAGCAGGTCGTTGCTGATGTAGGGCCGGCCCACGCGGAACGCCGTGCCGGTCGGGCCGCTGCCCTCGGGCCGCTCGTCGGTTGCAACGACAATGTTGTCCACATAGCCGCGCGCTTCCCCCGCGACAGCGACGGGACGCAGCCGGCGGGACACGGGGTCCTCCCATCCGACCCAGGCAAGCCGGAAGCCGCCGTGCTCGACCAGAGCGCGGCAGATTTTGCCCAACAGCTCGTCGCGTGCCGGAGTCCAGACGATCGCCTGGTTGATATGGCTGAGCGCCGCATAGAGGCGCTGGAGCCGCTCGATCTCGCGCTCGTGGGCCCGGCGTTCGCGGATGTCGCGCAGGATGACGGTGCGGCCCGGCTGCCTGCCCTCCGCCCGGCGCGACACGGATGCCTCGAGCGGAAATTCCCGGCCGGTCTCGTCGCGGCCGACAACCTCGATGCAGCCCCCGGACCCCTCCGGCAGGCCTGCGGGCAGAAAATCCTGCAACGGCCGGCCGGGGGCCGAGGCTTCCGCACAGCCAAACACGCGGGCCGCGGCGGCGTTGAAGAGCAGGATGCGATCGGCGGCGTCCACCGTGATGATGGCATCCATGGCGGTGCCGATGATCGCACCGAGGTGCTCCTCGCTGGCGCGCAGGCGCGCAGCCTGTTCCTTGAGCAGCTTGTAGCCGGTCTCGATGGCCCCGAAGGCCTGCCGGATGAACAGCATCAGCAGGACAGTGGTCACCAGCACGAAGGCGATGCCCTTGTAAACGCTCCAGCGCAGGCGCAGGTCGTCGTCCGGCACCATGAGCGCGAGCGCCTGGTCGGAGTAATAGATCCACAGCGTGGCAAAGACCGCATAGCCGACCGCGATCCACCAGGCCCGCGAGCGCAAACCCGCCGCCCCCAGGCTCAGCAGCTTCGAACCAAGGCTGGCGGACGATCGTGGGTTGGGACGGGAGGTCTTCACGCTTCTCCGGCGGAGGTTCCAGGCGGGCTTTCGCGCGGCATCGCCGCGAGTTCCTGCTGCACCGCCTGCAGCAGGGTTTCGGCGCTGTAGGGCTTGTTGAGGAAGCGCTCCACGCCGAGGGCGGCCGCCCGCTTGACCAGATCGCTGGTCTTCAGGCCGGTGGCCGCGATGACCCGGACCCCCGGATTGATGCGTCGCAACGCGGCGATGAGCATCGGCCCGTCCATCACCGGCATCATCAGGTCGGTCAGCACCAGCGCGATCTCCTGGGCGTGCTGCGCATACAGGCTCACGGCCTGCGCGCCGTCGCTGGCCGTCACGACGCGATAGCCGAAAACCTCGAGGGTCTGCTGGGTGATGACGAGCACGGGCATCTCGTCGTCCACCACCATGATCATCTCCCCGCGACCGGCTTGCACGGGCGGGGCGGAAACGGCTGCAGGTTCGGCTTCCGCCTGTGGTTGGGCTGGCAGCCAGACGCGGAACGTGCTGCCGCTGCCCGGCTCGCTCTGCACGGTGATCACGCCCTGGTGGCTGCGCACGATGCCCAGCACGGTGGAAAGCCCCAGGCCGGTGCCCTTGCCGATTTCCTTGGTGGTGAAGAACGGCTCGAAGATGCGGCTCTGCACCTCGCGGCTCATGCCGCCGCCCGTGTCGGACACCTCGATCACCACGTAGTCGCCGGCGGTCAGCGTGCGGTCGGTCGCGGCATACTGCGCGTCCACCGTGCGGTTGCCGGCGGTAATGGTGAGCCGGCCGCCCCCGGGCATGGCGTCCCGCGCATTGACGCAGAGGTTGAGCAACACCTGGTTGAGCTGGGTGGCATCACCCGTGACCAGCATGAGGTCGGGCGCCAGATGCGTTTCGAACACGATGTTGCGGGGAAACGTGTTGGCGATGATGCCGGCCACCTCGCGGATGATGTGCTCGAGCTGCAGCGGGATGCGTTCGCCCTCGATCCCCCGGGCGAAGGACAGCACCTGCTTGACCAGTTCGCTGCTGCGCCGGGCGCTCTGTTCGATGTTGGCGAGAACCTCGCGGGCCGCCTCGGGCAGGGGTTGGCGCTTGAGCAGGCCAACGCCCATCACGATCGGAGCGAGCAGATTGTTCAGGTCGTGGGCGATGCCGCCCGCCAGCGTGCCGATGCTCTCCATGCGCTGGGCGCGCAGGCTCAGCTCCTCCTGGCGCTTGCGCTCGGTAAGATTGGTCATGCCGCCGATCATCCGGCGCGCGCGGCCGTTTTCATCGCGGATGATGCGGCCGCGATCCAGCACCGTGAGATAGCGGCCGTCCTTGCAGCGGAAGCGATACTCCGCGGACCACTCCGCGGCCTGTCCCGCGAGCGCGGCATCAATGCTGGCGGAGATCCGCGGCGCATCGTCGGGATGGAGGAAATCCGTCCAGGAATGGCTGTCCGACGGGATCTCGCCGCGGACGTGGCCAAAAAGCCTTTCGAATCCGTCGCTCCACCACAGGGCATCGGTTGCGAGGTCCCAGTCCCACACGGCATCATTGGTGGCCTTGGTCACCAGCCGGAAGCGCTCCTCGCTCTCGCGCAATTTCTGCTCGGCTTCGCGCGCCTGGGTGATGTCACGGAAATACACCGTTAGCCCCTGCTTCGAGGGATAGGCCCGCACAACGAACCAGGACTTGAAGGGCGGATAATAGGACTCAAACGCCGCCGTCTTTCCCTCCGCCATCGCCCGGCGAAATTCCGTCTCAAAAACCGTGCCGACCGCCTCCGGGAATGTCTGCCAGAGGTTGCGGCCGATCAGGTCGGCGCGCGACTGTTTCAGCAGGCGTTCGGCCTCGGGATTGACCAGGGTGAAGCACCAGTTGGCGTCGAGCCCGTAGAGCGCATCCGTGATGCTCTCCATCGTCTGGATGAGACGATCGGCGAGCTCGCGCTGCCGCCGTTCGCTTTCCGCCAGGGCCATTTCCGCGCGCTTGCGCTCGGTGACGTCCCGGCAGGTGCCGATGGCGTGCAGGGGGCGCCCCTGCGCGTCGGCAAACACCTGCCAGCGTTCCTCCACGATCTTGATCCGGCCACCCGGCAGGAGCAACCGATGCTCGATGACCTGGGGATCGCGTTGGTTAAGCGATGCAACGAAGGCGGCGTCCACCGCCGAGCGGTCCTCGGGATGCACGACGTCCAGGAATCCCTGATGGGTGGGCCGGAAGCTTGCGGGATCGGTTTCGAAAATCCGGTGCGTCTCGGCCGACCAGGTGACCGCCAGCGTCACCAGATCGGTCACCCAGCTGCCTACCTGCGCCACCGCCTGGGCCTCAATCAAACGCCGGCGTTCGATCTCGCGCACATCGGGATCCGGTGGCGGCCGGCCGCCTGCGTCGTGGTCACTCCGGGTCGCTGGGGGTAGTTTGCTCATACCGGCGGGAAAATTTCTTCGGCAAGCAAACCGGCGACCAGCCCGGAGCCGGAAGGCCCGTTGCCGCACGGTGGCTGCCAGCGAATCTGCCCGCCGGTCGGCAAGGGGCAAGGCGGTTTTGTCCGCGGATCGTCAACCGCCCTCGGTCACCCGGAACTTGATGGTGATCTGGGTGCGGGTGTTCACGGGACGGCCGCCACGTTGGCCGGGTTTGAACTTCCACTTCAGCACGCCGCTGGTCGCAGCCTCCTCGAATCGCCGGGCCGGACTTGAAATGGCGCGGGGCATGAGCACTTCGCCCTTGGTGTTGATGATGAACTCAAGCGTCACATCAGCCTCGACGTAGGTGCTGCGGAGCTCGGCCGGGAACTGTGGCGCGGGCTGGAAGAGCGCCTGCGGCTGACGGTCCAGCTGCGAGACGTCGAAGATCTTGCCGAGCTTCTCGACCTGGCCGCTGCCGCGCGCGATGTTGACCGGGATCGCCGACATGCGGACGGCATTGGGATCGACGTTGATCGCCGGCGTGAAGTCGAGCGGCTGCACAAAGGCGTTCACCGGCACGATCGTCGGGATGTCGGCCAGCATCGGCACGGCGATGGCTGGAGCTTCCGCCGCCTCGCTGTCATTCAGCGACTCGACGGGCTTTTCCTCGTCGTCCTCCAAGTCGGGCATGACCATCTGGATCAGCGGGCCGTCGTCCACGAGGACCGCCTTGGCCGGCGGCGGTCGGTTGTTGAACCCGAGCAGCGCAAACAGGTGCAAGCCGATGGACATGAACACGGAAAGCGCGACCACCCATCGGGAGCGGTCGAGCGTCTGGTATTTCCAAAGGCCGGGTTGGTCGGCGATCGCACGACGGCGACCAGCGAGGTATTCGATGGGGTGGGCGGGCTGGGGTTGACGTGTCCAGCCCTCAATGGCGTGGGACATCTTGGGCATGCCCTTAAGATACGTCATCCTGTCAATCCTGCCTTCGCATTCGTTGCGGTAAGTGCCGCACACCTTGCGGCTTGAGGCCGGGCGCGGCTGAAAACTCAGCGTTGCCCCGACCCGGCCGGCGCTGCCAGCCTGCCCCCGTGACCCTCGAACAACTCGGCTGGAACGACCGCTTCGCCGCCGCCTTCGCCCCGCATGCCGCCGCCGGGTGCGTGCCCGCCCGCGTCACGCTCGAGCTGAAGGGCTTTTTCGAGGTCACGGGCGCGGAGGGCGCGCGCCTGGGCGAGTGCACGGGCAAATTCGCCCGCGACCACCGTTCCGCCGCCGATTATCCGGCCATCGGCGACTGGGTGGCCATTACCCCGCAACCCGGTGACGAGACCCGCGCCATCATCCACGCGGTGCTGCCCAGGCATACGAAATTTTCCCGCAAGGCCGCCGGCGAACACTCCGTGGAACAGGTCGTGGCCGCCAACGTGGACACCGTGTTCCTCGTCGCCGGCCTCGACGGCAACTACAACCTCCACCGCATGGAGCGCTACCTCGCCGCCGCCTGGGCCAGCGGAGCCCAGCCCGTCGTGCTGCTCAACAAGGCCGACCTCAACGACGACACCGGCGCCCTCATCGTCGAACTCGGCATCACCGGACGGGACGTGCCCGTGCACGTGGTCAGCGCCCAAACCCGCCGCGGCCTCAAGGCTCTCGCGCCCTACCTCCAACCCGGCCGCACCATCGCGCTGCTCGGGTCCTCCGGCGTCGGCAAGTCCACCCTCATCAACCGCCTGGTTGGCGAACGCCTGCAGGACACCCAAGAAGTGCGCGAAGCCGACAACAAGGGCCGTCACACCACGACCCAGCGCGAACTCATCGTGGCACCGTCCGGCGTCATCGTGATCGACACGCCCGGCATGCGCGAACTGCAACCGTGGGAGGCCAGCGCCAGCATTGACGCCGCTTTTGGGGACGTCACGGCCGTGACCGCCCGCTGTAAGTTCCGCGACTGCGCGCACGGCGTCGAACCCGGTTGCGCCGTGCAGGCTGCGCTGGCCGACGGCTCGCTTGATTCCGCCCGCTGGACCGCCTGGCAGCGCCTGCAACGCGCCGCCGCCTACGAGGTGCGTCGCGTGAACCCCGAGGCCCGTCAGCTGCAGAAGAAAGATTTCAAGAAGCTCACCAAGCAACTGCGCCAACGCGTGCACGAAAAGTCGGGCGAGGAGTAGAACCTCACCCGCGGTCCCCACCCCGCCATTGACCCGGCCATCGCCGGTCACACACTGCCACCATCATGTTCACCATCCTCGGAGCTGACGGAAAGGAATACGGCCCGGTCTCGGCCGGCAGGATCGCCGAATGGATCGCCGGCGGGCGGGCCAACCTTCAGACGCAGGCGCGTCGCTCAGGCGAACAGGAGTGGAAGACCCTCGGTGACTTTGTGGAGTTCAATCCCGCGGCGACTCCCCCGCCCCTGCCGGAAGCCGCCGTGCCGCCCGCCCTCACCGCTCCCGTGGTGCCAGAGGTCGCCGCCGCCCCCGCTGACCACCTCGTGCTGGCGGGACTCGGCCAGCGCTTCGGTGCCGCCTTGGTGGAGGGCATCCTCCAGACGCTCTGCAAGCTCCCCATGATCCTCGCGATGTTCCAGCTCTTCGCGGAAGTGGCCAAGGATCCGGAAGGCGTGAAGCCTGACGAATTTTCCGGCATCATCCTTGAGGGCTACAGCCAGAGCATCCCTTACCTCGGGCTCTATGTGCTCATTCAGGTCACGCTGCTGTGCTTTCGCAGCCAGTCGATCGGCAAGCTGCTGTTCGGCATGCGCATCGTGGACGTGCAGACCGGCGAGCCCGGCGGACCGCTGCGGGCCTTTTTGCTCCGCGGATTCCTAACCACCATGATCGAGATGATTCCCCTGCTGGGCTTCGTCTTCTGGATCGTGGACAACGCCTGCATCTTTCGCGAAGACCGCCGCTGCCTGCACGACCTCATCGCCGGCACGAAAGTCGTGAAGGTCTGAGCGTCGCCTTTGAGTGTTCTCCTGTAGGGTCGGGCCTTGGCCCGACCTCGCGCACGAGGTCGCCGCCCCTCGACGGGCTCGGGGCCCTGAGCCCGTCGAAAGGGCAAGCGGCGACCCTACATCCAAGCCTTACTTCGCGGAACCGCCCGCTTTGCCCAGCAGCGCGTCGAGCGACAATTTGCCGGGACCAAACGCCAGCACGATGAGCGAGGCCAGCAGGAACAGGAAAGGCGCGGCACCGGTAAATTGATCCGGATCGCTCGTGATCGCCCGGAGCGCGTCGCGATCAGCCGTCCCGTAGGCCACGAGCATCGTGAAAATCAGCGGCACCGACGCCGGGCGGGCGAACAGGCCCAGCGCGAGCAAAAGCCCGCCACCGCACTCGGTGGCACCGGCCATGATCGCGTTCACCTTCGGCAGCGGAATGTCGAGCGACGCGAAGAAATTAGCCGTGCGGTCGAGGTTCATGAGCTTGCCCCAACCGGTCTGGGCAAACTGCCAGCCCCAATAGAGGCGGATGACCAACAGCAGCGGGGATTGCAGAAAGGCGGCAGCGGAGTCGAACTTGGTAAGCAAGGGGCGGAGTTGCATGCGCGTGGGAGCAACGGCCCGATGATTTATTCCGTAAATGGAGGCGGGACTGATAGTCCCGCTTCCACCACCTGCGCCTACCGTCTGCAGAACCACCCAAGCTGCATCCAGGTGCTGAACCAGCCCTGAACCTTCCCGGCCCACTCAAGTTGCGCCGACTTCGCGCGTGGCAGGCCGGCCGCCAGTGCCTGCCCGAGCGGCTTGCCGGCGCGGATCGCGAGCAGCACGCGGCACGCGGCGGGTTCGAGCCGCTTGAAATAGATTCGTCCGTCGAGCCGGTGGACGGCCACGGCGCACTTCTGCGGCTTCGGCAGCGGCACCTTGCTCGCCTTGGCCGTGCGCACGCGCGTCGGCGCGTTGCTGGCATCGCCACGCAGGAGCGCCTCGCGCTTCTTGATCGCGATGAGGAAATCATCCACCGGGTAATCGAGCAGGAGCAGTTGGAGATAAGGCTGCAGCGCGAGCCGCACCCGGGCCGGATTGACGCCGGCGAGATCCTCGACGCGGAAAAGCGGTTGCGCGCCCCCGTCGTAAACCTCCACCTGCGCCCACTCGAAGCGCACCAGATCGAGGCACAGCTTCGTGTGCGGGCGCGTCCACTTGGGCTCTTCGCGGATAAACTGTTCCAGCCGCGACGGCAGGTTGCGCAACGTGAAGGAACGCGAGGGATATTTTTGCAGGTAGGCTTCGGCCATCCGCATGAACGGCGCGTCACCGAGCACCGCGCGCAGGCCCGGACAATCCTCGTAGAGGCTGTCGAGCACGCGGAACCAATACATGCGGTTGTAGATCTCGAGCCGCTCGAAAGACGTCAGCCGGTCATTGGGCTTGGCGATCTCCGCCGCAGCCGCGGCAGTGGAGCGGCCGTCGCGCGTGCGCGGCTTCATCCGGTTGTCCGCCGAGAGCGGCTGCGACACGAGGCCCCACATCGCGCGCTGCAGCGCCGCGAGATCGCGCGTGGAATCAACGCGCGCAGGGGCCTTCGCGACCTTGGCCTTCGACGCTTTCGCTTTAGAAGCCATGCAGGGAACCTGTCATCCTGAGCGAAGCGAAGGATCCAAGGGTGGAATTGGACGTGAGAGACGGAACGAACATCCACTTGGATTCTTCGCTGCGCTCGGAATGACAGGTGGTGAAAGTGCCTTGATGGTCCATGTCAGATCCTCAGCGCGCACGAGTGCGGGTGGTGCTCTTCGGCACCGGGATCTTCGCCGCGCGCGCTTCCGCGATGAACTGGTTGGCTTTAAGCGCCTCGTCGTGAACTTCCTGGAAGGATGGGATCTTGTCGTCCCACTCGAGCAGCGTGGCGGTCACGCCGCAGAGCTTCGTGGCATGGGCGTAGAGTTTCCACACCGGGTCGAGCACGGGGTGGTCGTGCGTATCGAGGATGTATTTCTCGAACTTCGTGTGCCCCGCGATGTGCATCTGCGCGACGCGGTGGTGCGGCACGTTGTTCACGTAGTCGTAGGGATCGAAGCTGTGGTTCTTCGACGAGACATAGATGTTGTTTACGTCGAGCAGGATTCCGCAGTCGGCCAGCTCGACGACCTCGGTGAGGAACTCCCACTCCGTCATCTCCGAAACGTGAAACTCGGTGTAGGAGCTGACGTTCTCGACGGCTATCGGCAGCTCGAGATAATCCCGCACCATCCGGATTTTCTCCGCCGTGCGCTTGGCGGCGGCAAAGGTATAGGGCATCGGCAACAGGTCGTGCGAGTAGGTGCCATCTACGCTGCCCCAGCAGAGGTGGTCGGAGAGCCAGGGCGTCTTCGTGCGCTTCGTGAGTGCCTTGAGCTTCTTCAGGTGCGCGCGGTCGGGATCGTCGGCCGAGCCGAAGTAGAGCGACACGCCGTGCTGGACGACGCGGTATTGCGCGAGGATGCGGTCAAGCACCTCAAGCGGGCGCCCACCATCCACCATGAAGGTCTCCGAGATGATCTCGAACCAGTCCACCGTCGGCTTCTCCGCCAGGATGTGATCGTAGTGCGGGACGCGCAGACCAAGGCCGATGCCGTAGTCGGTGAATCCGTTGTAGGGGTTGGCGGGCATGGCTGAAGGCTAGGCAGTTTTAGCGGCGGTCGAGGACAGACGTCGAGTTCGCAGCATTTGTAGGGCGGGGTCTCCGAACCCCGCCAGACGAACTAAACCCGATTCAGCGAAAGGCAGGATTCGGAGATCCCGCCCTACAACAAAGGAGACCGGGGCGAACCCGGTCTCCGGAAATCCGAACGGGGCGCGCGCCTCAACCCTTCTTGTCGGCGGCCTTGCAGCCGTCCTTGCTCTTGCAGGCTTCCTTGGCCTTGCAGGTGTCTTTGCCGTCGGCCGACTTGCAGGTGTCCTTGCCCTTGCAGCCGTCCTTCGCCTTGCAAGCCTCCTTGCCCTCCTTGGCCTTGCAACCGTCCTTACCTTTGCAGCCATCTTTGCCTTCCTTGGCTTTGCAGCCGTCTTTGCCTTTGCAGGCATCCTTGGCTTTCTCGCCGGCGGGGGCGGCGCTGCCGGATTCGGCGGCATTGGCTTTGACGGCGAGCGAACCGGCGTAGAGACCGGCGATGGCGGCGGCAGTGATGATGAGGCGCGTGGACTTGTTCATGGGGATCATGGATTGGATTTTGGGTTTCAAGGCCACCGCGACAGCACCATGCCAACGGGCGGCAAGAAGGGATTGGACCGATGAGAGTCGGAAAGGTGCGGGGCTATTCCCGGTAAATTGCAGGCGCGCACCTGGGATCGTCCCTGCCCTGCCCAATCATCACATGATCCTGTCCACCAAGGTCCCACCCCGCTGGAAGGCTTCGAGATTGGCGAGGAAGTGCCGGGCGAGGTTCTCATCCTGGTCGCGCGTGCCGCCGCCGATGTGGCAGGTGATGAAGCAGTTCTTCGCGTCCCAGAGCGGATGCGCGGACGGCAACGGTTCGGGGTCCATCACGTCAAGGTAGGCGGCGCCGAGGTGGCCCGAGTCCAACGCGGCGATCAAGGCGGGTTGGTCCACCGTGGTGCCGCGCCCAATGTTATAGAAACGCGCGCCCGGCTTCATCTGCGTGAAACGCCCCGCGTTCATCCAACCGGTCGTCGCCGGCGAGTCAGGCAGGATGTTCACGACGTGATCGGCCGCGGCCAGCGCCGCAGGCAGGCCGGCCTCGCTCACCATCGGCACACCTTCGTCGCCGCGCGGGTTGCGACGGTAGGCGCTGACCAGCGTGCCGAAGGGTTTCAAGAGCTCCGCCAGCCGCCGTGCGATGGTGCCGTAGCCCAGGAGCAGCACGGTGCGGCGCGTGAGCGTGCCGTTGGTGAAACGGTCGTTCAGGTAACGCCACTCGCGCGGGCCCTGCTGGTTGCGAAATTGCACGAGCAGGTTGCGCTCGAGTGCGAGCATCTGCCCGAGCACGTGCTGGGCACAGGGATCGGCGAAGACCTGGGAAGCATTGGTCACGGGCACGCCGCGGCTCTTCATGGCGGCGCGCAGGTCGGCCCGGTCGTAGCGTGTGTAACCGGCCGAGCTGAGTTCGACAAACTTCAGCCGCGGACAAGCCATGACCTGCGCCACATCGGGCTGGCCGAAGGCCACATCCGCCTCCGTCAACGTGGGATCATCGGCGCCGGCGGCCAGCACCATTGGCGAGGCCTTGGGCGAAACGATCAGGCGGTGGCCGGCGGCGCGGAGCTGGGATTCGAACACCGGCAGCGCTTCAGGACGAAATACGTGGTTGGTCCAGACGGTGAGGCTCATGCCTCCATCCCGCCAACGCCCTCGCTGCGCGGCAAGCGCAAGTCGCAGAAAAAAGGCCCATGCCCCTCCTTGCTATTCGAGGGCGAAAGCCTACCGTTCCCCGCGCATGTTGCCCCGTCCTTCCCGCCACGTGGTCAGCCTTCTTGCTGCCCTTACTCTCACCCTATCCCTTCGTGCCGCCGAGAACACCGGCCCCGCCGTCGCCCGCGGCAAACTCAGCGACGACGAGCGCCTGACCACCGCGGTCATTGATCCGGCCTCCGACGAAGGCCAGGCCGCCCTCGGCCGCATGAAGCTGCCCCCCGGCCTCACCGCCCACCTTTGGGCCGCCGAGCCCATGCTCGCCAACCCCGTGGCCTTCGCCCTCGACGAACAGGGCCGCGTCTTTGTTTCCGAAACCTACCGCTACGGCTCCAGCACGCTCGATATCCGCGGCTACATGTGGATGCTCGAGGACGACCTCGCCAACCGCGACCAGAAGGACTGGCTCGCTTCCATCCAGCGCAACTTCGGCCCGCACGGCGTGGCGGAACTCTCCAAGGAATCCGAACGCGTGCGTCTCCTTGAGGACACCGACGGCGACGGCACGGCCGACAAGTCGTCCATCTACGCCGAGGACTTTCGTTCGCCGCTCGACGGCGTGGCCTCCGGCGTGCTGCCCCACCGCGGCAGCGTCTGGTTCACCAACATCCCCTCGCTCTGGAAACTCACGGGCAAAAACAAGGCCGAGACCCGCGAGGAAGTGCTCCGCGGCTTCGGCGTGCGCTTCAACTACACCGGCCACGATCTCCACGGCCTGACGCTCGGGCCCGACGGCCGGATCTACTTTTCGATCGGCGACCGCGGCACCGCTGTGACCAACAAGGAGGGCGCCTACGTCCACGTGCCCGACACCGGCGCGGTCTTCCGCTGCTGGCCCGACGGCACGGGCTTCGAGGTCTTCGCCACGGGCCTGCGCAACCCGCAGTCCCTCGCCTTCAACGAATACGGCGACCTCTTCACCGGCGACAACGACTCCGACCAAGGCGACGAAGAACGCCTCGTGCACGTCGTCGAAGGCGGCGACAGCGGCTGGCGCGTTGGCTACCAGTTCAACCCGCGCGGCAACGCCGGTCCTTGGAACACCGAAAAGCTCTGGCACCCACGCCACGCCGGCCAGCCCGCCTACCTGCTGCCGCCGCTCGTCAACATCGAGGACGGCCCCTCCGGCATCGCCTATTATCCCGGCACCGGTCTGACGCCCGACTACGCCGGCCAGCTCTTCATCACCCATTTCAAGGGCGCCATCAGCAACTCCGGCATCTTCACCTACAAAATGAAGCCGTCCGGCGCCAGCTACGCGGTGGAGGCCGCCGCGCCCTTCCTCACCGGCGCGCTGCCGACCGACGTCCGCTTCGGCCCCGACGGCAAACTCTACTACTCAGACTGGGCCGAAGGCTGGCCCAAGTCCAAGCGCGGCCGCATCTATTCCATCTTCGATCCCAAGCTCGCCGACTCGCCCGACTTGAAGGCCATCAAGGCGCTAATCGCCTCCGACTTCACCAAGAAATCCGACGCCGAACTCGCCACTCTCCTCGGCCACGCCGACTGGCGCGTGCGCCTCGAGGCGCAATACAGCCTCGCCGAGCGCGGCGCCTCCAGTCTCCCGCTCTTCAGCCAAGCCGCCGCCGGTTCCAACGAGCTGGCCCGCCGCCATGCGGTCTGGGGCCTCGGCCAGATCGCCCGCAAGCACGCCCCAGCCACCGCCGCGCTCCGTTCCCTGCTTGCACACACCGATCCCGAGGTCCGCGCGCAGGCCACCAAGACCTTGGGCGACCTGCATGACAACGAATCCGCCAACGCCTTCGTGGCAGCGCTAACCGATGGCTCTCCCCGGGTGCGCTTCCACGCAGCGGAAGCCTTGGGCAAACTGAAGCAAGCCCACTCCGTCCCGGCCCTGCTCGCCGCCGTTCGCGCCAACGATAACGCCGACGCCACCCTGCGCCACGCTTACGTGATGGGCCTCGCCGGCTGCGCCACGTCCGAGCAACTTGCCGCCCTCGCCACCGACGACTCCGCCGCCGTCCGCCTTGCCGCCGTGCTGGCCCTGCGCCGCCAGCAGAGCCCCGCGATCACCTCCTTCCTCGCCGACCAGGACGCCTACGTTGCCAAGGAGGCCGCGCTCGCGATCAACGACGCGCCCATCACCGCCGCCTACCCGGCGCTGGCGGCTCGTCTGTCCGAAACCCGCGACGATGTCGTGGCCCTGCGCGCCCTCAACGCCCACTTCCGCCTCGGTGCCCCCGAGAACGCCGCGGCCCTCGCCGCGTTCGCCGCAAGCGGTGCGCCCGCCAGTCTCCGCGAAGAAGCCCTCGACCTGCTCGCCCTCTGGCCCAAGCCCCCGGCCCGCGACCGCATCGTCGGTATCTTCCGTCCCACCGCCGACAAGACACGTCCGACCGAAGTCGCCACCGCCGCGCTCGTTCCGCTCCTGCCGGGTCTGTTCGGCGCCAGCACGCCCGACAATGTGCAGCTCGCCGCGCTTGAGACCGTGAAGACCCTCGGCCTGAAGGACACCGCCGGCCTCCTCGCCAATGTCGTGGCCGACCGCGCCCAATCCACCGGTGTCCGCACCGCCGCGCTGAAAACCCTCGACGCCCTCGCCCCCGACGGCGTCTCCGCCAGCGCCGAACTGGCCGCGACCAGCGACATCCCCGAACTGCGCCTCGCGGCCCTGCCGATCGTCACGCGCCTGCATCCGGACACCGCCGTCACCCGCCTGGAAGCCCTCATCAAGGGCGGCACCGCGCTTGAACAGCAAACCGCCTTCCGCGCCCTCGGCGAGGTCAAGGACCCGCAGGCCGACACCGTCCTGCTCGCCCAACTCGGCCAGCTCGCCGCCGGCAAGATCGCTCCGGCCGCCCAGCTCGACCTGCTCGACGCCGCCGCACAGCGCGAAGACCCGCGCATCAGGCAGGCGCTTGCCGATCGTGAAGCAGCCTTGGCGCAGAACCCCGACCCGCTTGCCGCGTTCCGGGTGTGCCTCGAGGGTGGCGATGCCCGCAAGGCCCTCCGCATCGTTCGCGGGAACCCGGTCGTCCAATGCATCCGTTGCCATCGCGTGGACGAGGGTGGCGGTGGCGACGCCGGCCCGCACCTCGCCGGCATCGGCGCGCGGGAACCGCGCGAATACTTGCTCGAGTCGCTCATCAAGCCCAGCGCCAAGATCGCCCCCGGCTTCGAGATCGTCTCGGTCACCAAGACGAACGGCGAAAACGTCGTGGGCACCCTGCTCCACCGCGACGCCGCGGGCGTGAAGATCAAGACCGGCGACACCGACAGCGTGACCATCCCGGCGGCCGAGGTGAAGTCGGTCGAGTCCGCTCCCTCGGGCATGCCCGAGGTGGTCGCTTTCGTCCTGACCAAGGCCGAGATCCGCGACCTCGTCGCCTTCCTCTCCACCCTCAAGGAACCGGTCAAGGCGCGCGCCCAGATGCCGCTCCGCGCTCTGCGTCAGCCTGGTTCGAACTAAACCCAGCGTTCGCTTTTTTCAGGCGGGGCTCCGGCCCCGCCTTTTTTGTGCCCCCACGGCGCGCTTGCCAGGTCCGGACGCCCGCGATTGGATCGCCGACAACGGGCCCTCCTTCATGAACGCATGACTTCGCGTCTCGCACCCCGCCGGCCATCAGGTCGGTCAATGGCCCGTATCGGATTATTCGATTAACCCGGCGACCGCCGCTTCGGCTATCTTCCCGCCGCCCCTTCTCCCATGGAAATGCTCGCCATCCTCCTGCTGCTCTACCTCGCCGCCGCCCTGATCATCTTCCCGATCTGGGCCATCATCAAAATCGGCGGTCACAACACCGAGATGGATGCCCTGCGTCAGCGGCTTTCCTACCTCGATGCCGAACTCAAGGAGCTGCAGATCAAGCTGCGCCAGCAGGCGACCGCCAAGTCCGCCGAGCCGCCACCGGTTTCGCCCCCTGTCGCCGCCCAACCCGTGGTGATCGCCCCGCCACCGGTAATCGTCGCTCCGCCCGTCGCACCTGCGCCAGCACCCGCGGCCATCGAACCGCCGGCAGCCGTTATCCGTGAGGTCACGCCGTCGGTTGCACCCGCCACACCCGTGGCCGAGCCTCCGCCGTTGCCGCCGGTTGTAGCCGGCCTCGCTGAGTCCGGTTCCGGGATCAGCGACCCCAGCTACACCAAACCCGCACCAGAGCCGGCCTACGAAAAACCCGCGTTCAATTGGGAAATGTTCATGGGCGCGAAGCTCTTCGCCTGGCTCGGTGGTCTCGCGCTGTTCCTGGGCGTGGCGTTCTTCGTCAAATACTCCTTCGACCACGGCTGGATTCCGGCGGAAGTGCGCGTAGCGCTCGGCTTCCTCACCGGCGCCGGGCTCATCGTCGGCGGCATCCGGCTCATCCGCAAGGGCTACACGGCGCCCGCTCAGAGCATGGTCGCCGCCGGTGTGGTGTCGCTCTACGCGGTGACCTTCGCCTGCAACTCGGTCTATCACTTCGCGTTCTTCGGCACGGTGCCGACCTTCCTGCTGATGGTGCTGATCACGGCCACGGCGTTCGTGCTGGCCGTGCGGCTGCCGGCGCAGGTGGTGGCGATCCTCGGCATGCTCGGCGGTTTCCTCACCCCGATCCTGCTCTCGACCGGGGTGGACAACCCCGGCGGGCTCTTCGGTTATCTCGCGTTGCTCGACCTTGGACTGATCGCCGTGGCCCTGCTCACAGGCTGGCGCCACCTCGTGCCGATCAGCGCGGGCGGCACCGTGCTCATGCTGCTCGGCTGGACGGACAAATTCTTCCAAGGTGAAAAAGGCCCCGTGGCGATGACCGTCTGCCTAGTTTTCACCGTGATCTACCTCGCGGCCGCCGAGCTGGCGCGCCGCCGCGAACTCGGCTCGCGGGCCTTTTCGCTCACTGCCGCAGCCCTGCCCTTCGTCGGTTTCGGCTACGCCCTGTTCTTCCTCGGCTACCCGGCCATCGCCGCCAACGCCCCGCTCTACCTCGGATTCGTGCTGCTGCTGGATGTCGCCTTGCTGAGCCTGGCGTGGCACGACGAATTCATGCCGCGTGTCCATGTGGCCGCCGGTCTCGTGTCTTTCGCCCTGGTGGGCATCTGGATCGGCGGTCATTTGACCGACGCGCTGCTGCCGTGGACGCTGGCCTTCACGCTCATCTTCGCGGCGCTGCACACGGTTTTCCCGCTCTGGCTGGAACGCCGCCGGCCCGACGCCGGGGGATCCTGGTGGAGCCAGTTTTTCGCTCCGCTCACGCTGCTGCTGCTCCTCCTGCCGATCTGGAAACTCGACGAGGTCTCCTTCCTCATCTGGCCGGCCATCCTGCTCGTGGACCTGCTCGCCATCGGCCTCGCCGTGGTCACGACTTCGCTGGCGTCAGTCGCCGCGGTGCTGGTGCTGACGCTGCTGGCAACGGGACTGTGCCTCTTCCGCGTGCCGGCGGACCTCGGTCTGCCGCTTTCCTTGCTCCTGACTATCGGCGGCTTCTCGGTGTTTTTCTTCGCTGCGGGCTTCTGGGTGGTGAGGAAGCTCGGCGACAAACTGCCAACGGGCGGGGCGGACGGCTTGGGGTCAATACTCGGCGACACCAAGGCCCAGCTGCCGGCCTTCTCCTCGTTGCTGCCCTTCCTGCTGCTCATCATGGCCTGCGCCCGGCTCGCAGTGCCGGACCCGTCCATGATCTTCGGCCTGGCCCTGCTGCTCGTGGTGCTGACCCTCGGACTCGCCAAGCTGCTGCGCATCGACTGGCTGCCGTTGTGCGCACTGGCCGGAGTGGTGGGCTTGGAGTTCGCCTGGCACACGCGCCACTTCAGCGTCGAGGCTCCGGCGCTGCCGTTGTTCTGGTATTTCGGTTTCTACGCGATCTTCGCCGCCTACCCGTTCGCCTTCCAGAAAACCTTTGCTGATCGCACCGGTCCCTGGGCCACGGCCGCCTTGGCGGGCATTTTGCATTTCCCGCTCGTCCACCGGTTGATCGCAGCGGCGTCACCCAACGAATTCATGGGCTTGCTTCCGGCGCTGTTCGCCGTGCCGCCTTTGCTGAGTCTCGTCGGCATCCTGAAGACCGTGCCCGCCAACGAACCGGCCCGGCTCAACCAACTGGCTTGGTTCGGTGGCGCCGCGCTGTTCTTTATCACGCTCATCTTCCCGCTCCAGTTCGATCGCCAGTGGATCACCATCGGCTGGGCCTTGGAAGGCGTGGCTTTGCTGTGGCTCTTCCACCGCGTGCCGCACCCGGGCCTGCGCGCCACCGGTGTGGTGCTGCTCGTGGTCTCATTCGTGCGCCTGACCTTCAACGGCGCGGTATTATCCTACCATGTGCGCGGTGACGTCCCGATCCTGAACTGGTATCTCTACGCCTATGGCTTGGTCATCGCCGCGTTGTTCATGGGTGCGAAGCTCCTCGCCCCACCGCGCGAACGCACCTTGGGCGTGAACACGCCGCCGCTGCTCAACGCCCTCGGCGTGATCCTCGCGTTCCTGCTGCTCAACATCCAGATCGCCGACTTCTTCACCGCGCCCGGCGCCACCACGCTGACGTTCCGTTTCAGCGGCAGCTTCGCGCGCGACATGACCTACACGATCGCGTGGGCGCTCTTCGCCCTCGGCCTGCTCAGCGCCGGCATCTGGAAGGCCCAGAAGGCCGCCCGCTACGCCGCCATCGCGCTGCTCGGCGTCGCCTTGGCCAAGCTGTTTCTCCACGACCTCGCCCGCCTCCAGGCGCTTTACCGCGTCGGCGCGCTGATGGGCGTGGCCGTCATCGCGATCCTCGCCTCCTTCGCCTACCAGCGGTTCCTCCCTGCCAATGAAAAAGCCACTCCGCCCGCTCCGTAACGCCATCGTGCTGGCCGCGCTCACCGGCGCGGTCTCCGCCTTCGCCGCGATCGTGCCCACCGAGTGGCGGCACCGGCAGGATATCAAGGTCACGGCCGCCGGCGTCGTCCGCGTGGAATTGCCCGACGCGACCTTCGACGCCGCCCAACCTGATCTGGCCGATCTTCGCCTGCTGGATCCCGACGGCCGGGAAATCGCCCTGCTCGTTGACACTCCCACGGCGCCGCGGGCCCGCACCACGCGCCCGGCCTCCTTTGAGGCGCGGCTGGAAAACGGGAACACCGTGCTGCTGCTTGGCACCGGCACGGAAGACAGCGGTCTGGCCTCGGTCGCGCTCGAGACACCGCATCCGCACTTCCTGCGGGCCGCCAAGATTGAAACCTCGTCCGACCGGAACACTTGGACGACCGTGGACGAAGGCGTGCCCTTGTTCCGTCAGTGGGGTGCCGAGCGCCTGATCATCTCCCTGAACCACCGGCCGGCCGCTTGGATTCGGATCACCGTGCAGGGCGCCACCGTGCCCTTCAGCGGAGCGACGCTCCAACTCGCAGCGGCCGCGCCGGTGTCGGCATTGCCCGTGGGCGCCCGCATCACCCACCGAGAGGAGTTTGCCGGCGAAACCGTCCTGACCGTCACCCTGGACGGAAAGCATGCTCCGCTCACCGCCTTGGAACTGGATACGCCCGAGCCGTTGTTCATGCGTCGCGTCACCGTGGCCGTCCGCGATGCGCGCGACTTGGTGCCCGGCGAACGCACCGTCGGCACCGGCACGCTCTATCGCGTGGCCGTGGACGGAGCGAAACCCCGGGCGCAGCTGGAGCTGAATTTCTCCCACCAGCCGCTTTCCCCTGAGCTTCTCGTGCACATCCACAACGGCGACTCGCCACCCTTGGCAGTGAACGGGCTGAGCGTGAAGCGCGAACCCGCCGGCCTGCGCTTTCTCGCCCCGACCGCCGGGCGCTACACCCTGTTAACCGGCAACCCGCAGGCCAAGGCCCCGCGCTACGATCTCGCCGCGCTCGTCGGCGACCTGCAGGCGGCCACGGCCGCAATCGTCTCCCCGGGTCCGCTGCAGGACACCCCCAACTACCAGCCACGCGCTTCGCTGGCCGAACCACCGCTGCCCGACGTGCCGCTCACCGGGGCGCCGCTGGACCCCGAGGGCTGGACTCGCAGCAAGCCCGTGCAACTCAACTCTGCGGGCGTGCAGGAACTCGAGCTCGATGCTGCGACGCTGGCTGGCGCCCGCCACGACTTCGCCGACCTCCGCCTCGTGCGCGCGGAGAACCAGATTCCCTATCTTCTGGAACGCCCCAAGCTCGCCCGCTCCCTCACGCTTGCGCCCGAAGCGTCACCCGACACACGGCGTCCTTCCGTCAGCGTGTGGCGCCTCAAGCTTCCGCACGCGGGCTTGCCGCTCCTGCGTCTCGCGCTCGCCTCCGACACGCCCCTCTTTCAACGCCAGTTCCGGCTCTATGAAAAGGTCACCGCCGGCGACGGCCGCTCCTACGAACACACGATCGCCAGCGGCGAATGGAGCCGCACCCCCGAACCGGGCTCGCCGCGGACCCGGGTCTTTGAACTCAGCGATCGCCTCCAGACCGACACCCTCTTCCTGGAAACCGACAACGGCGACAACCCGCCCATTACGCTGGCCGGCGTTAAGGCCGAACACGCCGTGGTGCGCCTTATTTTCAAGACAGGCGAGACCGACGGCTTCGAGCTGCTCTACGGCAACGACCGCACCGCAGCACCCCGCTACGACCTGAGCCTGGTCGCCCCGCAGCTGCTCACCGCCGGCCGGCACGCGGCCCGCCTCGGCGCCGAGGATGCGGCTCCGGAAGGATTCGCCCGCGGTGCGCTGCGGCACCTCAAGGGCGGATACCTGTTCTGGGGCGCGCTCTCGCTGGTCGTTGTCGTGCTGCTCGTGGTGGTCGCCCGTTTGTTGCCCAAGGCCGAGACAACGAAGTAGGCGCGCGGCTGCGGCGATGAGGATTTGACCGCCTCGTCGGCCGCTCCATAAATGTGGGCCGATGTCACCCCGCCAGGCCTTTCTCCCGCTCTGCCTGGCCGGACTATTGTGGAGCAGTTCCGCTTGGGCCGAACCGGGCATTTTTCACCCCGAAAGCGGCCGGCCCTCGATCCGGGACTTCCGCCCCACGGAGTATCGCGGTCACCCCCAGGTGTATGGCCTCGCGCAGGGCGCCGACCGGATCATTTACCTCTCCACGCAGGAAGGCATCACTGGTTTCGACGGCGCGCGCTGGACCCACTACCCGATGCCCTCGGCTCAGGTCTATGAGCTGGTAGCCACGGCCGATGGGCGGATCTGGGCGGGCGGCAACGACGAGATCGGTTACTTCGAGCCCGCTGCCGAGGGCGGCCTCGTCTATCGGTCCTTGCGCGCCAAGCTTCCCGCCGCCGCCGCGCCTTGGGGCCGCACCAACCGGGTCCTGCGTCACGGCAACCACGTATATTTCGCGAGTGTCCGCGGCGTGCTGCGCGTCGGCGCAAACGACGCGCTCACTTTCTGGCCAACCCCCTCCGACACCCGGGCCACCGTCCATCTCATCGGCCGGGAACTGCTCGTCCATCTGACCGGCCGCGGCCTCTTCCGAATTGGCGCGTCCGAGCTCGTGCCGGTCAACGTCGCACCCGAGGTCAAAGACTGCACGCGGGTGGCCGTGGCCCAGCTGCGTGACGGCCGGGTCTTGTTTTGCGGCACCGGCACGGGAGCGTTTCTCATGGATCCAGCCACCGGCGCGGTGGAGCGTTTCTCCGGTCTGCTTGACGAGGTGTTGCGCACCACCCGGGTCATGAGCGCGCTCACTCTGGCCGACGGCTCGGTCGCAGTCGCCACCAGCGGGCGAGGCCTGTTTCTATTTTCCGCCGATCTCCGGAGCATGCGACGGCTCGACCGCAGCTCGGGACTGGCTGACAACGCCATCCTCAGCCTGACCGGGGACCACGAAGGCGGCCTCTGGCTCGGCTACAACTCCGGCGCAGCGCGCGTTGCGCTCGACAGCAACGTCACCGTGTTCGACGCCACCAACGGACCCACGCCCGGCACCATTGACGGCTGGGGCCGGCACGAGGGCCGGCTCTATGCCGGAACCTTCGACGGCCTCTACCGCATGGAACCGGCCAGCGGAGACGGCCAGGGCGCCCGCCTCGTGCGGATCAACGGCGACATTGCGAACATCTTCGCGATCTTTTCCCACGCCGGCGAACTGATCGTCAGCTCCCACCCCGGCCTTTTCCGCGTTACCCCGACTGGCGGGGAAATGGTCGTGCCCACGCCGACCAGCAACACCTACGCCATGACTCCGTCCCGGCGCCATCCGGGCCGCTATTATCTGGCCGGTGGCAACGGGCTCATCGTGGTTGAATATCAGGATGGCCACTGGCGGAAGATCGGCGAACGCCTCGCCCTGGGCGACGCGCACAGCATCGAGTTGGAGGAGGACGGCACCCTTTGGCTGGCCACCTACAGCCGGGGGTTCTGGCGCATGCCCGACGCCGAGAATGTCACCGACTGGCAGGCCGCACCCATTGAGCAGTATCATCGTGGCCACGGACTGCCCGACGACATCGTTTGGACCAACGTCTCCCCGGGACACGCCGGCACCGTATTCTTCACCGACAAGGGCGCGCGCCGCTTCGACAAAGCCACGAAGAGCTTCCGGCCCGAGGACCGCTACGTGACTCCTGAAGCGCCGGGCTTGATGCTTGTGCCCAGCGCCGTGAGCGGCCGCGACACCTGGGCTTCCGCCTTCCAAGGCAATTCACTCGTCGCAACCTCGCCGTTGGGTCACTTTTCTCCGGGAACGGATGGCACCTACGTCTGGAAAAACGCCGCCCCGGAGGCCCTGCAGGAAGTGGGTTTCGGCGGCGCAGCGGTCATCTGGGTGGAGAAGACCGAGACAGGCGACGTGCTTTGGGCCCGCGGCTACAACAACACGGTGCGGATCGACCTGAGAACCCCGGCGCGCGCCTCACCGGCCTGGAGCACCCTGATCCGCAGCGTCCAAGCCGAGGGTCGGCGGCAGGCGCTACCGATCGGAACGGAACGCCGCCCGCTGCGACTGCATTACTCGCGCGACCCGATCCTGTTCGCGCTCGGGGCCCCGCGGTTTGGGGCGCTCGACGGATTGCGTTACCAAACCCGCTTGCTGGGTTATAGCGACCACTGGTCGGAACCCTCGGCCACGCCCAGCGCCACCTACACCAACCTGGAGGGCGGTCCTTTCATCTTCGAAGCCCGCGCGATCGACGCGGCCGGCACCGTGAGCGAGCCGGCGCGGTTGACCTTCGTGGTCGCACCGCCCTGGCATCGCTCCCGCGAGGCCTATCTCGCCTACCTGGTGGCCCTCATCGCCACCGTGGTCGGCTACATCCGCTGGCGCCTCGGTGCCATCCGCCGCGAACAACGCCGCTTGGAAAAACTCGTCGAGGCCCGCACCGCGGAGCTCGCTGTCGCCCGCGACCAGGCTGAGTCGGCCAACCGAGCCAAGAGCGTGTTTCTCGCCCACATGAGCCATGAGCTGCGCACGCCGCTCAACGGCATCATCGGCTATTCCCAGGTGCTGCTGCGCGACCCCATCGTCACCGGCCCGCAGCGTGAGCGCGTCGGCATTGTGCAGAACAGCGGCCAGCATCTCCTGCGGCTAATCAACGAGGTGCTCGATTTTTCCAAGATCGAGGCCGGCAAGATCGAGCGGCACGACGCGCCCTTCCACCTCGGCCAGCTGCTGCGCGAGCTCGCCACCGCACACGAAGCCGCCGCGCACACCAAGGGGCTGGCCTTCGCGCTGCGCCTGCCCGACGCCCTGCCCGAGTTCGTGACCGGCGACCCGCAGAAACTCCGGCAGGTGCTCGACAACCTGCTCTCCAACGCCGTGAAGTTCACACGCGACGGTTCGGTCACGCTGGCGGTTGCTGCCGAAAGCGAACGCTGGCGGTTCGCCATCACCGACACCGGCGTGGGCCTCACGCCGGAAGATCGCCAGCGCCTTTTCCAACCTTTCGAACAAGCCGCCACGCGCCCCGCCGGCGAAGCCGGCACCGGCCTCGGCCTGGTCATCACGCAACGGCTGGTCGAACTCATCGGCGGCGAACTGCAGGTCGAGAGCGAAGCCGGCCGCGGCAGCACCTTTCACTTTCACCTCGCGCTACCCGCCACCACGGCCCCGACCGCCGCGAGCCGCCACCCGTTCGGCGCGGGCGGCTACGAAGGCCCGCGCCGGCGCGTACTCATCGTGGACGACAACGAGGTCAACCGCACGGTGCTCGCCGACCTGCTGACGCCGCTCGGCTTCACGTGCAGCCTGTTCGAGACCGCCGAGGCGGCCTTGGCCGCCCTGGACAGCCAACCCGCGCCGGACCTCGCCTACGTGGATGTGAAGTTGCCCGGCATGGACGGCCTTGAATTCACCCGCCGCCTGCGGGCCCGGCAAGCCACCGCGCTGCTGCCCGTGGTGCTCACTTCGGCCTCGGTGCTCACCTTCGACGCCACGGCGGCAGCCAGGGCCGGCTCAAACGACTTCTTGCCCAAACCTTTCACGGAAGCCCAGCTGCTCGAGCAGCTCACCCGCCTGCTCGGCCTGAAATGGCACGCTCCCGTCGCCCGCCCCGACAACCCGGCCGAGATAACCCTGCCCGCGGAAGTCCGCACCGCGCTGCTCGCGGCTGCGGATGCCGGCGACATCGCCGCCCTCCGGGCCGGGATCAACCGGGCGCGGACCAGCCTGCCCACTGCGTCATCGCTACTCGACCGGCTTGAATCCTTGGCCGGAGCTTATCAGGTTGAGCGGGTGCGCGAACTGCTTCGCACTCTTCCCTCATGAGCCAGCCCCCCACCGTCCTCGTCGTTGACGACACCCCGGCCAATCTCGGCCTCGTGCTCGAGACTTTGGGTGGGGCCGGCCTGCGCGTGCTGGTGGCCGAGAACGGCCCGCGCGCTCTCGAACTTCTCGCGCAGCAGCCGGTGGATCTCGTCCTGCTCGACATGATCATGCCTGGAATGGATGGCTTGGCCGTCTGCCAACGCATCCAGCAGAATCCCGCGTGGCGCGAGCTGCCGCTGATCTTCCTCACTTCCGTCGATGTGCCGGCCCAGAAGGTCCGGGCGCTCGAGGCCGGCGCGGTGGACTACATCAGCAAACCTGTGCATCCGCCCGAGGTGCTGGCCCGCGTGCGAACCCACCTCGACCTGCGCGCCGCGC
This sequence comes from uncultured Oleiharenicola sp., assembly GCA_966252395.1. Lineage (GTDB taxonomy): Bacteria > Verrucomicrobiota > Verrucomicrobiia > Opitutales > Opitutaceae > Lacunisphaera. The sequence goes on along the minus strand of CBINOW010000003.1, from coordinate 18,386 downwards.
GGCTCGCCCTGCAGCAGAAGAATGCCCGCCTCGAGGCCGAGATTGCCCTGCGGCTCGACGCCGAGGCTCAGCTCGCCCAGTCCCTCGACCGTGCCCTGCTCATCGCCGATCGCGAGGGCCGGCTGATTTTCCAGACGCTCCGCGCCACGCATCTGCTCTTCAAACACCTCGCCCACCACCAGCCCGGCTTCCTCCCGCCCGAGCTGAACACCGGCGAACGCTACCACAGCACCGCCGGCACGCTCCTGCTCCACCGCTTCACCGAGCAGGGCAACGATTCCCTCACCGTGCTCTACCTCATCGAGGAACATGCGCCGCCGGGGCCCGTCGAGCTCACCAAGCTCGGCGTTACGCCCCGTCAGGCCGAGGTGCTCTACTGGATCGCCCAGAGCAAGACCAACGCCGAGATCGCCATCATCCTCGGCACGAGTCCGCGCACGGTGGAGAAACACGTGGAGCAGCTCTTCGAGCGCCTCGGGGTCGAAAACCGCGTCGCCGCCGCCGCTTTGGCCAACGAACAGCTCCGGCGGATGCCGGAGTGAAGTCAGGAGGGCGCGCCGCTCACCGCGGCCGCACCACCGTGAACAGGTCCCGAGTGCGCACGTAGTTGTCGCCGCCCATGCGCCCGATGGTGTCGAGCTTGGCCGGATCGATGGCACCCTCGGGGGTCAGCACGGCGTCGCTGATGTGGGCGCAGACGATGGTGCCGAACACGACGTTCGAGCTCGAGGGGCCATCGCCGAAATTGAGGATGCGATCCAGTTTGCACTCGAAGGCCACCGGGGCGGCCGCCACCCGTGGCGGGCGCACGCGCGACGACGGCGCGCCGGCGATGCCGAATTTCTCGAACTCACTCTCGCCATGCGGCAGGGGCGTCGCCGTGAGGTTCATCTGCTCGGCGAGCGCGAAGGGCACCAGGTTCACCACAAACTCCGGCACCTGGCCGACGTTGATCACGCTGTCCTTGCTCACCCCATGACGGTTGACCGCGCCGCTGAACATGAGCGTCGGCGGCTTCGAGCACACGGCCTGAAAGTAGGAGAACGGCGCGAGGTTGGTGTGGCCCGCGGCGGAGATCGTCGAGACCCACGCGATGGGTCGCGGGGTGATCGTGTTGATCATCCAACTGTAGGTGTCGCGAGGGGACAGGGTCTCGAAATCTAGGAACATGGGCGGAAGTTGCGCCGCTGAGCGCCAAAACGCAAAACTTCCGCGGTCATCACCTGCAATTCGGCAAAATGTGCGCAGGCGGCTTCAGAACAGCCTGCGTCCCTTCGCCTCGGGCGGGAGCTCGACCCCCAGCAGACCGGCCAAGGTCGGGGCGAGATCGTCCACGCCCACACGCTCCGAATGCACGCCGGGCTTCACCCCGGCGCCATACCAGAGCTGCGGCACATGCGTGTCGTAGTCGTGCGGCGTGCCATGCGTCGTGCCTTGGGTGCGGATCTGGAAGAAGGGTTTCTCGATGAAGAAGACGTCCGGACTGCGGGCCGGATGGAAGCTCCGCCGCATCATCTCGCCCCAAGCGTCGAGCGGCTCACGCGAGAGCAGCTGCTGCCGGGTGTAAACGGCGGCCAGTTGCGGATGCTTGCGCAACGCGGCGACGATCTCTTCGGTCACGCGCTCGAACGGGAGGTTTTTCGCCGCCAGGGCCTTGGGATTGATGTGGTAGCCGCTGTTATCCCGCAGGACCCAAAAGAGCGGCGCATCCAACGAACCAAAGGCCTGGTCCAGCGCCGAAGTCACGTGCCGGTCTAGTTGGCCGCCGCTGATGCGGCCGGCGGCGTTCTCGCCCTTTTCCGCCTGCACGCGTTCCGGCAGCGGCGGGATGCCATGATCGGCTGTGAGCACGACCACCCATTTGCCGTGGCCCACGCGGTTATCCAGGGCGGCGAACAACTCCGCGAGAGTGCGATCCAGCCGCAGGTAGGTGTCCATGATCTCGTGGCTGTCCGGACCGTAGGCGTGACCGGTTGCGTCCGGCTGCGAAAAACCGATCGTCAGCAGGTCCGGCACATCATCCAAACCCAGTTGCTCGACCTCCTGTGTGCGGAGGGCCATGGCGGCGACCATCTCGTTGTTCCAAGGCGTGCGGTCAAAGGCGCCGTAAAAGGCGTTGTTCGGGGCACTCCCGGTGCCCACTTTTTTGGGGAGGGTCGCGGGCAGGCCGGCCGTGGTCTCTTCACCGGGGGCATCGTCGGGCCCCTGCACGCGATCGTAGAGTTCTTTTTCGCGCAGACGATCCCAGGTCTGGCCAAAGCGCTGCGCGGCACCGTGCCGGTCATTGAAGTCCTTCACCCAGTCCGGCAACTCGGCCCGGTAGTAAGTGGACGTAACGAAGATGCCCTCCTCGGTCCAGTAAACGCCGTCGGCCTTGGGCCCCGCGGGCAAAATGGCGGAGCGGTCCTTGTCGGCCACGCCGAAGACCTTGGCCGCAGCGCCATAGCGCGCCTTCAACCGGTCGCCCACGGTCGTGCCGAGGAAGTTGCGCGGCGAACGTCCGGCCTTGGCGGCAAAGGTTGCGTTCGCGTAACGGCCGGCGCGCGGCGGCAATCCGACCAGCGGGGAACTGATATCTTCCACGGCGTTGCCCGTGACATAGGTCGTGCGATCAACCCAGTCGTTGGCGATGATGCCATGCACGTCGGGATGCATCCCGCTCAGGATGGTGGCGTGCCCGGCGGCAGTCTTGGTGATGGCGTAACGGTAGTGGCAATCCCGGTAATCGGCACCGCTCTCAAGCAGTCGCTTGAAGCCCCCTTCGCCGAAATACGGCCTGAATTTCACGAGATAGTCGGCGCGCATCTGGTCCACGACGATCACCACCGCGAGCCGCGGCGGCGTTTCAGCCGCGCGCGCAGCGGACACCAGCAGGACGGCCACGAATATCAAGCGGGCGAGCAAAGACATCCTGTCACGCTAACCGGGGCGCCCCGCACCGCAAGGGCCGGTTCCCGGTCGACACGAAAATGTCACCCCGGGGTGGCCCGTTTGCGAAACCGGCGAAGTTGGCGAAACTGCGCACATGCTGACTCCAGTTTCCGATTCCACGACCGGGCGCGACGACGATGCGGAACTGCTCGACGCCTATTCCACTGCGGTCAGTTCCGCCGTGGACCACGCCGGGGCCGCCGTGATTCATCTCGAGGTCCGCGCCCGCCGCAGCCGCACACCCGGAGAGTCGGGCGGCAGCGGCTCGGGATTCTTCCTCTCGCCCGATGGCTACGCGCTGTCCAACAGCCACGTCGTGCACGGCGGCACAGACTTTTTTGCCCATCTCGCCGACGGACGCCGCTTGCGCGCCGACCTCGTGGGCGAGGATCCGCACACCGATCTCGCCGTCGTCCGCGTCAGCAGCGAGCCCCTGCCTTTCCTGCCGCTGGCCGATTCCGACCGCGTGCGCCCGGGTCAGATTGCCCTCGCGCTGGGCAGCCCGATGGGTTTCCAGCAGACGGTTACGGCGGGCATCGTCAGCGGGCTCGGACGATCCTTGCGCGCTCAATCGGGACGCATGATCGACAACGTTATCCAAACCGACGCGGCGCTGAATCCCGGCAACTCCGGTGGTCCGCTGCTCAACACCCGCGGCGAGGTCATCGGCGTGAACACCGCCATCATCCGCCCGGCGCAGGGCATCTGCTTCGCCATCGCCAGCAACCTGGTCCGCTGGGTGGCCGGCTGGCTGATCAAGGACGGCCGCATCCGCCGCAGCTACCTCGGCGTCAGCGGACAGACCATGCCGCTGCTGCGTGCCGTCAGCCGCACCTACCACCTCGATCAAGCCACGGGCGTGATGGTGGCGCAACTCGCCGCCGACAGCCCGGCCTCAGTGGCGGGATTGCGCGAAGGCGACATCATCGTCGCCCTCGCTACCCACCCCGTGCACACCGTGACCGACCTGCACCAGCTCCTGACCGCCGATCTGATCGACCGGCCGGTCAATGTGACCGTGCTCCGTCACACCGAGCGCATCGTGTTTCCAGTGAGACCCGCGGAGCATAGCTCCGCGGGCAAGTGAAAAGTCCCAAGGATCAAGTAACAAGAACGGGGGTGCGAGGCGCCGCTCTGCTTCCTGATACTTGATCCTTGTCCCTTGTTACTTGTTACTTGTTCAGCGCCGTCACTCGGCGCTGAACCCGTTGCCGGTCGCGGCCCAGTAGATGCCGCCGTAAACGTGGTGCATGAAGTTGGCGTCGCTGTAGGTCCCGGGCAGGTGGCCCAGCGCTGTGTAGAAGGCGCGGCCGCCGTCGTATTCGTGATACCAGCTGATCGGGTGCAGGTCGCCCATGCCCTTGCCCTCCTTCGGACCCCACTTGGCGTAGGGTTTGTAGGTCTTCTCGTCCACCGCGAGGAGGAAGTTCAGCTTGCTGCCCTCGGGCGCGCCGAACTCATACCACTCCTCGGTGAAGAGGAAGCGCTTGGCGAAGCGGTCCATGCCGGGGAAGTTCGGGTCGAGCACCTTGAGCACGCCCGTCTGCACGGCCGGGTGGATGTGGAACATGTAGCCGACCATCTTCCGATACCACGGCCAGTCGTATTCCGTGTCGGAGGCGCTGTGGATGCCCACGAAGCCGCCGCCGGCCTTGATGTAGCGCTCGAAGGCGGCCTGCTGCTCGTCGTTGAGCGCGTCGCCCGTCGTGCAGAGGAAGATGACCACCTTGTATTTCGCCAGCTCCTTGTCGTTGAAGACGCGGTTGGCGTCGGCGGTCCAGAACACCTCGAAGTCGTGGAGCTTGCCGAGTTCCTGGATGGCGGTGACGCCGGCGTTGATGGAGTCGTGGTGCCAGCCGGCGGTCTTGGTGAAGAGCAGGGCCTTGAACTGCTCGGCGCGGGCGGCGAGGCCTGCGGCCAGGGTGACGGCGGCGATGACGATGATCCGGAATGATTTCATACGAGGGGATGGGGTTGAAAAGAACCACCTTTGCCACCCCACGCGCAAATGCAACGGCGAGCGTGGTCTAACATCCTGCCGGCATGTAACAGGAAATGAGGACAGAAGAAACAATCAGCCCGAATTCCGATTAGCCGTGGATGCGGCGTAGCTCTGCGCGGGAGCGCAGGGACAGAGGTTCGCGCCTGCTCGCGAAAAATCCCGCTGCTCCCGCAGCGGGCTACACCGGCAAGCGCGGAATCAGGGCGAGATATCCTCAGCTCCGCAGCGGAATCAGCGCCCGGATGCGCGGGTCGCGCAACCAGAGGCCGCCCCACAGCAGGATGCCGAACACGAAGGGCATCCACCAGCCGGCGACCCCCAGGCCCATCTTGACGGTGACCGCCACGGCTCCACCGAGGTAGCCCGCGAGCAGGATCGCCCCGAGCACCGCCGTCCGGGGAATGAGATAGATGACCGTGCACAGCAGCTCGACTGTCCCGATGGCGACCGCACTGCCCGCCGGCCAGTCGGCGAAGCCCTGTCGGACCTGCTCGGTTTGCATAATCTTCATCACGCCGCTCATCAGTAGCATGAGGATGGGCGGAACACTGAGGACGATGCTGACGTAGAAGGGAACTCTGGAGGGTGCGGGCGTGGTGTTCATAGACTTCAGGGACTGGGGTTGGCTGCGAGAAAGGCCGTGAGCTGATCGAGCGTGCCGGTCCAACCAATGGTCATGCTGCTGCGGCCGGCCTCGAAAGTGGCGCGCTCGGCCTCGTTCGAGTCGAACGGCACCCAGTGGATCGTCACCGTCGTCTTCCCCGCCTGCTCGGTGAAGACAATCGTCGTCAGCAGCTGTAGCGGCCAGGGATCTTTGGAGAACGGATGCGGCGTGATGCCGCCGGCCTCGTCCGAAAAAGAATTGAGCCAGACGAGCTTCGTCGGCGGCACGATTTCCCGATAGACCGCCCGGCCCCACAGCACCTGTCCGTCCGGCGTCGTTATGCTGTAGTGGGTGGTGCCGCCCGGCTTCAGGTCGAAGCGGGCGAGGTTCATTTTGAACCCCTTGGGCCCGAACCAGCGGCTGAAGTGCGCGGCCTCGGTCCAGGCGCGCCAGACGAGGTCCCGCGGCGCGGCGAACTCGCGCGAGATGACAAAGGGCTTGGTAAACAGGCCGGCGGTGTATTCGGCAGCGCGCTCTAGCGTCTGCTTGCCGCCCTCGACGGCGCCGTAGTCGCGGACCACGCGGTCGCGGGCTTCCTTTGACGGGAAAACCATGCGACCGGTAAGCCGCGTCCGATCCGGCGCAACTACTTCAAAGGTCCAGGTCGCCCGGAAGGTCGCGCCCCGACGCTCGTCGTCCTCGAGGTCGCTGCCGCCGCCAAGGAGGAAGGTGATGCGCTCCTGCGGCATGATTTCGAGAAACTTGGCCTTGTTCGGGTAATTGGTGCCGTCGGGCCCGTGCATCATGTGCTCCCAGTAGCCACCGACGCGAAATTCGTGCCGCTTGGTCGTGTTGGTGAAGCCGCGTGGCCCCCACCAGTTGACGACGTGTTCCGGGTTGGTCCACGCCTCCCAGACCAAGGCGCGGGGCGCATGCAGGACGCGGGAGATGACGATTTCAGTATCGGAGGGCAGATGCGGGTCGGACATGGCGTGGGGTCGGATTGAAGAGTCAACGTTTGGGTGGCGGCGATCCGGACAGGTGATCGGCCAGCCGGTCGATATTCTGTTCGTTGGCGGGAACGACGATGGCGCGGACCCGCTCCGCCTCGGCCGGGTCGTCGAAGGCCAGGCGCCAGCCCAGCGTCGTGCGACCGCCCTGCTCCGCCAGTGTGATCGTCAGCGTGAAATCATGTCCGGGCTGGAGATGGCGGATGACGATCCGCTCCGTCGCGACGATTTCCAGGAAGCGATGATCCATGGCATAGGCGGCTCCGTCGGGCCCGTGCATCGTGAATCTCCAGACACCGCCCGGGCGAAAATCGAAAGCGTGAAAGGTATTCGTGAAACCGTTTGGCCCCCACCAAGCGGCGAGTGCCGCCGGATCACTGATCGCCGCCCAGATTTGCTCCTTCGACCAAGGCAGCTGGCGCGAGGTCACGAAGGCACCGTCGATCGGCGGTTCAGCGGACATCGGTTTTCTCCGCCTTCGGCTTTTTCTGTTTCGCCTGCAGCTCCTGCAAATAGTCGTCGAGGCGGTCGAGGCGCTCCTCCCAATGCTGCTTATACTGGCCGATCCAGTCCACAGCCTCCTTGAGCGGCGCGGCCTGAATCCGGCAGGGACGCCATTGCGCGTCACGACCCCGGGTAATCAGCCCGCTGTTCTCCAGCACCCGGAGGTGCTTGGAAATCGCCGGCAGGCTCATGTCGTGCGGCTCGGCCAGCTCGGTCACGGAACGCGTGCCCCGCGAAAGCTGCGCGAGAATCTCCCGCCGGGTGGGATCGGCGAGCGCGGCGAAGACTTTGCTGAGGCGGTCGGGGGACATGGGCTGTCGTTCTGTATTTAACCATTTGGTTAATTACTGACCAAAAGTCAAGCCCGCCGTTTAAGCGGGCTTGCGCGGTGCTTACTTCGCGAAGCTCGGGTCGAGCTCGAGGCGGAAGTAATCGCGGGCGTTGGCGAAACAGATGTTCTTCACCATGCCGCCGACGAGGGCGCGGTCGTTGGGGATCTCGCCGCGCTCCATGTCGTGGCCGAGCATATTGCAGAGCGTGCGGCGGAAATACTCGTGGCGCGGGTAGCTGAGGAAGCTGCGCGAGTCCGTGAGCATGCCTACGAAGCGGCTGAGCAGGCCGAGGTTGGAGAGTGCGTTGATCTGCCATTCCATGGCCTCCTTCTGGTCGAGGAACCACCAGCCGGAGCCGAACTGCATCTTGCCGGGGACGGAGCCGTCCTGGAAGTTGCCGATCATCGTGGCGAAGGCGTAGTTGTCGGCCGGGTTGAGGTTGTAGAGCACGGTGCGCGGCAGCTCGCCGGTGGTGTCGAGCGCGTTGAGGTAGGTGCTGAGCGCGCGGGCCTGCGAGAAGTCGCCGATGGAATCGAAACCGGTGTCCGCGCCGAGCTTGTTCAGCAGGCGGGTGTTGTTGTTGCGCAGCGCACCGAGGTGGAGCTGCTTGGTCCAGCCGCGCTTGGCGTCCCAGCGGCCGAGCTCGATCATGAGGAACGAAGCGAACTTGGCGTAGTCCGCGGCGTTGGCGGAGCGTCCGGAGCGGGCGGCGTCGAAGATGGCCTTGGCCTCGGCGGCGGTGCACGGCTCGGCGTAGCAGCTCTCCATGCCGTGGTCGGAGACCCGTCCGCCGACGGCGTGGAAGTCCGCGTGGCGCTTCTCGAGGGCGGCGAGGAAATCATCGAACGACTTCACCGGCAGGCCCGCGGAGGCCGAGAGTTTCTCCAGCCAGGCATTATAGGCCGCCGGCTTGTCCACGAGGAAGGCCCGGTCGGGCCGGAAGGTCGGATAAACGCGCGTCTTGATGCCCGACTTGTTGATCTGCTGGTGCTGGGCGAGCGGGTCGGCCGGGTCGTCGGTTGTGCAAATGACGGCGACCTTGTTGGCGGCGAGGATGTCGTGCACGCGGAGGTTCTTCAGTTTCGCGTTGGCTTCCTGCCAGATCTTGTCGGCCGAGGCCGGGTTGATGATGTCGGAGATGCCGAAGTAGCGGGCCAGTTCCAGGTGCGACCAGTGGTAGAGCGGGTTGCGCAGGGTGTGCGGCACGGTCGCGCACCAGGCGTCGAACTTCTCGCGCGGCGAGGCATCGCCGGTGCAGAAACGCTCGTTCACGCCGTTGGACCGCATGGCGCGCCACTTGTAGTGGTCGCCGCCGAGCCAGATCTCGGCGAGGTCGGCGAAGGACTTGTTCTCCAGGATCTGCTGGTGCGGCAGGTGACAGTGGTAGTCGTAGATCGGCTCGTTCTTCGCGAAGTTGTGGTAGAGATCGCGGGCCGCGTCGGTCTGCAGCAGGAAGTCGTCGTGAATGAAGGGTTTCATGGGAGGAGAAATTGTAGGGCGGGGTCTCCGAACCCCGCCTTGGGGCGATGACGGCGAGTGGATCGAGGCGGGGTTCGGAGACCCCGCCCTACCCCATCAGCGGCTGATGTCGTTCAACATGGCGTCGAGTGTCGTGTAGCTCGCGAGCAGCTTGCTCGTGGCGGCGCAGCGCTCCTTTGAGGCCAGACCAGTGTTTTCGGCGAGGAAGATCAGGTAGGCGGCGATGCGCTTGGCGAAGAGCAGGCGGGTCTCGGCGCTGACCGCGTAGAAGCGGGCGCGCTGCTGGTAGCCGGCGGGCGTGTGGTCGCCGAGGGCGGACTTCTCCGGACGGCCGCCGGCGGCGAGCACGTAGAGGAAGTTGTATTCGAAGAAAATCATGTGCTCGGCCGAGGGCGGGAGCGCCTCGAGGGCGGCGCGGCAGGTGGCGGGCGAGGCGAAGACGTCGACCGGCTTGCCGAGGGCGGCGAGCGAGGTGGTCACGAAGATGCGCGCCATCTTCTGCTCCGTGGCGTCGGCGCTGAAGGCGCCGGCGACGGACATGTCCACGGTGAACTTATACCAATCGCGCCAGAGGGCGGCGTCGGCGGGGTTCTTCGACTGCGAGATGGCCACGCCCATCTCGTAGGTGTAGCGGCCGCTGGTCTTGATCTCGAGCGCGCTGCCCGTGACCTCGCCCATGACCTGGTAGTTCTCGGCGGACTTGCCGGAGCCGGAGTGGAAGCCGATGGAGACGCCGAACTGTTTGCAGACGTTCCACTGCGCCTCGATGAGCTTCTTGAGCGCGGCGTTGTCCGGATAGGGCGTGTTCTTCTGGAAACCGAAGGCCGGGGCCACAAAGTTGACCGGCATGCCGAGCACCTCGCAGAGGGCGAGCATGATGGCGGTCGTCTCGGGCGTGGTCAGGCCGGGCAGTTCGTCAATGGAGAGCTCGCGGAGGTAGGCGCGGCCCACGTCGGTGGTAAAGGCGGCCCGGCGGGCGGCGGCGTATTTGTCGTCGCGGCGCTTCATTTTCTGCATCGGCGTCCAGACAGTCGCGAGCAGGGCGTTGAAGGCGGCATCATCGAGCTTGAGGCCGGCGGCGGCGACGCGCGCACGGGTCTTGCTCACGACGTCGGCCGGGATGTCGGCGACCTTGGCCGGCTGGTTGAGCGCGAGTTCGGGCGAGAGATCGAAGGTGATATAGCTGGCGAGCAGGCAGCCCTTAACCAGCGCGTCCTCGCGGACGTCGAACTTGCCACCGATGGGCTGGTGGTCGGCGTTGAAGGACCAGGCGATCTTGCGGTGGTGGAAACCGGTCTTGAGCTTGGAAAGGACGCAGCCGTGGCTCATGCCCTCAACGCTCTGGCCCTGGTGGCCCTCGGGCACATTGGTGCCGATGAAGGGGAACGGCACGGTGTCGAGGCGGTTGCCGAGCATGGCGTCCACATCGTAAACCAGTTCGCGGGGGATCGAATTCTGGTTGGCGGTCATGCCCACTTCGAGAGCGCTCATCGCCCACTCGACGGCGGGCCAGTGCAGCGTGGTGAAACGGGCGCCGACGCCGAGGGTGGACTTGCCGAGCTTGGCGCCGGCCGTCGGGAAGATCGTCGAGGAGGCGTCGTGCTCCTGGATGAGATTCTTCAGCGTGAGGAGATTCGCGAAGGTGGCCGGGAAGTAGGTGGCACCCGCGTGCGCCACGCCGTCGGCGAGCGGGGAGCCGCTCGCATGCAGCTTCCAGGCGCAGTCGCCGTGGGCGTTTTCAACGAGCGTGAACGCACCGGCCTTGGTGCCGAAGCGACTCTTGGCGTATTCGGTGACCTTGCCGGCCTTGATGTCGGCCTGGAGCGCGGACCAATCGAGGCAGAAGTCAGGCGAGACGCAGGGATTCTGCGCGATGCGCAGGTTGTTCTTGAGGAGGAATTCGTTGATGGCGGACATGACGAACTGAGTTTAAGTTTGAAGTTTAAGTTGAAGCGAAGACGGCGCGGGCGACAGGTTCAGGTTCTTCAACTTAAACTTGCCGCTTAAACGGGTGCCGCATTGCGGCGTCAGATCGTCATCGCGTGGTAACCGCCGTCCACGATCAGCTCTTCACCGGTGATGAAGGAGCCGGCGGCGTCGGAGGCGAGGAGGAGCGTCGAGCCGATGAGCTCGCGGGCCTCGCCGAAACGCTTGGCGGGCGTGTGGCCGAGGATGGAGGCGACGCGCTCGGGGGAGAGGATCTTGCGGTTCTGCTCGGCCGGGAAGAAGCCGGGGACGAGGACGTTGACGCGCACGCGGTGGGGCGCCCACTCGCGGGCGAGGTTGAGCGAGAGGTTGTGCACGGCGCCCTTGGAGGCCGAGTAGGTGAACACGCGCGAGAGCGGCACCACGGCGGACATCGAGCCGAGGTTAATGATCGAGCCGCCCTGGCCGCGCTCGACGAGATACTTGCCGAAAACCTGGCAGCCGAGGAAGACGCCCTTCACGTTGACGCGGAGGATTCGGTCGAACTCCTCCTCGGTGATATCAAAGAACGGCGTGGCGGAGTTGATGCCCGCGCCGTTGACCACGATGTCCACGCGCCCGCTGCGCTTGAGCACGGCGTCGCGCAGTCCCTCGAGCTCGGCCTTGCTGGTGGCCTCGGCGCTGTGGAACCAGGCCTTGCCGCCCGCGGCGGCGATCTTGGCGAGACGGGCCTCGGCCTTCTCGAGGCTGCGGCCGACGATCACGACCTCGGCGCCCGCGCCCGCGAGGCCCTCGGCCATCGCACCACAGAGTTCGCCGGTGCCGCCGATGACGACGGCCACTTTGCCTTCGAGGCCGAAATAGGATTTCAGGTATTCTTCGGATTTCATGGGTAAAAATGGGGAGGAACAATCAACTCCGTCCGGCACGGAGCAGCAAGCCCCGAGGCCGGGAGGCCGCGGTCATAAGGGCAACTCGCCAAGCAAGCCGCCGGGCTGATGTCGGAGGAAACTGGTGGTTCATGGTCGGGGGCCGGCGGTTTCCGGCCGCAGATGACGGTCGAGCCAGGCGAGGTAGCGGGCGGTGTAGCCGGGGGCCGCCTTTTCCCATTCGGAGAGGCGATGCGGCGCACTGGGGAGCACCTGCAATTCGCACTCCACCCCGTTGGCCTGAAGCTTGGCCTGAAAATCGTAGGACTGCTGGATCGGCACGGTCTTGTCGGCGTCGCCGTGCACCAGCAGATAAGGCGGCAGCCCCGGACGCACGTGGTTGATCGGCGAAATTGCGCGCAACAGCCCGAGCGACTCAGGCGTCACCTCCTTGGGCCGGTTGAGCAGATTTTGCAGCGCCGTGCCGACACCACCGCGAATGGGTAGCTCCTGCTCATGATTGGTCACGGGCGCGAAGCCGACGACAGCCTGCACCCGCACCGAGTCGTCCACCACGGTGCCCGCGAGGCAGACGAGGTGACCGCCGGCCGAGTGACCGAAAAGCGCGATGCGGTTCGGGTCGCCATGGTATTGCGCCGCGTTGGCCTTCACCCAGCGGATGGCCGTGAGGACATCCTCGAGACAAGCGGGCCAGCGATTTTTCGGTGCGAGGCGGTAATTGATGGAGAACCAGGTGTATTTCGCCTCCGTGAGCGCGTTGAACCAGATGCCGATGCCCGCACCGCCGTCCACGAGGGCCTTGTCGCCGCTGCCCCAGCCACCGCCGTGCACGAGAATCGCGATAGGGAAAGGCCCCTCCCCCGCCGGGACGCTGACGTCGAGCAGCAGTTTCTCACCGCCGGCCTGGCCGTATTCGATGTCGCGATGGAAGGTTGGCTCGGCGGCGCGAGCGGCAACCAAGACGCAAAGACAAAGGAGCGGGAGCAGGGCTTTCATGGAAGGCGGCTAGCGAGGTCGGGCCAAGGCCCGACCCTACAAAAGACAGAATGGGCGAGGATCATTTTCCGTTCCACGTGAAGGTTTCTCCCTTGGCCAGCTTCAGCTCCTTCATGGCGGCGCCGCAACGCAGCGCCACCGGATTCCCGAGCAGGGAGCGAATCTTGGCCGTGACGAGTTTTCCGCCGCGCCATTCGAGATCCACCTCGAAGCCACCGCGGGCGCGGAGACCGGTGATCTTGCCCTCCGACCAGGCGGCGGGCAGCGCGGGCAGCAGGTCGAGCGCGCCGCGATGTGACTGGAGCAGCATCTCGACGATGCCGGAGACGGCGCCAAAGTTGCCGTCGATCTGAAACGGCGGATGCGCGTCGAAGAGATTGGCGTAGGTGCCGCCGTGCGAGGAGTTCTGCGGTGCCGCCGCATCCACAAAGAGAAGCTGGCGCAGGATCATCTTGTGCGCGTGATCGCCCTCAAGCAGGCGCGCCCAGAAATTGATTTTCCACGCCAACGACCAGCCGGTGCCGTCGTCGCCGCGGAAGCGTAGCGACTGCTTGGCCGCCTCGAAGAACTTCGGCTCACCCGCGTGGATCTCGTCGCCCGGAAACACCGCCCATAGGTGCGAGACGTGGCGGTGCTTGTTGTTCGGGTCATCCACATCCTCGAGCCATTCCTGCAGCTGGCCGTGTTTGCCGACTTGGTTGGGAGCAATCTCGTCGTGCATCTTGCGCAGCTGCGCGGCGAATGCGGCGTCGGTGCCGAGCGCCTCCGCGGCGCGGGCCGTCGCGGCGAAGAGTGCGCGGATGATCTGGTGGTCCATGGTCGGCCCCATGACGAGGCCACCCTGCTCGGGCGAGTTGGACGGGCCGCTGACGAGCCAGCCGGTCTTCGGATCGCGCACGAGATAATCCACGAAAAACAAGGCGGCCTCCTTCATCACCGGGTAGGCGCGATGCTCGAGAAATTTGCGGTCGCCGGTAAAGAGGTAGCGTTCCCAGAGGTGAAGCGTCAGCCAGGCGCCGCCGGTCGGCCAGATGCCGTGGTTGGAATTGTTGATCGGAGCCGTGCCGCGCCAGAGGTCGGTGTTGTGATGCAGCACCCAACCGCGCGCGGCGTAGTGGGCCTGCGCGGTCTTGCGGCCGCTGACCACGAGGTCGTCGATCATCGCGAACAGCGGCTCGGCACACTCGGCGAGGTTGGCCACCTCGGACGGCCAGTAGTTCATCTCCGTGTTGATGTTCACGGTGTATTTGCTGTCCCACGAGGGCCGGAGGCTCTCGTTCCACACGCCCTGCAGGTTGGCCGGTTGGTCGCCGGGCCGGCTGCTGGCGATGAGCAGGTAGCGGCCGAATTGGAAATAGAGCGGGATGAGCGCGCGATCGCCGGATTTGTCGGCGACACGCAGGCGGGCATCGGTCGGAAGATTTTCAGACGTGTAACCGAGATCGAACGACACGCGCCGGAACAGCGCCTGGTGGTCGGCGAGGTGCACGTAACGGAGCTCCGCGAACGGCTTTTTTTCCGCCGTGGCCAGCACGGCCGCGTTGCGCGCGGCGGGATCGGCGCTCACGTCCTGGAAGTTGACGAAGTTGGTGGCGGCGGTGAGCACGAACGTGGCACTGTCGGCGCCGGAGACGACCAGCGCGCCGTTCTCCTCGCGGGTGCGGCCACCCTCGGTGGAAACCTTGGCCTGCGCGTCGAAGCGGATGGCGCCGTCTTTCACCTGTCCCGAGACACCGAGCGCCTTCGTCACCGCACCCTCGTGTGGGCTGGTGACACGGGCCGAGAAATTCAGCTGTCCCGGCCGGTCGGCGCTCACGCGCACCACGATCACCCCGTCTGGGTGGCTGGCAAAAACCTCGCGCGTGAACGTCACCTCCCCCACCCGATAGCGCACCGTCGCAACGGCCGTATCGAGGTCGAGCGTGCGCAGATAATCGGTCGCCGCCTCGTGGCCGGGGAAATCGAGCATGAGGTCGCCACAGGGCTGGTAGGCTTTCTGGCGGAGCGGAACGCTCATGAACTCCTTCATGCCGAGCTCGTGGGCCTCCTTCTGTTTGCCTTCGGCGAGGAGGCGACGGAGCTCGGGCAGGAACTTCGCGGCGCCCTCGTGCTGGTATTCGTGCGGCTGGCCGGTCCACACGGTGTCCTCGTTGAACTGGATGCGCTCCTGCGCCAAGCCGCCGAACACCATGGCGCCGAGCCGGCCGTTGCCAACGGGCAGGGCTTCGACCCACACGCGCGCCGGCTGGCGATACCAGAGGGAAAGCGGGCTCACCGGCTCGGGCAACAGCACCGGGGCGAGCGCGGGCACGACGCGGCGCAGATCGTCCACGACGAGGCGGGCGAAGGCCACGCTGCCGGGCGCCTGCAGGTGAGTCGTGTCGTTTTTGCCCTTGCTGTCGGGGAAATTGAACGCGGCGGTGCGCACGGGGCCGAGCGCCTCACAGAAGGCCTGGCTGCTCGCGTGGAGGTCGATCAGAGGCACCTGCTTCGCGGCGGCGAGCCGCTTCACCGCGGCGACGTAGGGCACGTGCGCGGATTCGAGTTTCGCCGGATCGGTCTTCGAAAACGTGCGGCGCACGAGCGAGGTGACCAGCACCGGCTGGCCGCCCTGCGCGCGGACTTCGTCCACGTAGCGGGCCATGTTGGCGTAGTAAGTCGTGTCCGGGTCGGTCTCGCGCTCAGGCCCCTTGCCCGGCTGATCGTTGTGCCCGAACTGGATCAGGTAATAGTCGCCCTTGAGCGCGAGGGCCTGATCCCAGTGGCCTTCATCGCGGTAGCTCTTCGAACTGCGGCCGCCGCGCGCCAGGTTCGTGACGCGCGCTCCCTCACCGACAAACTGCCGGAAGCCGTGGCCCCAGCCGGAGTCGTCCGTGACGGTGGAGTCGCCGACGAGCACGATATGCATGGCCGCATCGGCGGCGTAGACCGTCAGCGGCAGCAGAAGAGAAAGGACGAGGAGAAGACGGGAGGTCAGGCGCATCACGGTTGCTTGGGCACGAAGTGGTAGGTGCGGAACTGGAGCTTGATGTCGAAAAGCTTCCCCTGGTTCCGGTAGAGGCGGAGCATTTCGGCGCCGGCCAGCAGCACGGGGCCGTAGGCGTGGCCATGGTGCGCCGAGGTCGGGCGGTTGTAGTAATAGACGTGGTCGCTCGCGAGCGTGGTGCCGACGCAGGAATTTTCGATCTGGCCCTGCGCGTTCACCTGCTGCGCGAGACCGAGCCAGCCGGCCTGGGCGACGGAGCCGTAGGTGACCGGGCTGATCCAGCCACGGTTGATGCCGTGCGCGATGGCATAGACGAACATCGCGGTGCAGGACGACTCGAGGTAGGAATCGGACTTGTCGAGCAGCTGGTGCCAGAGACCGGCACCCGACTGCAATTCGGCCAGCGCCTGCACATGACGGCGGTAGGTGGAGAGGATCTCGGGACGAAGCGGATGATCCTCCGGCAGCACATCGAGCAGTTCGCACTGAGCCATGATCACCCAACCGTTGGCCCGGCCCCAGCGAAACTCGGCAACGAGCGGCTGGTTCATGTGCCGGCCGTGCATGTAGAGACCGACTGTCGGATTGAAGAGATGCCGGGCAAGCTGCACAGCCTGCTTGGCGGCTTCGTCGAACCAGGCGCGGTCGCCGGTCAGACGCCCCATTTGCGCGAGCGCCGGGATGCACATGTAGGCGTCGTCGGCCCAGAGCGACTCGGGCTGCGGGCGGTGGCGGGCCACGGTGCCGTCGGCGAGCCGGATCTCCTTGAATCGGATATATTCGGCCCAGTGCTTGATCTCGGGCTGGAGGTCCGGGCCGATGCCGGCCAGGCGCGCCTTGATCAGCGCCGCGCACATCGCGCCGCTGTCATCGAGGGAATTGGTGTCGAAGAGGCGGCGGTAGCTGCTGTTCTTGGCACCGATCTTCTCCGCCTGCGCGCGGAAATACGGGATGGTCCGGCCGAGAAAATCCACGTGCCGCTGCACGAACCGGCGATAGCGGTCGTCACCTGTCGCCTCGGCCGCAGCCAGCATGCCGGCGTGCGTGACGCCCGTGGCGTAGGTCATCACATGGAACCCGTTGCGGTCGCCCTGCGAGGCCACGGCGTCGGCGTTGAAGGTGGTGAGGTCGGTGATCTCCGCGCCGGTCTTCGCGTTGACGACCTTGGTGTCCATCGCCCGGTCGAGATTGGCGTGGATGCGCTCGAGGACGGCGGTGATTTCCTCCGGCTTCGGCAGATGGTAGGGAACCGGATAGGTGCCCTCGGCCTCGTCATGCAGGTCGGGGTTGTCGCGGTTGCGGAAAGTTCCTTCGGCCGGGAGCGACGGAAGGGCGAAAGCGGCGGCGAGCAGCGCCGCGAAGCGGAAATACCGGGGCGAGTGCTTCATGGCGAAAACGGGCTGCGGGCCGAGTGTCGGCTCAGGGCTGCGCGGCGGGGTTCCAACCGTCCTCACCGCCGAGCACGGCGGCGGGCGTGAGCGCGGCGGCCTGTGCGGCGGTCAGGGGCTTGGCCCACTTGACGCGGGCGGCGTCGTTGGCGCCGGGGCCGGTGCTGCCGAACTCGGCGTAGAAGGTCGTGGCCTCGGCGTGGGGCTTGCCCCAGTTGTGCCAGCCCTCGGGGCGGACGCCCGCGGCCAGCTCGGTGCGGAGGAAGACCGTCTTCGCGAAGTCGCGCCAGGGGCGCCCGAGGTAGGTCTTCGCGCCGTCGGCGACGGTGACCTTGCAGTCGGCGAACACGTAGCCATGCGGTGTGTCCTTGGGCGTCGAGGCCGCCGTGAGGTAGCCGTCGCGCAGCGCGTGGATGTGGCAGCGATTGAAGAAGACGGTGGCCGCGCCGAAGATGAAGTCCACGTGGCCTTCGATATAGCAGTCCTCGAAGTAGTGGCGGCCGCGGTTCACGAGGATCGTGTCCTGCCAGCCGAGGAAGCGGACCTTGCGGAACTCGAGGCGGTCGCCGTCGGCGCGGAGCGCGAGCGCCTGGCCGACCGGGCCGGCGGTGTTGGCGAGGGTGATGTTTTCCCAAAGCATGCCGTCGCCGTCGATCTGGACGGTCGGCGTGCGGAAGGTGCCGATGGGCTTGCCGTCGGGGCCGGGGAGGTTGGCGTTGAGGTCGTAGGCGACGACGGTCTTCTCGGCATCCTCACCGATGACGTGGATGTTGCCGCGCTCGCGCTGGACGTAGATGCGTTCCTTGTAGGTGCCAGCCTTGACGAAGATCACCCAACGCGGCGTGGCGGGATCGGTCTTCATCGGCGCCTTGCTGATCGCCTCCTGCAGGGAGGTGTATTCGCCGGAGCCGTCGGCGGCGACGATGGTGTCGGGTTTCGGCGCGGCAGCGGCACCAAGGGTCGCGAGCAAGCTCGCGCCCAAGAAAAGCAGCAGGGATTTCATGGCAGTTTGTTTTTCTGACGCCAGCGCGGGTAGTCGCGGGCGAGCAACTGGGCGGGCCAGTCGCCGTGCCAGGCGTAGCCGCCGCGGCGCTCGGGCTCCACTTCGGCGAGGTTGTAGCGGACAATGGCGTCGCGCCCCGTGTAGATCGGGCGGTTGGTGCCGAGTTCGTAGAAGCGGGCCCAGAGCGGCGGGGCGGCCGGATCCGGCACCATCACGCGGTCGTGTTTGTGCGGAAGCGCCGGGGCCGGTGGATGGTCTTCGCGCACACCGGTCAGCTTCACCTGTTCGAACCTGGCAACGGCGCCCTCGACCGCTGCGATGATCGCGGGGGAAGG
>CBINOW010000002.1:0-84193 GCA_966252395.1 uncultured Oleiharenicola sp. | reverse complement strand
TGGGTTGTTGGGCGGGGCCCCCCACCCCCCCCCCCCACGCGCCATTTGAAACCAAACCTGGGGGGTGTCGCACACCCCGCCCTACAGGTTAAGAATGCGCGGCTTCCTTGATCATGAGCAGCTCCTTCATGACGCCGCCGAGATTGGCGGACGGGTTGCGGCCGCCGAGGCTGTCGTGGAGCTGGCGATAGAGGGCGTAGAGTTCGTTGTAGGTTTTCTGCGCGGCGGGCTTCGGCTTGTAGGCGACCTTCTTGAGCGAGGTCATCTTCTTCTGCGCGGTCGGGAAGTCCGGGTGGGCGCCGGCGAGCACGGCGGCGCTGACGGCGGAGCCGAGGGCGCAGGCCTGCGAGGAACCGGCGACGAGCATCGTGCAGCCGGTGATGTCGGCGTAGATCTGCATCAGCAGCGGGTTCTTCTCGGCGATGCCGCCGGCGCAGACGACGCGGTCAATCGGCACGCCGTATTCCTTGATGCGCTCGATGATGGCGCGGGCACCGAAGGCCGTGGCCTCGATGAGCGCGCGGTAGATTTCCGCCTGCGTGGTGTAGAGCGTCTGGCCGACGAGCAGGCCGGTGAGGCGCTGGTCCACGAGGATGGTGCGGTTGCCGTTGTTCCAGTCGAGGGCCAGCAGGCCGCTCTGGCCGGGCTTCAGCTTGGCGGCCTCGGCGGTGAGCGTGGCGTGAAGCTTCGCGTCTTTCAGCACGCCCTCGACGAACCACTTGAAGATGTCGCCCACGGCGCTTTGTCCGGCCTCGATGCCGTAGAAGCCCGGGAGGATGGCGCCCTTGACGATGCCGCAGATGCCCGGGATATCGGGGACAGTCTTGGCGGCGGAGACGACGCCGCAGTCGCAGGTGGAGGTGCCGATGACCTTGACCAGCGTGCCCTCGGCGACGCCGCAGCCGATGGCGCCGTAGTGCACGTCGAATTCACCGATCGCGATCGGGATGCCGGCCGGCAGACCGAGCTTCTTCGCCCACTCCTCGCTGAGGTTGCCGGCGGACTCGCTGGCGTCGTGGGCCTTGTCGTAGAGGCGGTCGCGCAGGTCGGCCAGTTTCGGGTCGAGCAGGGCGAGGAATTCCTTGTCGGGCAGGCCGCCCCAGTCCTCGGCGTAAAGCGCCTTGTGGCCGGCGGCGCAGACGCCGCGCTTCACGGCCTTGGGGTCGGTGACGCCGGCGAGTTGGGCGGGCACCCAGTCGCAAAGTTCAACCCACGAGTAGGCGGCGGAGAAAACCTTCGGGTCCACCTGCAGGCAGTGCCAGAGCTTCGCCCAGAACCACTCGGAGGAATACGTGTTGCCGCACTTGGCGATGAAATGGGGACGATGCTGCGCGGCCAGTTCGGTGATCTTCGCGGCCTCGCGCCAGCCGGTGTGGTCCTTCCAGAGCCAGCACTGGGCGTTGAGGTTCTTCGCCCACTTCTTGTCGGCGGCGAGCGCGCGGTTTTGCGCATCCACCGGGATCGGGCTGGAGCCGGTCGAGTCCACGCCGAGGCCGACGACCTTGTCGGCGCTGAAACCGGGTTGCTTCCGCGCCTGCGCGAGGGCGCCCTTCACGGCCTTCTCGAGGCCAAAGAGGTAATCGATAGGGTGCTGGCGGGCGACGTTGTGGTCGCGCGGGTCGAGCAGCACGCCCTGGTGGCCGGAGGGGTAGTTGACGACGCTGGAGCCGAATTCCTTGCCGTCCTTGCAGCGCACCACGAGGGCGCGGACTGAGTTGGTGCCGTAATCGATGCCGAGGGTGAACATGGGGGTAAGAAGGGCTTATCTACGTCCGGCCGGGAGGGCGGTCAACCGGTGGGCAGGCATGACCGTAATGTGGCGGCCGGGCGGGCGGACGCGGTGTTTTTCTCGTGGTAGAATGTGTGACTTACTTGACGGTTACGTTATTTGGGGGAATCAGTGCGCTTCCGTCCCTGCCATGGCTCGCCCCACCCTGAACGACATCGCCCGACTGGTCGGTTACTCCAAGAACACCGTCTCCCTGGCCCTGCGCGGGGACCGGCAGATTCCGGAAGAGACGCGGGAAAAGATCCGGAAGGCGGCCGAAAAGCTCGGTTACCAGCCCAACGCCGTGGTCTCGCACCTGATGGCGCAGCTGCGGGCCAGCCGCTCGCTGCGGTTGCAGGCCAAGCTCGCGCTGGTGAACGCCAACCGCGACCCGCAGGCCTTCCGCTCGCATCCGACGATCCCGACCTACGTCGAGGGCTGCGAGAGCCGGGCGGCCAAGCTCGGTTATGGGTTCGATCGCTTCTGGCTCCATGATCCCACGCTGAACGCCCAGCGCTGGCTGCGCATCCTGCACACGCGCGGCATCAAGGGGCTCGTGCTCGTTGGCCTGATGGATACCACGCACCTGCCCGACGAGTTGGCGCCGGTCTGGGCGCAGTTGCCCACGGTGGTTACGGGCGTGCGCACACGCGACCCGGCGCTTTCATTCTGCTGCGTGGACCACCATCACCTCGCGCTCACGGCCTTCGAGCGGGCGCTCGCGCTCGGTTACAAGCGTCCGGGCCTGGTGATTGACGACGTGATCGACGCGCTCGTCGAGCGGCGGTTCTCCGCCGGTTATCTGACCGGACAGCGGATGCTGCTCCCGCGTGCGCAGCATGTTCCGATGTTCACGGAGCAGACCGGCGCGCAGAACGAGCCGCCGGGCTTCCGCGCCTGGCTGGAGAAACACCAGCCGGACGTCATTTTCACTCTCTATAACAACGTGATTGCGTGGCTGAAGGGCGCCGGCCTGCGCGTGCCCGAGGACATCGGCGTGATCCAGCTCGAGTGGCGCACCGGCCGGCCGGAGATCGCGGGCATGAACCAGCACAACTACGTGACCGGCGAAGCGTCCGTGGACATGGTCGTGAGCCAGATCCACAACAACGAGACCGGCGTGCAGGAATTTCCGCGCGCCACGCTCATCGGCGCGACCTGGGTGGACGGTGCCAGCGTGCGGAAACAGGCGGCGGTGGAAAGCGTGACGCTGGCGGCGGTGCCGAAACGGCGGGCGCGGGCGAAGTAATTCTCGGGAAAACCTCAAACGCCAGACGTCCAAAGGCCAAACAAGCGGCCAAACTCCAAAAAGGGTATGCAAACGGAACACCGTCGCCATTGGGCTTTTTGGCCCTGGGATTTCTTTGGGATTTGGACCCCTTGGCAGTTGGAGTTTTTAACTCTCACTCCAATTCGCGCTCAAAGAGTATTTCCCTGACCGAATGGTAGGGGCCGACCTCCGGGCGGCCCGTCAGGATGGGCGAATTGCGCCGGCCCGCCCGGAGGTCGGGCCCTACCTATTACGTTGTCCTTAACCGAGAAACGGTATCACACCAATTCGCTGAGTTTCTTAGCCTCGGGACGGAGGGGAACGAGATCGGTGAGATTCACGGGCAGGTTTCGTTTGATGGACTCGACGCCGGCGATGCCGACGAGGATTGAGGCGGCACCCTGCTCATGGCCGGCGAAGCGGTTCCATTCGTCGGTCGCGGCGGCCCCGGGCGCATAGAAGGAGCGGTTGAGAATCTCGTCCGCACCGCCATGGGCCGCCTTGATGACGGGCATGGGCACGACGTAGCCGGTCTGGAAATGCGGGAAGACCTTGATCCACTCGCCCTCGGCTTCCTGACCGGGACGGTCGTCCTCGAGCTTGAAGTCCTTAGGGCGCACGGCGCGGTTCATGTGCGAGCCGATAAACTCGTGGTATTCGATGCGGCCGCGGTCGCCATTGAAGGTCACGCGCATGCCCTCGCGCGGTGAGTAGCAGGTGAGCGAGTAGGTGAGGACTTCGCCGGTGCGGTAGCGGACGTTGAGCGACATCTGGTCGTAGATGTCGATGCCCTCGCGGAACACGTTTTGGTCGCGGATGTAACCGGAGTCGGCTTCGCCGGCGCGGTAGATCTTCCGGAAGGCCTCGCTCTCGTCGAGGTCGAGGCGAAAGGGATCGCCCTGCGACTCCGGATGGCCGGTGTAACGCGGATACTTCGTGAGCGCACCGTCGCCGCGGGCCTCGGCGTTTTTCTTCCCGTAGAACACGAGGTCGCCGTAGGCGAAGACCTGCGCCGGGATGGCGTCGAGCCACCAGTTGACGAGGTCGAAGTGGTGCGTGCTCTTGTGCACGAGCAGCGTGCCCGACTCGGCGGCGTGCGCGTGCCAGCGGCGGAAGTAGTCGGCACCGTGGTTGGTATCGAGGAGGTATTCGAGGTTCACCGAGCGCACCTGGCCGATCACGCCGGTGGCGATGAGCTCCTTCACCTTCGTGCGGAAGGGAGCCCAGCGGTAATTGAAGGCCACGCGCAGGCTCCGGCCGGACGCGCGTTGGGCCTCGAGGATCGCGCGGCATTTCGCGGCGTCGATCGTGAGGGGTTTCTCCGTGATGACGTCGCAGCCGGCGTGCAGGGCGCGGATGATGTAGTCGTGATGGGTGTCATCCTTGGAGCAGACGAACACGACATCGGGCTTCGTCTCGCGGAGCATGGCGTCGAAGGACGCGGCCGGGTAGGCGGGCACGGCGTGGTAGCCCCAGTCGCCGGCGAGCAGGCCGTTGTAGTAGGCCATGCGGGCCGGGCTGAGGTCGCAGAGGGCGACGAGCTCGTTGTGGTCGCGGTAGGTGGTGACCAGCGGTTCGACAAAGCTGATGGCGCGGCCGCCGGTGCCGACGAAGGCGAAGCGTTTCTTGCTCATGGGTGAGGGGGAGCGCGCAGGCTGGGGGAACGGCGCGAGCGGCGCAAGCGGCGGAGTCTCGGACCGTGGGAGAATCGGTAATCAGTGCATCGTTGATAAGAATTATACTCCTCCGTCCCACTAAAGCCCGCTTGACAAAACCAATAACTAATAATTATCAATTAATGCACCTACCCCGGACTCCCATGAAAAACTCCCCCTGCCTGACCGCGCGGCGTGCCCTGGCCGCCCTGACCGTGGGCCTCGCGGCCTCCGTGGCCCCCGCCCAAACCGCCTCCTCCGCCGACAACCCGCCCCCGGCCGACGACAAGGTCGTCGTGCTCGATACCTTCCAGGTCACCACGACCCGGGACCGCGGCTACCTCGCCGGCAACTCGGTGTCGGCCACCCGCATCGACACGCCGATCAAGGACCTGCCGTTCTCCATCAGCGCTTTCACCGAGCAGTTCATCGAGGACATCGGCGCCCTCGAGCTCCTCGACGTGGTGAGCTTCGCCCCCGGCGTGACCAGCGGCGCCAAGGAATTCACGCAGGGCAACAACCGCTACTCGATCCGCGGCTTCGACGGCGACGTCACGCCGCAGCGCAACGGCTTCGTCGGCAACCGCTACGTGGACAGCGGCAACATCGCCCGCGTCGAGGTGGTCAAGGGCCCGGCCTCGCTCCTCTACGGCCAGATCACGCCCGGCGGCACGGTGAACTACATCACCAAGCGCGCGACCGACCGGAACTTCGTGAAGATCAAGACGCAGGTCGGCACCGACGACTTCTTCCGCACCGACCTCGACGTGAACCGCAGCTTCGCCGACGGCAAGGTCAGCGCCCGTTTCATCGGCGCCTACGAGAATCTCCTCGCCTGGGCCGATCCCAGCGGCGGCGACGCCCATCTCCTTGCCGGCAGCGTGGTCATCAAACCCTCCGACCGCGTCTCGCTCACCATCGACCTCGAGAGCTACTCCAAGAACCAGACTCCGCTCATCGGCATGAAGCCCAACCTCCAGGTCGCGGGCTTCAATTCCGCCACGGCGGCGAACTACCCGGTGCTGACCGACCGGGCCCGCGCCCAGGCCTACATCGACGCCGGCAACCTCAACCTCGGCTTCCTGGGCTTCGCCCCGCTGCCCGCGGATTTCAATTATCCGAGCAACAACGACTATCGTATCTCTTGGTTCGACTCAGCCAACGCCGAACTGAGCCTGCGCCTCGGTGAGAACTGGCGCGCCCGCGCCAACGTCGGCTGGAGCAAGTTCAGGATCAGCAACAAGCTCACCGGCCTCGCCGAGTTCACCGTCACGCCCGCCGCGGCCTACCTCGCCACCGCCGGCAAAAACCGTTTCACCTTCCGCGACGAGCTCGCGGCTGATCCGCGCGCCGTGCTGACCGACCCGAGCAAGACGGCCAGCGCGCTCCTGACCCGCCGCAAGCGCCTCGAGCAGTCCATGGGCGACAGCCGCGCCTACCAGGCCGAGGTCACCGGCCTGATCGAGGCCGGCACCGTGAAGTTCCGTCCGCTCTTCGGCGCCTACCTCAACAAAATCGGCAGCGGCAGCTTCCGGCGCGAGACCGCCAATACGCCCCCGGCCAACACGCCCAACTCGGCCACGACGGGCCTGCAGCATTTCCAGCCCTGGAACTACAACGACCCGTCCACCTGGGACCGCACCAGCGACTACGATCTCGCGCTCATCCCCAACATCAACTCGTTCAACGACGCCGAGGGCGAGGAGTCGGCCTACTACGCACTGCTCAACACCTCGCTGCTGGAGGACCGCCTGATTCTGGTCGGCGGTGCCCGCTACAACAAGACCTGGACGGTGAACACCAACTACCTGCGCACCGTCGTGCCCCCGCTCGGCGACCCGGTCGTGGGCGACAAGTTCGAGGCCAGCGAGACCACGCCGCAGTTCGGCGCCGGCTTCAAGGTGCGGCCCGACCTCCTGCTCTTCGCGAGCTATTCCGAGTCGTTCTTCATCGAGGACCGCTCGCTCACCGCGTGGAACCCCGCCTACAACCCCGCGTTGCCCACCAGCTCGACCAACGCCGTCACGGTCACCACCCCCGCCAAGCCCACCACGGGCAGCGGCTACGAGTTCGGCATCAAGACCGACTTCCTCGAGGGCCGCGTGTCGTCCACGCTCTCGTGGTTCCACCTGGAGCGCAAGGACCGCGTCCTGCGCTTCCGCCAGACCGCGCCCGACGGCTCGTTCCCGACCCTCACCTCGCAGGGCACGGTGGACCAGAGCGAGGGTTTCGAGTTCGAGGTCACCTGGTCGCCGCGCAACAACTGGCAGATATTTGCCACGCTGAGCCTGATGGACATCAAGACGATCAAGGCCGAGTTCGCCGCCAACCCGGTCTATAGTGGCAGCACCGATGCCGCCGCGCAGGCCGCCTACCTCGCCGCCTACAACGAGGCGAAGGGCCTCATCCTCAACGCCGTGCCCGAGGGCTCGGCCGAGACGCTCGCCACGCTCTGGACCCGTTACACCTTCACCGACGGCCCGCTCAAGAACGTCTGGCTCGGCGGCGGCTTCGTGCACACGGGCGACAAGGCCCAGCGCACGGCCAACCCGCGGCTCTTCCTCGAAGCTGACACGATCTTCGACGCCACAATCGGCTACGACTGGAAGGCCGCCGGCGCCAGCTGGAGCGCCACGCTCGCGTGGAAGAACATCGCCGACACCGAATACTTCAACGCCAACCAGTCCCGCGGCAACCCCGGCCGCGTGATGCTCTCGCTTAGCTCGAAGTTCTGAGCGGGACAAGGGCCCACGGAACACACGGAATACACGGACGGCGTGATCGCTGGAGCCGGGGTGCCCTCACCCCGGTTCTGGTCCGGCTGTAGTCAGGGTCGCCGATCCCAGCCCGGCCTCAGCGAGGCCAGCTAGAACGCTGCCGCATAGCACATTCATAAAAGTTGTAGCCGCGCTTTAAGCCGCAGGCGAAAGCGTGGCCAGGGGCGACCACTTTGTCGCTGCGCTCCAAAGCGGCTACACTTCAGTTTATACCGCCCTAAATGGAGGGGCGTGACTGTTTCGAATCCGTGCAAGATCCCGAGCCACTGGCCACGAAAGGTCCGGCATTCCGAAGGCGAATTCACCACAAAGACACGAAGGCACAGAGCAGAAACCTTTCCGACCTTTGAGTCTTAGTGCCTTTGTGTTTCACGCCGGATTGCAAGGTGCGGGTTCTCTCAGGGGCGCCTGGCAACAGCTTCAACCGCTCCAGAAACGTCTTTGACCGCGCGGCGATGTTGGCGCGGCGCCGTAAGACTCAGATTTGGCTTCCGCGCTTAACGAGGCTGCGGCTAGGCTGGCCGTCGCATGAAAAACCATCTGCTGGCGGCGGGGTTGTGCGTTGCATTGTTGGCTTCCCTGGGAGGCTGTGCGAAAAAAGAGGAGGCGCCCGCACCTGCGTCCGCCACTGCACCCAAGGCCAGGACGATTGAGGTGGTGAAAGAGCAGGAACGCAGCCGGCATTTTCTCGCGGTCAGTCAACAGCTCGAGCTCGGCGGTCCGCTCTACGGGTATGTTGACGTGGACGGAGACGTCCTGAGCCTCGCCGGCACGGTCGGCGACGTGGTGAAACAGATCGGGGCTGCGTCGCCGGAGGCCGCGCCGTTTGCGAACCAGGATTGGGGTGCGCTCTTCACCATCCTTGGCCTGACCGACATCAAGGCCGCTGGTTTCAGTTCCGTGCCGGATGGGACGGGATATTATCGCAACCGCACCTTCTTCTATGCTCCGGAGGGGCGACATGGCCTGCTCGCCGGATTGGGTGGGAAGCCCGCACCCTTTGCCCGGCTGGGCTTGGCCCCGGCCAACACGGACTTTTATTCCGAGGCGGAAATGGACCTGCCAGCCATCTATGCGACGGTGCGTGAGGTGGCGGCCAAGGTGGCCAGTCCCCAGTCGGCTGACGAGTTGGAAGCGGTCCTGAAGCGCACCGGCGAAAACGTCGCGTTTTCGCTCTACAGCTTCATCCAGGGCCTGAAGGGCCGCGCAGCCGTGGTCATGCGGCTGGATCCGGACAAGGAGCTGCGGGTGCCGAGCGGCCCCGGACAGGTGGTGACGCTCCCGGCGATCTCCCTGCTGATCTGCATTGATGGCGTCGCCCCGGCCGTCGAGCCGATGTTGGCCAAACAGCCGTTTCTCAAGATGACGCAGGAGGGTCCGATGAAGCTCTACAGTGTCGCGCAGCCGATGCCGGTCCCGGGGCTTCAGCCGGTCCTCGCCATCGAGGGCAACGCGGTGTTCATCGCCACGACAGTGGAATACCTGCGTGAATGCCGTGCCGCGGCCCCGGCGGGCCTCGCGCAAAGCAGCGGCTTCAAGGAGGCGCTCGCGCGCGTCGGACCGGAGGGCAACGCCCTGACCTATCTCAGCCCAAATTTCTTCCGGCAGTTGCGCCGGGTCGAAACGCTCAATCCGCAGATGCCGGCGGAGACCAAGCGCGCACTAAACATGATCATGGGGGCGCTGCCCGAGACGGAACGGCCCTTGGTGAGCGTGCGCCGCAATCTGCCCGACGGCATCCTCGTGCAGTCCTATTGGAACCGTTCGCTCAAACAAGACGTCGCCACCCTCGCGATCTACAATCCGATGACGGTCGGGCTCATGGCGGCGATGGCCATCCCGGCCTTCCAAAAGGTTCGCGCCACCTCGCAGGAAAAGGCGGTGCTGAACAATCTGCGGCAGCTGTCGGCCGCCGCGGACCAGTATTATCTCGAGCATGGCGTTGAGACCACCACCTTCGACCAGATCGTCGGGCCGGACAAATATGTCAGAAGGATCAACCCGGTCGCCGGTGAGGACTACCGCGGCTTGAGTTTCAAGCTGGGCCGGCCGTTACGGGTGACCACAGCGGACGGTCGCAAGATCAGCTATCCGCTCGAGAATCCTTAGCCGATTTTGCAGGGGAGGATGTTCGAAAAGATCCGGCATTCTCTGAACGGATTCACCACAAAGGCACGAAGGCACAGAGAAGAAACCTTTCCGACCTCTGTGTCTCGGTGTCTTTGTGGTTAATACGGGGTCAGCAGGTGGGTGTAAGACGCCACGATGTGCGGCCTGTCATTTCGAGTCGCTCTGCAACAGTTTCAGCCGCTCCAGAAACGCCTTCGACCGCGCGGCGATGGTGGCGCGTTGTTCAGGGGTGTTCAGGTTGTGGGCGCCGCCGGGGAGGGTGACGAGTTCGCTGACGTTGCCGGTGGCACGGAGCTTTTCTAGGAGCGAGACGGAATATTTGTAGGGCACGGTGGGGTCGGCGTCGCCGTGGAAGATCAGGGTCGGCGGCATTTTGTCGTCGAGGTGCTGAGCGGGTGACAGATCGGCGCCGTGGCCGGCGAAGCGATTGGCGCGCTGACCGGTGACTTCGCTCGTGTCGCTGGCGGCGCTGAGGAGGATGAGCGCGGCAGGCTTGTGGAGCGGGGCTTTGGCGGGGTCGCTGCCCCAGGGCGAGGCTGTGATGCCGGTCCAAAGCGCGAGGTGGCCGCCGGCGGAGGAGCCGCTGACGATGACGCGGGTGGGATCGATGCCGAGTTCGGCGGCGTGGGTCTGCACCCAGTGGAGCGCGGCGCGGGCGTCGGCCACGCAGGCCGAGGCGTCGGTGCCGTGGCGGTTCTTCACGCGGTAGTCCACGGCGATGCCGACGATCCCGAGCTTGGCGGCGTTGCGGCCGTAGCCGGCGGATTGCAGCGGCGTGCCGTTGAGGAAGCCGCCGCCGAAGAAATGAATCCAGGCGGGGCGTTGGTCCGCTGCCGACCAATCCTTCGGCTTGAAGACGTGCAGCCGCATCGGCTCGGGCGGCAGGTCGCTGTAGATGAAGGTCTCGGCACCGGGCAGCGTGAGCGGCGTCTCAACCTTCAGCGGACCGTCAGCCTCGTCGGCGGACTGGGCGGCGAGGGAAACCGTAAGGGCGAAGGCGAGAATCAGGGAGCGCAGGATCATCGGAGAGGAGGAGGAGAAGAGAATCTCCTCAGAGAGGATTGGCCACAAAAAGCACAGAAGACGCAAAACAAGGCGGGGGGTGGGTTTTCTCTGAGTCCTTTGTGAACTCTGTGTTTAATGCGAAAGCAGTTTAACACAGAGAGCACAGAGAACACAGAGGGGCACAAGACACTGGCCACGGACGTCGGTTGATTCAGAGCGGTTCAATTTCTGAGCTCTTCGTGCTTTTTGTGGCCAACCTGTCCGAAGTCAGGGTTTGGCGGCGGCGGCTTCGGCGAGGAGGTCGTCGAGGAAGCCGGGGGCCAGCTTCTCCTTCTGGGAGGTGGGCCACTTTTCGGGGGTGACGTTGTAGGGGCGAAGAAATTCCAGCGCCTGGCGCAGGCTCGCGCCGCTGGGAGCGGTGTAGTTCCAGAGGTCGAAACCCAGGCCGCGGGCGTGGCGGGCGATGGCGGCGTAGGCTTCGAGGTTGAACCGGCTGTAACCGAGCCCGTCCACGCGGCGGATTTCCTCGGGCTGGCTGCCGTCAGGACGGATGTGGTCGGCGATGCGGTCGCGGGCCTCGGCGCAGAGTTCGCGGGCGACGTCGTCGCGGCCGGCGTAGCGGGCGACGGGAATCGCGTGGGCGTAATACCAAGTGGCGTGGTTGTTCTTGGCGGCGCGTTCGGCCACGGCGTTGGGGGCCTTGAGCAGCCAGTCGAGGTAACGGGCGAACCAAGCGCGGATGGCCGTGTGTTCGTCGGCCGTGAGCGCGGGCGAATCCTCGATCAGGTGCAGGGCGTCGATGACCTTGGCGAAGTCGCGCGTGTCGAGCACGCCAGCCGGGTTGCCGCGGTTGTTTTTGTGGCCGAGGCGCACCTGCGCGTAGTCGAGGTTCGGGTTCATGCGCGTGGCCGGGGCGAGATACCAGGCGCGGAGCCACTCGCCCGCGCGGCGCGCGGCAGCTTCGTCGCGGTTCAGGTGCCACGCGGCGGCAAGGCGGGTGACGGTGTTGGCGAACACGTCGATGCGCGCGCGGTCGCCCTTGGCCACCTGGTCGCGGTTGTGGTCGCCGTCGCGGCTGACGAAGGGCAGGCCGTCGGCGGTCTTCGGATTGGGCCAGTAGTAGCGGGCGTAGCTGATGTAGTCGTGCGGATCGCCGCCGGGCAGGGAATCGCCGTCCACCACGGTCGTGATTGGCACGCTCAGCGCGGCGGGGGCGCGCTTCGCCAGCTCGGCGAGTTCGGCGGGTGGGAGCAGCCAGGGTTCCGCGGCGGGGAGTTGTGCAGCGAGAAGGGCGAGAAGCAGGCTAGCGGAGCTGGATCGAATCATCGGTGAGTTTCAGGCGGATCGAGGTGCCGGCGTGGGTGATGGCGAGCTCACCGTCGGGCGTGAGGGTGGCGTCCACGAAGGCCACGCGCAGGGCCGCGCCTTCGGGTGCAACTGAACGGTAGGGAAAGAGGACCGCATACACGGTGAACGACGCGGCGGGCGCCGCGCTTTCGAGCGTGAGGTGGGAGTGATCGGACCACTTGCCGGTAACATAGTCGCCGCCGACTTCACCGCTCGCGTAGCGGGCGTCAACGGGCACCGGGAAGTGATCCTTAACCTGCGCCTGCCACTCGACGCCGGGCGAGACGAGTTTCACCTGCAGCGCGGCCTTGCCGAGGTCACCGTCGAGGATGGCGCGGTTGTCGCCGAGCCATCCGATGGTCTTGGCCGAATGGAGCAGCCACGAGAGCTTGCCCGGCGTGGTGAGTTCGACGCGGTCGCGCAGGACGACATAGCGCTGGTCGATGAAGACGAGGTCGCGCGTCACGCGCTTGACGCGACCCTTCGGCTGGAGCGTGGCGTAGGCCTTGGTCGCGTCGCCCGTGGTCAGCACGTAGCGGTCGCCGGCTTCGAAGCGCGTGATCTCTCCCGTCGCGGCCTTGCTCTGGGCCTTCTGGCCGAGACCGTCGATGAGCAGCGCGTTCTTCGAAATCGTCTGGCGCGTCCACTCGCGGTGGTGTGGGGAGTTGTGGAACTCGCGGTAGGCGGAGTTGATGGCGAGGTTCTCGCCGTAAGCGTTGAGGATGAAGGCGAGCTGGTCGGCGTGGCTGTGGCTGAACGAGCCGAAGGGCGACGCCTTGAACGTGACGTGGATGTCGTTGGCCGGATCGCCGAGTGCGCTGTGGAGCGACACCCAGCCCACGTCGGCGAAATGGCGCTGCGGCGGCAAGTCGCTGAGCGGACGCGCGGCCGGCATCGGCCGGGCCGAGGCGAGGAAGTTGCGGACGAGGAACTCGGCGGCAGTCGGGTAAACGCGGTTGAGCTTCTCCAGGCCCTTGTCCGCCGGACGCGTGCGCTGGTCGGTGCAGAGCGCGGCGTAGCTGCGGAGGAAACCATTTTGCTGCACGCGCGCCAGATGCTCCATGTAGTCAGCGACGACCGGCTCGAGGTTGAAGCGGCCGGCGTTGGAGGTGTCGCCGAAGGTCGTGTGCAGGTAGGGCTGGACGTGGTAGAGCGCGAAGAGCGGGGAATTTTTCCAAAACGGGTCCGTATAGGCGGACGGATCGCCGATGGCGAGGAGGGTGTCCTGAAAAGCCGCGTGCTCCATGGTGCCGCGCCAGTAGGCGTTCCCCTCGGCCCAGCCGCCGTCGTCGCCGCCGAAGGGCGGGAACTGATCGCGGTAGAACTTATAGGCGTAGGCCCACCACGCGCGCGCCTCGGGCAGGTCGTCCCAGAGCGCGAGCCCGGCGAGGCCGGTCATCGGCATAAAGCGCACCGGGTGAGAGCTGAGGTCGGCGGCGATGGAGGTGCGGGTAATCTGCGAGATGCTGCCCTCTTCCTCGATCCAGCGGGCGGAGCGGTTGCCGCGCTCGCGGAAGTGATCGAGCACGAGTTTCCGTTCGGCGGGGGTGAGGCGGGCGCGCAGCTGGTCGTAGATGAGCGGGAGTTTGCGCCAGAGGCGGAAGTGGGCCTCGTCGTTGTAGTAAATGTCGCTGGCACCGGGGACCTCACCGGATTTCCAGTCGGGGGCGAAGCGCCAGCTGGCGAGGCCAAGGAGAAGTTCCTTGGCCTTGGCCAGATACTTGTCCTCCCCGGTCACGATCCAGCAGAGCGTCGCCGCCTCGGCCACGCCGGTGGCGCGGCCGCAGAGATCCTGCACGGCGCGCCAGCGGGTGGTCTTGTCGGTGTCGCGCTTGGACGGCGTGGGATCACCGTAGGTGAGGGGATCGGCCGGCAGCGGCCACGCCAGCCACTCGCGGTCGAGGTCGGCCCTGAGCTTGGCGAAGGCCGTCGCGCCGTCGCCGGACGTGCAATACGCGCGGAAGGCCTCGTGCTGCCCGGCGATGATCCCGGTGCGCGGGGCGTTGGTTGGGACGACCGTGGCGGGATCGGCCTGTGGGAGCGAGCTTGCTCGCGACAGGGGTGCTGAAGTCGCGAGCAAGCTCGCTCCCACAAGAAGAAGATAGCTGAGAGAGTTCATGTAAGAGCCGGTAACGACCAATGACGCACGATCCACTCTCCCAGTTTCGGGTGGGCGAGCGTCCACTCGCCGGCGGTGGCGCTGACGATGGCCCACGGCTCGCCCTCGGCGCGGTCGGTGCCGGCCCAGCTGAGCGCAACGAGCACGCCCGGGCCGGCGTGGCGCGATGTCGTGAAGATGGGCGTCGCGTGATACGGTGCGGCGACGTGACGGCGCTCGGTGGCATCGTCGAGCCGCTGGTCCCAGTCGGGCGTCGCGGCGCCGGCGAGGAGTTGCAGGACGGTGCCGCGATTTTCGGGCGAGAAGAAGGCGAGGGTGGAGCCGGTGGTGCCGGCCGGGTTCAAGCCCGCGCGGAGCGCGGGCTCCACCTGAGGCAGCGGCAGCGCGAAGCCGCCGACGCGGAGCACGACGGATTGGCGGGCCTCGTAGCGGTGGACGTGCAGCAGCCAGCCGGCGCGCCAGAAGACGAAGGTCTCGACGCTGGTGTTCACCTGGCCGGTCTTGAAACCCATGTTCCAGGAGTAGCCGAGGTGGTCGGCGTCCAATTCGACGGCGACTGTCGAGTGCCGCCCGAAGACACGGCCATCGTCGAGCTGTTGCGTGAGCGCGCTGTCGAAGGAGACGTTGGAAATCTCCGGGAAGGCGTAGGTGAAGTGCGTGCCGGTGCGGTAGCTGAGCTTGCTCCATTTCCACGCGCCATAGCGGAGCTGCGTGTTGCCGACCATCGAGCCGGCGTTGAGGATCTCGACCTCCCCGTCCGGCGTGCTGCGCGTGACGAGGCCCGGCGCGGGCATCACGCGCACGAAACCGCGCTCGGCCGGCAGCGGTTGCTCGGGCTCATTCCAGAACGCGTGCTCCGGCGGCAGCAGCAGCGGGGTGAAGCCTTTCGCGGCCCAGTAGGGCGAGGCCGGCGCGGAATAGGGCTCGATGATTTTCGGAAAGATATCCGTGAAGCCCGGCCCGAGTGCGCCTTGCGCGGTGAAGATCGGGCGTGCGAGGAAGAAGTCGAGGTTGCGCGTGCAGAGGCGGCGCAACATCCCGGGCGCGAGGTCGGTGCAATTTTCTGCGAGCGCGAGGCCGAAAACGTTGAGGCCGTTGAAACGGTAGGTGATGGAGCGGCCGAATGCCGGGTGTTCGCCGCTGGCGGCGAAGAAGTGCGCGTAGTCGGCCACGAAGAGCCGCGCCCAGTCGCGCCAGCGCTGCGCGCGTTTCGCATCGGCTGCGCCGCCTGAGGTGAGCGCAGTCGAACCGTGCAGGTGCGCCCACATCAGGCCGTAGAAATGGAAGGCGTAGGCGTTGTAGTGGTCGTAGGCCTGGTTGATGCCGTCCTCGAACCAGCCGCCGCCGCGGTGCATGGTCTCGAGCTGGTTGAGATGCGCGGTGACGACGGCGTCGTCGGTGTGGTGCGCGGCGCCCTGCGTGCGCAGGAACTCCAGGATGTGCACCGACATGAAGAGGTGGTTGTTGTTGACGATGCCGCCGCCGCGGCAGGTCGCGAACCAGCGGAGCACCTGCGCCTTGGTCGCGGCCGGC
This sequence comes from uncultured Oleiharenicola sp., assembly GCA_966252395.1. GTDB lineage: Bacteria > Verrucomicrobiota > Verrucomicrobiia > Opitutales > Opitutaceae > Lacunisphaera. The sequence goes on along the minus strand of CBINOW010000002.1, from coordinate 68,589 downwards.
AACGGCTCCCACAGGTCGCGCGGGGCGAGTTGCAGGCCGATGGCCATAAGGCCCATCTCGACGTGGTGCTGGTGGTAGCTGGCGTCGGGACCCCAGTAATGCGGTGACGCGGGATCGGTGCCGAGCGCAAGCCCTGCGCGGAACCACGCGGCGGTTTTCTCCCGCAACGCGGCGTCTTCGGGGCGCGCGGCCGATTGCAACCAGAAGGCGGCGAGCACGAGCGGGCGTGCGAAGGATTCGAGCCGGTCCGCCTGCGCGTCGTGATCGGAGGGCGCGCCGGCGATCGGCAGGTCGGCGCGGTCGGGTTGCATGAGCGCGGCGAGCGGTTCCAACAACCGTCGCGCGGCGTCCTGCCAATGGCGGTAAGATGCAGGCAGCATGCTCAGGTGGCCGTGTCGTAAACCTCGGGTGTGACGACGGCCTGCAACGGGCGGCCGGTGCAATAGGCGCGCAGGTTGGCGAGGGCGAAGGCGCCGGCGTCGCGGCGCCGGTCGGTGGTCGGGCCGGCGATGTGGGGTGTGAGCGTGACGTTGCGCAAGCCGCGGAACGGCGAGTCGGCCGGCAGCGGCTCGACCGTGTAAACGTCGAGCCCGATCTGGATGCGGCCCTCCTGCGCCACGCGGAGCAGCGCGGCCTCGTCCACCACCGCGCCGCGGCCGACATTCACGAAGACACCGCCCGGTCGGATAAGGCGGAGATGTTCCTCCCGCACGATTCCGCGGGTGGAGTCGTTGAGCGGGGCGAGCTCCACAACGATGTCGTTCTCGGCGAAGAGTTCCTCCAGCGAAGTCGCGCACGCGATACCGAGGCCGGGAGCGGTGCCCGGCGTGACGTCGGGCGCGAAGGCCATGATCGGCGTGCCGAAGGGCCGGAGCAGCTGCACGAGTTCCCGCGCGATCTGGCCGAAGCCGTGCAGGCCGATGCGGCGGCCGAAGAGCGAGGCGGTTTCACTGCCGCCGTTCTTCCACGCGCCCTCGTGGTGCATCGCGATGGTCCAGTAGGTGGCGCGCCGCAGGCAGGACAGGATGTGAAACAGCGCCCACTCGGCCACGATGCGGCTGATCGAGCCGCCCCAGTTGGTGACGATAAGCCCGGCCTCGAGTTGCGGGCGCGTGACGAGCCGGCGCACGGAGCCACACAGGTAGCACACGTAGCGGAGGTTCGGCGGCAGGCTGGCGGGCAGCGCCGGGGTTTTCCAGCCGCCGAGCAGCACCTCGGGGTTGGCGGCGGCAAGGGCGGCATAAAAATCCGGCATTGAGCCCGCGGTCGGGTCGCAGGTGGTGAGGTTGCCCGCGAGGGCGCGCACCTCGCCGAGCAGCGGCTCGGGCAGGAATTCGCGGAGTTCCGCGTCGGTGACGGCGGCGAAGACAACAGGGCGGCGGTTCATGTCAGGCGGGGGGAAAACATTCGAGAATTTCAGCGGTGGGCTCGGGCGAATAGCGCAGCGTGCCGAGTCCGGCGGGGCAGAAGAATTTTTCGCCGGGCTGGAAAGCGTGGCGCTCGCCGCCGGCCTCGACGGTCACGCGGCCGCCCGTGACGATGCCGATGTGGGCGGCATCCTCGGCCTTGGCGACGGGGCCGCGCAGGTGGCTTTTGCGCACACGGAAGCATGGGGTGTGCGCCGGACCGATGAGGTCGTCCTGCCAGGAGTCTGGTCCGAGCGCCCGGCGGCGCAGCGGCGAGCGCGCCGCCTCCATGTTCACGCGCGAAAGCGACCAGGTCGTGAGGTCGAAGACATCGAGGCAGAAATCCAGTCCGCGACCCATGAAGCGCGCGCTCTCGGGCAGCACGTAGCCGCCGCGTTCGAATTCAAAGCGCACGACGAGGTCGCTCGGTTCCTGGATCTCGACGAGGAACACGCCCTCGCCCAAGGCATGCGGCACGCCGCCGGGGACGAGGTAGGTGTCGCCGGGTTTCACGGGAATTTTGTCGAAGCAGGCCTCAAGGGCCGCGATGTCCTGCGTTTCGATCATGCGGCGTAGTTCGGCCCGCGCCGGCGGACGTTGGAACCCGAGATAGATGTAGGGCGCTGCGACTTCGGGGCGCGTGGCAACGACGTGGTAGGCCTCGGTTTTGCCGCTGGGCGAAGCGAGGAACCGCCTCGCAAAATCCGCCGTCGGATGGACCTGGAAATGCAGGCGGATGGACGGGTCGAGCAGCTTGACCAGCAGGTGAGGTTGTGGGCCGTGCTTCGCAACGTGAGCTGCACCGAGGAAATAATCAGGATCAGCGGCGAGCAGCGCGGCGAAGTCGTGGGTTTCGCCCCCGACGACGACCGGCGATACGCCCTCGCGCAGGTGCTCGCGCCCGGGGTTGATGGCGCGCGTGGTCGAGGCGATCCAGTCTTCGGGAAAATGGCCGTCGGCGGGCGCCGCCGCGCCGGCCAGCGTGTCCAGCCCGCGGCCACCCTGGTAGGTGCGCCAGACGCGGTTGGGCGGCAGGAGGACGATTTTTCCACGGAGGTTCGGCATGTTGGTCCGGGGACGGGTGAAAGGCAGCGGGACGATGGTTGGATGGTTAACCGGCGGCCGGTGGAGCGGGCTTGGCCCGGGCCTGTTTGACGAGGGCCCAGCCGACGAGGATCACCACGCCGCCACAGAAAACGAAGGCCAGCCGTCCGATGAGGGGATTCGGGATGAGCGCGAGCAGGCAGACGATCGCGCCGTAGGGGAGGCAGAGCCAGCCGATGAGCCAGGACTGCTTGTCGTCGGTGGCGGCGGATTCTTCCTTGGCGTAGTCCACGGGTGTCTCGAGGTTGCGGCACATCTGCTCGATGGCGGCCTTTTGCGCGGGGGATTCGCGGTCGTAGAACCGGCGCGCAAACAGGAACCAGGCGAGGCCGGCGCCGAAGATGGTGAAGACCCCGATGCCTTGCTCCCAGTTCTGGCGTTCCCAGTTGCTCACGCCGTCGCTGGCGCCGAAGGTGGCCGCCGCCCAGTCGATGGCGAGCAGGCGGTCGGTAAGGAAACTGGCCACGAAGCACACGATGACCGCGGACCAGCCGGTCCAGCCGGGCGTGCGGCGGATGATGAGCCCGAGCACGAGCGGCACGACATAGGGCAGGGAGACGAGCACCTGGAATTTCACCATCAGCTCGAACAGCGTGAGGTTGCGCAGGGTGGTGTAGAAAACCGCAACGCCGATCACCAGCAGGCCCAGCACGACGGTGGTGAGCTTGCCCGCGCGGAGGAGCTCGCGCTCGGCCGCCTGCGGGCGAAGGATGGGCTGGTAGAAATTCTTGATGAAGACGCCGGCGTTCTTGTTCAGGCCCGCGTCCATCGAGGACATGGTGGCGGCGAAGATGCCGCTGACGAGCAGGCCGGTCATGCCGACCGGGAAGACCGCCTGCGCGATCGCGAAGAACGAGCCTTCGGAGGGCTGCGCGAGCCGCGGGAAGGTCGCGGCGAGGTCCGGGTGCGTTACGGTGGCCAGCATCGGCGGGATGAACCACAGGAAGATGCCGAACAGGAACAGGCCCGCGCCGAGCAGGGCGGCCTTGCGCGCGTGCGTGCCGTCCTTGACGCAGAGGTAGCGGGACGCGTCGTGGAGGTTGTTGGTCGAGAGAAACTGCTTGAAGAGAATCGCCACGCACCAGAAGAGCAGGAAGTCGTCGGTCGCGAGCTTGCCGAGGTTGAGCGACGTCGCCGAGAGCTTGCCCACGGCGACCGACCAGCCGCCGACGTGGGCCACGGCGAGGAACATGGTGACCATTGTCACCGGCATGAGGATCAGGACCTGGATGAAATCGCTGGCCAGCACCGCCCAACTGCCGCCGAGGAGGGAGATCAGCAGGACCGAGAGACCAGTGATGATGATCGTGAGCTGCACGTCCATGCCGAAGGCGGCGGAGAAGAAGACGCCGAGGCCGTAAAGCCAGATGCCCGCGGTGAGCATCTGCAGCGGCAGCGTGATCCAGGTGAAGGTTTGTTCGCTGGCGCGGCCGAAGCGCTGGCGCACGGCCTCCATGCCGGTCACCACGCGCAGCTGCCGGATTTTCGGGCCGAACCAGGCCGCGTTGATGAAGAAGCCCACCGCGTTGGCCACGTAGATGACCATGATGGGCCAGCCGTCCTCGTAGGCGCGGGAAGCGGCCCCCGTGAAGGTCCAGGCGCTGAACGAGACCATGAAGGCCGAACCGCCGGCCATCCACCACAGCACCTGCCCGCCGCTGCGGAAGTAGTCACTGACATTGGTAATGAACCGCCGGAAGACCCAGCTGATGATCAGCATGAAGACGAAGTAGAAGGCCAGGACGGCGTAGTCGTAGGGGGTCATGGGTGGGGCAGGAGCGGCAGGTTTGTCTAATAATTATTAGACAACAAGCCCAAAGTAACCGGCCCGACGGGAAGCCGGCTCAGGCCGGCGCGGGACCGGTGGTGCCGCCGGGGACCAGCTGGGCGGGCAGGATGAGGTCGTTGATGCTCTCTTCATCATCGCCGGTGGCATCGAGGAGGAGGCGGGCGGCGGCGGCGCCGAGTTTCTCGGCGTCGGAGCCGGCCACAGTGATCTGGGGCGACTCGGCGGCGGCGAGGCGTGAGTTGTCGGCGCCGGCGATGCTCACGTCGGCCGGCACGCGCCAGCCCTCGTGGACGAAGGCCTTGACTGCGCCGGCGGCCATGAGGGTGTTGTAGCAGAGAAAGGCCGTGGGGAAATCCTTGCGGCGGAGATGCGGCCGCAGCGACAGCACGGCCTCGAAGCCCTCGGCGCGGTCGCCTTGGGCGAGGCGCACGCAGTAGCGCTCCTCGGCGGCGAGACCGCGCACGCGCAGCGCCTCGTGAAAGGCGTCGTAGCGCATCTGATGGCGGTTGAGCCCCACGTTGCCGCCGATCCAGCCGAAGCGGCGGTGACCGAGCTCGTGCAGGTGACCGACGAGCAGGTCGAGGGCCTGGGCCTCGTTGCCGATGACGGAGTGGCATTGGCCGGGGTGGCGCGCGGAGACGGCGACGATGCGCGTCTCGTGCCGGCGGAGGGATTTCAGGAAGGGCGTGGCGACCTCGCCCAGCAGCACGACGCCGCGCATCGAGTGGCCGGAGGGGAACAGTTCCGCGAGACGGGATGGTTCGAGCGCGTCCTCCGCGCCGAGAAACACCGCCGTGTGGCCGCGCGCGGCGAGCGCGGTGTGGAGGCCGTGCAGCACGAGGCCGAAGTAGGAGCCCTGGTTGTGGATGGACAGACCCGAGCGCAGGATGAAGCCGACCTGCCGCTGCCGCACTCCGGCCGGTGACTGCGCAAGGTTCATGCCTTTCGGCTGGTAGCCGAGGCGGGAGGCATGGTCCCAGATCGTCTTGTAGGTTTCCGGGTTGATGCCCTCCTTGCGGCCGTTCAGGGCCAGGGAGACGAGCGCCTGGGAAATGCCCAGATCACGGGCGATGGACTGTTGGGAGACCCGGCGCTTCGGACGCATGACCATGGCCTAATTTTCATCAGGCGCACGGCAATGGAATAGTGGCGGGCGGCGTGCCGGTTACCGCGGATCGAGGGCCTGCAGCGGCGTGAGCGTGACGGGGCCGAGCAGGCCGGACGGGCGCGGCGCCCACTTGGCGGCGCTGAACAGCCCGTCGGGGCCGGTGTTCTCGCGGAGCCGGGCGGGCATGTTGGCGTTGTAGAATTTTTTCCAGTTTACGCCGCGTCGGTCGAGATCCGCGATGCGGTTGGCCGCGAGGTTGGTGACGCTGACCTCGAGGGTGTTCTCGGCGGCGAGGGCGTCGGCGGGAATGATGACGGCATACGGCGCCTGCCAGAGCGCGGCGATCTCCTTGCCGTTGAGCGTCACGCGGGCGCTCTCGGCCACGTGGCCGAGGTCGAGCCGCCACGCGGGCGCACCGCCGGCGGGGCGGGGGAACGTGAGCGTGTAGGTCGCGGCGCCGGAGAAGGACTTCACCTCCTCGCCGCCGAACTCCGTCCAGGATTGCAGCGCCGATACGGTGGTCGCGGCGGGCAAGGTCGGACCGCCATCGGTGAAGCGCACGGCCCAGGAGCCGCTGAGCGGCACGGATTCGCCGGAGTTTTGCCAATAGGCCCAGGCCGGGCCGGTGAACGCGCGGTTGTCGAGCGTGACGATCACGGACTCGCCGGGGGCGAGTTGCAGATAAACGCGGCCGGGTTGGGCGGGCCCGACTTCGGCGGCGGCGAGCCCGAGGCGTCCGCTGGCGGGATCGAAGAGCGCTGCGGTGCGCCCGCGGCCCTGCAGCGGCACCCAGCCGTTCACCGGGCGGTCGCTGCGGTTCGCGATGAAGTAAATGAAACCATGGTCGGAGCGGCGGCGCACGAATTCCAGACCGAGGTCGGTGAGCGACTCGCGCGGAATACCGGGGCGGGCCGCGAGCAGCTGCGTCGCGTCCGGGCCGACGATGAACTCGCCCCGACCGACGGGCAGGTGCGTGAGCGGGCCGGCCGGCCGAGCGTTTTGGTTGAGTCGCGCGAGGAGCTGGTCGAATTCCTTTTGCTGCAGCAGGCCGGAGTGGCCGGGGGCGCTTTGCGGGAGCGTCTGCTCGACTAGGATGGTGGCACCGCGTTCGGCGAGACCGATCAGATGCCGGAGCGTGGCGAGGGGCATGAACTTCGTCGGCGGCACGAGCACCGTGTGGTAGCCTTGGCGGCCGCTCTCGATCAGCTTGCCGCGGTAGGTGAGGCCTTGGATCTGCCGGTCGGAGATGTAGTCGAAGCCGACGCCGGTATCGACGAGGCGGGTGGCGGTCAGACGCAGACTCTCGACCCCGAGCGGGTCACGGCCGTGGCCGAAGTGCGGCATCTCACCGGTGCCGCGCACCGCCCAGCGGTCGTGGATGTTGTAATAGAGGAGAACGTCTTCGTCGGGCTGGCCGGACTGCAGGAAGGACTGCGCGCGGGCGACGTAGGCGTTGACGGCGGCGAAGTCGCGCCAGATCGGATTGACGGGGCTGAGTTCGACCGAGGCGTAGAAATGGTAGCCGGGCCACGGCTCGCCCGGCGGCGAGAACGGCGTGCCGTGGTAGCAATTGTGGTTGATGCCCGCGAGGAGGAAGCCGTCCACGGTGGCCTTCAGCTCGGCGAGGGTGGAGAGGAAGTGCTCGTTGAGCCAGGTGGCAGTCTCGGCGGAGGCGAGGGGCTTGCCGGTGACGTGGGCGACGGACGAGGCCATTTTCATGGCGAGATGGCCGTTGCCCTCCTGCTCGGGGATGTCGCTGGCGGCGTAGAGGTCGAGGATGTTGGCCGGGGCGTTGTGGGCCTGGTTGCGGATCAGCGCGCCGCGGCGGTTCGCCCACTCGCGCCACGGCACGGTGAACTGTTCCAGCAGGAGGTCGGAAACGGTTTCGCGGTAGTCGGCCAGCACGCGGCTGTCGGCCGGGTCGAAGAGCGCGGGCAGCTGCGAGCGCAGGTCGTAGCCGCGCAGCCGGGCGAACTCGGCGAAGAAGCGCGGCGTGAAGTCGGATTCGCCCTCGGCGTCGTCCACCTCGTAGGAATCGTTGAAGTAGGCGCGCACGCCGCCGGTGGCGCGATCGGCGAAGGCCCGGTCGAACTCCGCGAGGTAGCGGGCGAGAGCGGTGGCCGACAGGTGATCGAGCGCGTAACCCTCGGCGGCGGGGGCGGCGCGTTCGACCATCTTGCCGTGCTGGCCTTGGAAGAGCGCGTAAAGGGTCCACGGACCGCGGTCCGCCGGCGCGGTCCAGTCGAGGCGGCCGTCCGCCGCCACGCGGGCCGTGAGGTCAACCGGCGTGCGGTTGGCGCCCGCGCCCGGGTAGGCCATCAGCGAGACGAGGGGCAGCGGCTTGGGGAAACGGACCTGGTCGATCGCGAGTTCCTGGAGGTTGGTGTTGCTGGCGATGGGTTCGCGCAGGTCGGTGATCGGCACGCGCGTGCGCCCGGCGAAACGCAGCAGCGGCTTCTGCGTGAACTGCACGGGTTCCGCCAGCGTGCCGCCGGCCGCGACGGTGAAGGTGCGATGCGCGAGGTAGTGCGCGGCATCCTCGCCCTCGATCCACGGTCCGCCAAAGGGCCAGCCGGTGCCGGTGGCGAGGTCGATGCCGAGGCCGAGCCGACGGCCCTCCTTCAGGACGTGTTCCAGATTACCCACCCAGCGGTCGGACAGAAACGGCACGAAGCGGTCCTCCGCGCCACGCACGCCGTAGATGGGCGTGATCTCCAGGCCGCCGAGACCGGCGGCGGCGTATTTCTCCATCTCGGAGGTGAAGCTCGCGGGATCGCCGATGTTACCGAGCCACCACCAGCGCGTCCACGGCTTGTGGTCGCGGGTGAGTGCGGGCCAGGCGAGTTCCGCCGGCGCGGCGGCGGACGCGGAGAGGACGAAGGCAAGCAGCAGCAACGGCAGAACGGGGCGGATTCTCATACGGGGTGGGCAAGCAGTAGTGCCGGATGCGCGGCATATCAAGTGAAGCGGCCCGCAATCTGCTCGGACTGTCAAGACCGCGGCAACAATGACGCTTTTTGCGGACGCGGTAGCTTCCCTTCCTCGCAACCCCTGACTCTACCCCTTGCACAGCAGGAGACGCCAAGCCGCCTGACCCGCGCCGGCGGCTCCCACGGCGGCCGGTAGCCCCCACTTTTCCGTCTCATGACCGCACCCTCCCAACCCGCCCGCCTCGCCATCATCGGCGTGTCCGGCTATGGCAGCATTCATCTGCAGCTAGCCCGGGAGAGCCGGCAGCGGGGTGAGGCGGTGATCACCGCGGCGGCGATCATCAATCCGGAGCAGGAGGCGGCCAACATCGCCGAGCTGAGCGGCCACGGCACCGAGATTTTCGCCGACTACACCGCGATGCTGCGGGCGCACGCCGGCCGCATCGACCTCTGCCTGATCCCCACGGGCATCCATTGGCACGCGCGCATGACGATCGCCGCGCTCGAGGCGGGTGCCAACGTGCTCGTCGAGAAACCCCTGGCCGGCTCGCTGGCCGAGGTGGAGGCGGTCCGGGAGGCCGAGCGGCGCACCGGCCGGTTCGTGGCGGTGGGTTTCCAGGATTACTACGAGCCCGGCACCATCTGGCTGAAGGAAGAGCTGGACCGCGGTGTCATCGGCGACATCCGCTCGGTGCGCTTCCTCGGCGTATGGCCGCGCACGCGCGGCTACTTCACGCGCAACGACTGGGCCGGCCGCCTGCGGGTGGACGGGATGCCGGTGATGGATTCCCCGCTGAACAACGCTTTCGCGCATTTCGTGATGCTCAGCCTCTTCTTCGTCGGCGGGCAGGGCCTCGAGCTCGAGGGCGCCGAGCTGATGCGGGCGCATGCGATCGAGAGCTTCGACACCGCGGTCGTGCGCTCGCGCACGAGCAGCGGCGTGAAGCTGTGGTTCGGCACGAGCCACGCCTGCGCGGAGACCGTCGAACCCGAGATCGTCATCACCGGCAGTCGCGGCCAGGCGGCGTGGCGCTATGAATCCGAGGCGTGGTGGCGCGCGGCCGACGGCGCCACCGGGCGCCGGCCCTTGCTCGACATCACCGGCGCGCGCCGCGCGATGTTTGCCGCCGCGCTCGCGCGCCTGCGCGATCCGGGCGTGCGCATCTGCACGAGCGAACTCGCCGGCCGGCACACCGCGCTGATCGAGGCCATTCACCGGCAGGGCCGCATCGGCGTTGTTCCATCCGCCGACGTGACCTGGAGCGGGGCCAACGGCACGACCACGCAGGTGCCGGACATCCGCGGCTTGGGCGAGGCGCTGCGGCGTTCCTACGAGAGCGAGCAGTCGCTGGCCGCCGGCGGTTTCAAGCTCGGCGCCTGAGTTCGTCCAATCCAAGGAGCTGTCCGGGGATATGATTGACTCCAATCATATCAGATTGGAGCGTCGCGCCTCCACGCATGACCCCCGCCCCGGTCCCCTCGTCTCCGCTACTGCGCCTGCAGGGCATCCGCAAGAGCTACGGGGCGGTGCGTGCGCTCCAGGGGGTTGATTTCGAGCTGCGTGCCGGCGAGGTCCACGCCCTGCTCGGCGAGAACGGTGCGGGCAAATCCACGCTCATCAAGGTCGTCACCGGCGCTCACCGGCCCGATGCGGGGGAGATCCGCGTGGCCGGAGAAACGCTGGCCGGTCTGACCACCGATTCCGCCCGCGCCCGCGGCATCGCCTGCATCTACCAGCAGCCCGCGTTGTTCGCCGAGCTCGACGTGGCCGAGAACATCGGGCTGCGGCTGGAGGCGGGCGGGGCCTGGCGTAAGGTGGACTGGCGCCGGCGGGCGGCACAGGCGGAGGAGCTGTTGCTGCGCATCGGCGCGGAATTCCCCGCTTCCCGCACCGTGCGCGAACTCTCCATGCCCGAGCAGCAGCTGGTGGAAATCGCCTGCGCGCTCGGCGCGGGTGCGCGCATCGTCATCATGGACGAGCCCACCGCCTCGCTCACGCGGCGCGAGCAGGAGAAGCTTTACGAGATCGTGCGCGGCCTGCGCGCCGCCGGCGTGGGAGTGGTTTACATCTCGCACCGCCTCGAGGAGATCCGCGCGCTGGCCGACCGCGTCACCGTGCTGCGCGACGGCGTGAGCGTGGGCACGCGCGAAGTGGCCGGCGTCACCGAACCCGAGCTGATCAAGCTCATGGTCGGACGCGAGGTGTCGCTTACGGAGCGCACCGCCGGCACGGCCCCCGGGAAGGTGCGCCTCGCGGTGGAGCAACTTTCCTGCGCCGAGGGCGGCGTGAGCGGGGTCTCGTTCGAGATCCGCGCGGGCGAGATCTTCGGCCTGGCCGGCCTGGTCGGCGCCGGCCGCACGGAGCTGGCGCGCACGCTCTTCGGCCTGACGCCCGCCGACACGGGGCGCATCCTGGTGGATGGACAGGAGCGCACGATCCGCACGCCGCGCGACGCCATCGCCGCCGGTCTGGCCTACGTGCCCGAGGACCGCCGCCGGCACGGCGTGATTTTGGAAATGCCGATCGCGCAGAACATGACCATGGCCGTGCACGGCAGCGTGTTTCCGGGCGGCTGGCTGCGCCGCGGGCCCGAGCTGGCGCTCGCGGCCGACTACATCCGCGACTTGGGCGTGAAAACCTCGGGACCGGACGCCCCCGGTGCCAGCCTGAGCGGTGGCAACCAGCAAAAGGTGGCGCTCGCCCGCTGGCTGGCGACCAAGCCGCGCGTGCTGATCCTCGACGAACCGACGCAAGGCGTGGACGTCGGAGCGAAGGGCGAGATTCACCGCATCATCCGCCGGCTGGCGGCGGACGGGCTCGCGGTGCTGCTGATTTCCAGCGACCTGCCCGAGGTGTTGGCCATGAGCGACCGCATCGGCGTGATGCGCGGCGGCCGGCTGGTGGAGACGCTGTCAGGTGGCGCGGAGGCTCCGGCGGTCATGGCGGTGGCGCTGGGCCAGACGAAAGGGGCGGTCGCATGAAGCGCCACACCCGCGAACTTTCCGTGGCCGGCGTGCTCGCGCTGTTGCTCGTGGTGCTGGCCTTCATCGCGCCGGCGTTCTTCTCGCCGCAACCGCTGCGCTCGCTGCTCGTGCGCGAGATGCCCGCGCTCATTGTCGCCTGCGGCATGGCCTTCGTCATCATCGCGCGCGAGATCGACATCTCGGTCGGGTCGCAGTTCTCGATCTGCAGCGTGGTAGCCGGCCTGCTCGCCGCCGCGGGCTGGCCGCTGCCGCTCGTGTTACTGGCTGCGCTGGGCGCCGGCGCGCTGATGGGCCTCGCCAACGGTGCGCTGGTCGCGCTCGCCGGGCTGCCTTCCATAGTGGTGACGCTGGCGACCATGGTGACCCTGCGCCAGGGCCTGAACCTCGCGCGCCAGGGCGAATTCGTGAACCTGCCCGACGGCGTGCAATGGTTCGGCCTGAGCCAGACCGCCGGCCAGTGGCTCGTGCTCGCGGTGGCGGCGGTCGTGCTCGCGGTGCTGGCGTGGGCCTCGCGGCACCTCGCCGCCGGGCGCTTTGTCTATGCGGTGGGCAGCGATGCCGCCGCGGCCCGGCTGGCGGGCGTGAATCCCGTTCGCGTCACGCTGGGTGTTTTTGTATTCATGGGCGTGCTCACCGGTTTTGCGGCGGTGCTCAACCTTGTGCAGTCCCCGCAGGTGCAGCCGCTCGTGGGCAGCGGTCTCGAGCTGAAAGTCATCGCTGCCGCCGTCGTGGGCGGCGTGGCCATCTCCGGCGGGCGCGGCAGCCTGTGGGGCGTGCTGGCGGGCCTGCTGCTGCTCGCGACGATCCCGCCCGCGCTCACGCACCTGCATATCGAGGCCTATTGGGAAAAGGCGATCCAGGGCGCGATCATCCTGCTCGCCGCGGCGTCCGACGGTCTGCGCCGGAAAGGAGGCCACGCATGAGCCCGGCATCCGTCGGCAAGTCGGGCTGGAAAGCCCTGCTCCTGCGGCACGAGACGCTGCTGCTCGCGCTGCTCGTCGTCGAGTGGCTGCTGTTCTGGCATTTCGGCACGACGGTGAACCGCCGCGGCGTGACGGTCGGCTTCGGCACGATCGACCGGCAGATGGACATCCTGCGCCACTCCTGTGAAATCGGCCTGCTCGCACTGGCGCTCACGCCGGTGATCATCACGGCGGGCATCGACCTGTCGGTCGGTTCGCTGCTGGGATTGTGCGCGGTGGTGTTCGGCATGCTTTCGCACGATGCGCAGCTCGGTCTGCCGCTGGCGGCCGCGCTGACGCTCGGCACCGGCGCCCTGGCGGGCGGACTCAACGCCGGATTGATCACGAAGCTCCGGCTGCCGCCGCTGATCGTGACGCTCGGCACGTATTCGCTGTTCCGCGGACTGGCCGAGGCCTTCACGAAGGGCGCGGTCACCTACACGGATTTTCCGGCGTCGTTTCTCTTTCTCGGACAGGAGCGCTGGCTCGGGCTGCCGACGCAGGCGTGGATCTTCCTGCTCGTGGCGCTCATCGTGTGGGTGCTGGTGCATGCGACCACGACCGGCCGGTCGCTGCGGGCGATCGGGTTTTCGCCGGAAGGCGCGCGCTTCGCCGGGCTGCCGACCGACCGGCGGGTCGCGCTGGTCTATGTGCTGGCGGGTGTCATCGCCGCGGTCGCCGCGCTCATCTACACGGCGCGACTCGGCCAGGCCAAGGCCGATGCCGGCACGGGCTACGAACTTTATGCCATCACTGCGGTTGTGCTCGGCGGCACGAGCATCTTCGGCGGACGCGGCAGTGTCACGGGCACGCTGCTGGGCGTCGCGGCCATCGCCGTGCTGAAGAGCGGGCTTGCCACGCTGCCGGTTGTGATTCGCTTGAATGCCGCCGAGGAGATCGCCGGCCTCGCCACCGGCGCACTCCTCCTGCTGGCCCTCGGCCTCGGCGCCTGGGCCGCCCGCCGCGCCCCGCATTAAAAATTTCCCCATGAAATCCCCACGCCTGCTTGCCCTTTTTCTCGCCACCGCCGTCGCCGCCCTCGCGGCCGACGCCAAGCTGATGTTCGCCCTCATGCCCAAGGCCAAGGGCAACGCCTACTTCCTCTCCGTGAAGGCCGGCGCCGAGAAGGCCGCGAAGGAATTGAACGTCGAGCTGCTCTTCGACGGCCCCACCGACACCAACGCCGCGAAGCAAAACGAGATCGTCGAGAACTGGATCACGCTCGGCGTGGACGTGATCGCCGTGGCCGCGGAGAACCGCGACGGCATCTCCACCGCGCTGCGCAAGGCGCGTGCGCAGGGCATCACGGTGCTGACCTACGACGCCGACGCGCAGGCCGCCGCGCGCAGCTTCTTCGTCAACCAGGCCACGCCGCAGGGTATCGGCTACACCCTGATGGACGAGGCGGCGCGCCTGACGGGCGGGGAAGGGGAGTTCGCCATCATCACGGCCACGCTCACCGCCGCCAACCAGCGCGAGTGGCAGAAGCACATCGAGGCGCGCCTCGCCGAGAAATACCCGAAGATGAAGCTCGTGGCCGTGCGCCCCTGCGACGACCTGAAGGACCGCGCGCAGTCCGAGGCCACCGCGCTGATGAGCGCGCACAAGAACCTGAAGCTCATCATGGCCATCTGCTCGCCCGGCGTGCCCGGTGCCGCCGAGGCCGTGAAGCAGGCCGGCCGCACCGGCCAGGTGAAGGTCATCGGCCTCGGCCTGCCGAACGAGAACAAGCGCTACGTCCACGAGGGCGTGACCGACGCCGTCATCCTCTGGGACACGGGCGATCTCGGCTACCTCACCGTGCAGGCCGGCGTCGCGCTCGCCGACGGCAAGCTCAAGGCCGGCGACAAGCAGTTCAAGGTCGGCAACCGCACCTTCGCGATCGAGGGCGACAACATTCTGCTCGGGCAGCCCTTCGTGTTCACGCGCGAGAACATCGACCGTTTCGATTTCTGAGCGGTGCGTGATGTGCTCACGAGCGGCGCCCTGCGGGCGCCGTTTTTTTGCCCCTAGTCCGGTTTCGCGCCGACACTTCTACGGCTCCGCGCCGGAGCGCAGGACCGAAACCCACTTCGGCGGCGGAAAGTCCCGCGATCCCGTCGCGAACCCTGCATCGGCAGCCGCGAGATCGCACTGGGCCCGCAGTTCCCGGGCCGCACCGCGCCGCGGACCGCAATGCTCGGACTGTCTGAAACATGCCCCGATTGTCACTGGCGGGGACGGGGTGTCTGGTGCAGGGTAGTAGTTGCACCCTGCACCCCTCCACCCCTGAACCCGGCCCGTGTCGTTTTGCATGCCTTCTTGCATGCGCACGTCGGTCCGTCCCTTCACTGACCCCAACCCAACCATGACACCGCAATCCAAACCAAACCTGGATCGAGTCCGGCGTTACCTCACGCCGTTGCTGGCCTTGTCGGTGGCCCTGCCTGCGTTCGCGCAAGTGGCCAACAACCCCCAGACCCCGCCCCCGTCCGATAAGCCCGTCAAGGTCGAGCAGGCGCCCGCCGCCGGTTCCACCGCCCCGGCCGGCGACAAGGGCGTGCTCGAGCTCTCGCCCTTCGTTGTCACCACCAGCAAGGACCAGGGTTACTTTGCGGAGAACACCCTCGCGGGCAGCCGCCTGAATTCCAATCTCGCCGACCTCGCCGCCTCCATCACCGTCGTCACCAAGCAGCAGCTCGACGACACCGCGTCCCTCGACATCAACGATGTGTTCCGCTACGAGGCGGGCACCGAGGGTTCGAGCACCTACACGCCGCAGATCACCGACCGCGGCACGCTCAAGGATTCGGTCGGCGGTTACTCCTTCGGCAACAACGGCGACAGCACCACCAACGCGCAGTCCAACCGTGTGCGCGGTCTTGCCGCCCCCGACGCCTCGATCAACTACCACCCGTCGAACAACCGCATTCCTTTCGACAGCTACAACATCCAGTCGGTGGAAATCAGCCGCGGTCCGAACTCGCTGCTCTTCGGTCTCGGCAGCCCGTCCGGCATCGTGAACCAGTCCTCGGCCCAGGCGGTCATCAACCGCAATTCCAACTCGGTGAGCCTGCGCACCGACCAGGTCGGCTCGGCCCGCGCCTCCTTCGCGATCAACCGCTCGCTCATCGAGGACAAGCTCGCGATCTACGTCGCCGGCCTCTACAACGACCAGCAGTTCGAGCGCAAACCGTCCTTCGATCTCACCCGCCGCCAGTTCGGTGCGATCACCTACCGCCCGTTCCCGAAGACCGTCATCCGCGCCTTCGCCGAGAACTACGACAACAAGTCGAACCGCCCGAACTTCATCACGCCGCGCGACATGGTCACGCCCTGGCTCCAGGCCGGCCGCCCGTCGTATGACCCCGTCACCCGCACCGTGAAGTTCATGGATGCGACCAGCTACCCGAAGGTTTCGAACCTCCCCTGGTCCGGCACCAACATGGTGAACCGCAGCGCCGGCGAGGTCATCGGGCCGATCTTCTTCGACACCCGCTCGCCCGGCAACATCACCGTGCTCTCGGGCACGACCCGCCTGGTCGGCGCCGGCCTGCTCACCAACAGTCTCTCGCCCTACTACCTGCCCTACGGCCTCGCCTTCGACACGGGCAACACGAACACCCTCGAGCGTTTCGACAACGGTCAGCAGATCGACTACATCACGCGCAACGTGGTGTTCTTCCGCCCGGCGCACACCAGCCCGGAGACGGCTCTGCCCAGCAACACCTCCTGGGCCCTTAACGATCCGCGCTTCCTGATCACCGACCGCAACTGGACTTCGTCCACCACCGGTCTCTCCCCGATCTTGGAGCAGAACGGTGTCATCTACACCTATTCCTCCTACCAGGCGCCCGGCGTCACCGACCAGTCGATCTACGATTACACCAAGTATAATCTCAACCAGCCCAACTTCGGCATGCTGAACGCGGGCAACTACAATATCGAGATCGAGCAGCAGATCGGCGACAACCTCTTCCTGAGCGCCGGCTGGTATCGCCAGCAGATCGACGCCTCCGAGAACTACATCCTCTCGCAGCTCCAGGGCAACACCCTGCAGGTGGACACCAACATCAACATGCTCGATGGCACGCCCAACCCCTACTACGGGCTCGCCTTCACCCCGCTCGGCCTCGGTGGCGGCGTGGACACGTTCTTCTCGCCCGAGACCAACGACAGTTTCCGCCTGATGGCCGCCTACAACCTGGACTTCACGAAGAACAAGGGTTGGACGAAGTGGTTCGGCCGTCACCGCCTGCTGGGCCTCGCGGCCGAGCACGACGTGCGCCGCAACCGCGAGCGCTGGCGCCTCGGCTACACCGACGGCGATCCTGAAGGCATCCTCCGCTACCGGGATAACCTGCTGCTGAACGGTCAGGCCCATTGGAACAACTCCGCCATCCGCAAGGCCTACTACGCCGCCAGCCCCGGCGACCCACAGGGCACGGTCACCCAATCCATCGGTTACTATGGCAACCCGGGCTGGGAGAATCCCTACGTGGCTTCCGTGCGGGTCTATAACATCGCCGAAGGAGCCTGGAAGAATATCACCACCTCCGAGAAGATTTCCTTCTCCGACGCGGGCAGCGCCAACTTCGAGCGCCAGGTCAGCAGCTGGACCCTCGCGACCCAGAGCTACCTCTGGCAGGACCGCCTCGTGCTGACCCTCGGTCTGCGCAACGACCAGTATCGCGCCCGCAACACCACCACGGGCTCCCTCAACGCCCTGGACGGCACCCTGATCGCCCCGGCGCTCACGGCCAACCAGATGTATCCTTACTTCAACGGCGAGGCCGACTACAACCTCGTGATGAACCGCTGGAGCGTGTGGGACGAACTCGAGGGCGATACCAAGACCGTCGGCGCGGCCTTCCGCCCGCTCACCGGCTGGAGCCGCATCGAGAACAGCGCCAACAACGGCAATCTCTTCAGCGACTTCCTCCGTGGCCTGACGATCTACTACAACCAGTCCGACAACTTCAACCCGCCCCCGGGCAAGCAGACGGACTACTTCAAGAAGCAGCTCCCCAAGCCCACCGGCGAAGGCAAGGACGGCGGCTTCGGCTTCAACCTGTTCGACAACAAGCTCGTGGCCCGCGTGAACTGGTTCCAGACCGAGAATCAGAACGAGCGCACCAGCGCGGCCGGCACCCTGCTCACCCGCCTAGCCTACTCCGACACCACCACCGGTTACGCCTGGGCCGCCGCTGTCACCCGCATCCGCAATGCGGTCGCCCGCGGCGAATCCGTGGCCAGCTACACCGCCCAGACCGATTGGAACAACAATTCGGTTTACAGCGTGGATGATGCCGCCAACCAGCAGAAGATCTACGATCTCCTGAAGCTCCCGCTGAACTACTACAGCGGCATCCAGCTCGCGGCCACCCAGCAGAGCATCGCGAAGGGCGTCGAGGTGCAGCTCACCTACAACCCCACCCGCAACTGGACCATGAAGTTCACGGGCACCAAGACCAAGAGCACCTACACGGACGTCGCTCCGCAGTATGACGACTGGCTCGCCGAGCGCCTGCCCGTCTGGGAAACGCTCACGGCTTCCGATATCCCGGACTTCGTGTCCAACGGCCGCGAGTATTCGCTCAAGAACTTCTGGACCGGCTACGGCTACACCGGCGTCGCCCTCAAGGAGAACCTGAACGGCCAGACCAGCGCGCAGGCCTACTTCAACCAGGTCGTCGCCTCCGAGGTCGCGCTCGCCAAGGCGCTGCAGGGTGCGGTCGCGCCCAACCAGCGCATCTACCGCGCGTCCTTCCTCACCAACTACAACATCTCCGAGGGCCGCTTCAAGGGCTTCGCCGTCGGTGGTGCCCAGCGTTGGGAGTCCAAGGCCGCCGTCGGTTACTACGGCAAGGCCGCCAACCCTAACACGCCGACGATCATCAACGCCAACGACATCACCCGTCCGATCTATCTCGACAACGGCAACTTCTACACGGACCTCTGGGCTTCCTATTCGCGCCGCATCTTCAACGACAAGGTGCGCATGAAGATCCAGCTGAACGTCAACAACGTGATGGAAGGCGGCGGCCTCCAGCCCGTCGCCGTCAACTGGGACGGCAAGCCCTGGGGCTTCCGCATCGTCGATCCGCGCCAGTTTATCCTGACGACGACCTTCGACTTCTGAGTCTGTCAGTCTGGGGTATATTACGAGCTCTCCGGCGTCAGCCGGGGAGCTTTTTCTTTGGGGCGTGTTGTGGCGTGGTCTCAGAACCCCGCCCACCAGCCGGAGGTGTCGCCCATGCCCGAACCGCCACGTAGCCGCGCTTGAGCCGCAGGCGAAAGCGTGGTTTCTCTGATCCGCCTCATGCCTCCGCCTGCCCCTGCTCGCCCGATCGCTGCTCCCGTTTGGCCCGCGCTGCTGCTCGTTGCGGCCGTGCTCGCGGTCTATGCCGGCGCCCTGCGCGCGCCGTTGTTGTTCGACGATCTCGGCGCGATCACGGAAAACACCAGCATCCGCAGTCTCACAACCGCGTTCAATCCGCCCGGGGACGGCAGCACCACGACCGGGCGCCCGGTGCTGAATTTCACCTTCGCGCTGACCTATAAGTTGAGCGGGCCCGAGCCGTGGGGCCATCGCGCGGGCAATCTGGTCATCCACGCTGCCGCCGCGCTCGCGTTGCTGGGCGTGGCCCGGCGGATCTTTGCCCGCGTGCTGCCGGCTGTAGCGCCTTCGCTGGCCTTGGGACTGGCGCTGCTTTGGGCGGTGCACCCGCTGCAGACGGAATCCGTCACCTGCATCGCGCAGCGCACGGAGGTGCTCTGCGGGTTCTTCTATTTGTTCACGCTCTTCGCCTTCTTTCGCGGCGCAGAGGCGGGAGGCTCGCTCGGCTGGTTGGCAGTTTCCGTCGTCGCCTGCCTGCTCGGCATGGGCAGCAAGGAAGTGATGGTGTCGGCGCCGCTGATCGTGCTGCTCGCGGACCGCACCTTCGTGGCCGGCAGCTTTGCCGCTGCCTGGCGGGCGCGGCGCGGCTACTACCTCGCGCTCGCCGCGACCTGGGGGCTGCTGCTTGTCCTCGTGCTCGGCGCCGGTGGCACGCGCGGCGCCTCGGCCGGCCTGGGGCTCGGCGTCTCGTGGTGGACGTATTGGCTGAAACAGGCCGAGGCACTGGTGCTCTACCTGAAGCTGTGCCTCTGGCCGCACCCGCTCGTGCTGGATTACGGCACGGCGGTGGTGCACTCACCGGCGGAGGTCTGGTGGCAGGGGTTGGTCGTGTGGACTTTGGTGGGCGGCACGCTCTGGGCGCTCTGGTGCCGGCCTGTCATCGGCTTTGCGGGTGTGGCCTTCTTCGCGATCCTCGCGCCCAGCTCGAGCGTCGTCCCGCTGGTCACGCAGACGATGGCCGAGCACCGCATGTATCTTCCGCTCGCGGCCGTGCTCGGACTCGGTCTCGCTGCGCTGCACCGCGGACTCGGCGCGCGGGCCTGGCTGGGGTGGGGCGCTGTGGCCCTGCTGTTCGCCGGGCTCACCGTCGCCCGTAACCAGGACTACCGGGACACCTCGGTGATTTGGCAGGATTCCGTGGCGAAATACCCGACCAGCGCCCGGGCGCAGCACAACCTCGCCGTTGAGCTCCAGCACCGGGGCCGCGCCGCCGAGGCGGCGGAACACGCGGCCACCGCGGCGCAACTCTCGCCCGACTATGTGCCCGCGCACTACACGTGGGGCCTGGCCCTGCTCGATCTCGGCCGCGTGGACGAGGCCGTCGCCCGCCTGCAAACGGCGACAAAACTCGGCCCGGCCCACGCCGATGCGCAACTCGCCCTCGGCAACGCCCTGATGCGTGCCAACCGCCCGGCGGAGGCCGCCGAGGCCTTCCGTCTTTCGCTCGCCCTGAAGCCAGCCGCCGACGCCCACCACAACCTCGCCGTGGCCCTGCAGGGTCTTGGTCGGGCGACGGAAGCCGAGCAGGAGCTGCGGGCCGCCCTGGTGCTCGATGGCGGCCTGGTCGCCGCGCGCCGCCGCCTCGGCCTGCTGCTGGCCCAGGCCGGCCGCCTCCCCGAGGCCGG
Source organism: uncultured Oleiharenicola sp. (assembly GCA_966252395.1). Taxonomy (GTDB): domain Bacteria; phylum Verrucomicrobiota; class Verrucomicrobiia; order Opitutales; family Opitutaceae; genus Lacunisphaera. Next base: position 48,301 of record CBINOW010000002.1, on the reverse strand, counting down.
TGAACAGTTCCGCGTGTTGGTCGAGTTGCAGCCCGACGATCCCGATGCCCGCGCCAATTACGGCAACGTGCTCCTGCTCACTCGCCGCCCGGCCGAAGCCGCGGCCCAATACGAGGCCGCCCTGCGGCTCCGCCCCGGTGACACCCGGTTGCAGGAAAACCTTCGCCTCGCCCGCGAAGCCCTGGGCGGGCGGTAGGTGCTGGTGGAGGTGGAGCCCGCGCGGAGCGCGGGCTTGAACCTGCGACGGAACGCAGGTTCCACCCAAGGCCTCCTATACGATGGCCGGACGGGCCTTTCGCGAACTGTCAGAGCCGGGTCCGGTTGCGAGGGGTTTCCCGCAGCCAAGCTTTGGTTCTTCCCCGGCGTCCGGTTTAATGGTCAATTTCTGCCCGCTGGTCGGCGTCCGCTCAACCCCACTTCCCCATGCGCTTCGGCAGTCTGCATCTATTGGATATCCTCGTGGTCCTGGCCTATCTCGCCGCCGTGGTCTGGATCGGCCGGCGCGCCGCCGCCGGCACGAACAGCGAGGAGGGTTTCTTCCTCGCCGGCCGCAAGCTCGGCAAGCTCTACCAGTTCTTCCTCAACTTCGGCAACGCCACCGAGCCGCAGGGCGCCGTGAGCACGGCGAGCTTTGTCTATCAGCAGGGTGCACCGGGCGCGTGGCTCTCCTTCCAGACCGTCTTCATGAACCCCTACTTCTGGTTCATGAACGTCTGGTTCCGCCGCGTGCGGCTCACCACGGTCTCCGATCTCTTCGAGGATCGCTATGCCAGCAAGGGCCTCAGCCTCTTCTACGCCACCTTCCAGATCCTCGTGGCCTGCGTCTTCCTCGGCTTCGGTAACGTCACCGCCTACAAGATCGCCTCCTCGCTCGTCGTGAAACAGGAGGTCCAGTGGACCGCCGACGAACGCGCTGCCGTCGAGGGCTACCGCGAGCTCAAGGCCCTGGAGAAACAGGCCGCCGTCGCCCCGCTCGCGCCCGACACCCAGCTCAAGCTCGACACGCTCCGCGACCGCAACGCCCGCGGCGAGCTGCGCAGCTACGTGACCCTGCTCAACGACCTCCTCTTCTACGCGGTCTTCACCCTCGTGGTCGGCACCTACATCGTGCTGGGCGGCATGGCGGCCGCGGCGCTCAACGAGGGGCTGCAGAGCGTGCTGATCATCGTCTTCTCCCTCCTGCTGATCCCGACCGGCCTGCACGCCATCGGCGGTTGGGGCGCACTGGCGCAAAAGGTGCCGCAGGAAATGTTCAACCTCTTCGGCTCGGCCGGTGGCGCGCAGTTCACCGCCTGGAGCTTGGGCAGCATTCTGCTCGTCAGCATCGTGCAAAACGGCGGCCTCAGCCACAACATGGGCATCTGCGGCTCGGCCAAGAACGAGATGGCCGCCCGCTCCGGCGTCTCCGGCACCTACCTGAAGCGCCTCATGATCATCCTCTGGGCCTTCGCCGGCCTGATCGCGGTGGCGATGTTCGGGGTCGGCGGCCTGTCCGATCCCGACGCCGTCTGGGGCACGATGTCCAACCAGCTCCTCGGCACCGGCCTCGTCGGCCTGATGCTCGCCGGCGTGCTCGCGGGCACGATGTCCACGCTCGCGGCCAAGGCCCTCGCCATCTCCTCGCTCTTCGTCCGCAACGTTTACCGCCAGATCTGGCCCGACATCACCCAGACGCAGGGCGTCTTCTACGCGCGCTGCACCATCGTGGTCGTCCTGATCCTCGGCACCGTCGCCGCCACGCTCATGGGCAGCTTCTACGACATCGTGAACATCGTGCTCACGGTGAACATCCCCTTCGGCGCGGCCGTGCTGCTCACCTACTGGTGGCGCCGCGTCACCGCGCCCGCGGTCTGGGCCTGCGTGGTCCTCTCGACGCTCGTCATTCTCGTCATTCCGTGGACCGCTTCCAAGTTCGACGCGGTCGCGCACAGCCCGGAGCTGGCCCAGCCCAGCACCAAGCCCGGCACCGGCGTCTATTTCTCCAAGGTCGTGCATTCCGACCCCGCCGACCTCACCAGTCCCTACATCGCCGCACCAACGCGCACCAACCGCTTCAACTTTGAGGTCTGGCTGCTCGGCAAAGCCGGGGTGGACGTCGTCGCGCTCACGCCCACGCAGCGCTTCACGGCCCAGTTCTTCTTCGACGGACTGTTTCCCTTTGCCGTGCTGATCGTGGTCAGCCTGCTGACGCGGCCCACCGACCCCGCGCGGGTCGCCTTCTTCTACGGCAAGATGAAGACCCCCGTCGGCGACACGCCCGAGCTCGAGGCCGCCGCCATGGAGGAGACCCGGAAAAACCCCGGCCGCTTCGACGACACCAAGCTCCTCGGCCGCAACTCCTGGTGGGAGTTCTGCCGCTGGGACAAGGCCGACACCATCGGCTTTCTCGCCTGTTGCGCCATTTCCGGTTCCATCGTCGGCCTCTTCCTCTTCCTGCTCAACCTCGCCAGCGGGGCGTGACCGGATATTCCATCCCGGCGACCTTGTCATGTGGGGCGGAGCGAAGCATCCAGAAGATGATTCCGCGCTTTCCTATGCCCCCTGCAACCATCCGTCATTGGTCAACCGCCTTCGTTTCGCGTGTTCTGTGCCTTTTGGGGCCCTTCCTGCTGTCGTGCCTGTCCGCTAGCGAAACCGAGATCCGCTATCTCTCGGGTCGCGGACCGGAGGACGCCGTCAAATGGGAATTCCTCTGCACCGGCGGACGCAACAGCGGCACCTGGACCACGATCCCCGTGCCCTCGTGTTGGGAACAGCAGGGCTTCGGCACCTACAACTACGGCGTCAATCACCGGCCGGGGCGCGACAAACCCACCCCGCCGCCGCTCGCCGACGAGGAGGGTCACTACCGCCACACCTTCCGCGTGCCGGCCGAATGGCGCGACCGCGCCGTGCGCATCGTTTTCGACGGCGTGATGACCGACGCCGAGGTGAAGATCAACGGCCAGCCCGCCGGCCCCGTGCACCAAGGCTCGTTCTACCGCTTCCACCACGACATCACCGCGCTGCTCGATTTCGCCGGCGACAACCGCCTCGAAGTCGTCGTGCGCAAAAAATCCGCCAACGAGAGCGTCAACCGCGCCGAGCGCCTCGGCGACTACTGGCTCTTCGGCGGCATTTTCCGCCCCGTCTGGCTCGAGGCGCGCCCACGCGAGCACATCGAGTGGACCGGCGTCGACGCCCGCGCCGACGGCACGTTCACCGCCGACATCCATCTCGGGGGACCCGCGACCAAGGCCGGCCGCGTCACCGCCGTCGTCACTGACGCCGCTGGGCGCGAGTTCGGCGCACCCCTCACCGCCGACTTTGCCGCCGGCGCGACCAAGGCCACCGTCACCGGCCGCTTTACCAATCCCGCGCTCTGGACCGCCGAGACGCCGAACCTGCACCGCGTGAAGTTCACCTACGAATCTCACACCGTCACCGAGCGTTTCGGCTTCCGCACCTTCGAGGTCCGGCCCAACGACGGCCTCTACCTCAACGGCACGAAGATCATCCTCAAGGGCGTCAACCGCCACTGCTTCAACCCCGACACCGGCCGCACCATCTCCCACGCGCAAAGCTACGCCGACGTCCGCCTCATCAAGGAGATGAACATGAATGCGGTGCGAATGTCGCACTACCAGCCCGACAAGCATTTCTTAGAAGCCTGTGACGAGCTCGGCCTCTACGTGCTCGACGAGCTCGCCGGTTGGCAAGGCGCCTACGACACGCCGACCGGCACGCGGCTCATCGGCCAGCTCGTGCGCCGCGACGTGAACCACCCGAGCATTCTGTTTTGGGACAACGGCAACGAGGGCGGCTGGAACACCGAGGTGGACGGCGAGTTCGCGAAATGGGACATTCAGCGGCGCCCCGTCCTCCACCCATGGGCGAAGTTCAGCGAGGTGGACACGGACCACTACGAGCCGTGGGACTCGCACGTGAAGAAGAGCGCCGGCCCCATGATTTATATGCCCACGGAGTTCCAGCACGGCCTCTACGACGCTGGCATCGGCGCCGGGCTGCGCGACTATTGGGGCGAGATGATGAAGAGCCCGACCGTCGCCGGCGGCTTCTTCTGGGTCTTCGCCGACGAGGGCATCGCCCGCGCCGACCAAGGCGGCCGCATCGACAACGCCGGCAACTACGCCCCCGACGGCATCGTCGGCCCCCGCCACGAAAAGGAAGGCAGCTTCCACACCGTGCAGGAAATCTGGTCGCCCGTCCGGATCGCGTTGCCTGCGGTGCTGTCCGCCGACTGGGACGGCACGGTCGCGGTGGAGAACGGCTACGATTTCACCGCGCTCACCGCCTGCCGTTTCCGCTGGGACTGGGTGCGCGCGGAGGGCACCGGCGAGCGCGTGCTCGCCGCCGCCGAACAGCCCGGCCCGGCCGTGGCGCCGCGCCAGGGCGGCCGCTTGACCAGTCCTCTGCCGGCTGCGGTGCGGACCGACGCGGATTTCCTCCGCGTGACCGCCGTCGGCCCTGACGGCAGGCATCTCTGGTCGGCGAGCGCCTGGGCGGCCAGCCCGGTCGCCCCGCCGGCCCCGACCGGCGCGCCGGCCGCCGCCCCCGCCTGGCTGGGCGAACCGGAGGTGCTGGTCCTGCGCCGGCAGGACCGCCGCTACGAGCCGGCCGCACTCGCGTCCGCGCCCGTCTTCCGCTGGACGCAGCAGGCCGACGGTGCGCTGCGGTTGGACTACGCGTTTTCCTACGAGGGGCCGGCCGACGTGCTCGGCATCCGCTTCCCGGTGGCGGAGGCCCGCCTGCAGGCCAAGCGCTGGCTCGGGCGCGGACCCTACCGGGTCTGGCAAAACCGCCTCGAAGGCGCCTGGATCGGCCTGCACGCCACCCCGTTCAACGCCGCTGTCCCCGGCGAGAGCTGGGCCGTGCCGGAGTTTCAGGGCTGCTTCCGCGACTGGCGCCGGCTGGAGCTGACGACCCCGGAGGGTGTTCTCTCGGTCGAGAATCTTTCCAACGTGCCCCATTTCGCCGTGGGCCGCCCCCGCGACGGCGTCAACGGCCTGCTCGAGCTGCCGGATTTCGGCCTCAGCTTCCTCGAGATCATTCCCGCCATGCGGAACAAATTCCACACCACCGACCAGCTCGGCCCCCAGTCGCTCACGCGCACGGCCCGGGGTGACTACTCCGGCGCCGTGGTCTTCCGCCTCACCCCTCCCTGAACGTGCCCCGAGCCATTTGTAACGTAATATATTACAAACCGGCTTGGGTGCTGGGGGTGGGGTTGCTGGTCCTTTCGCCGTTGCCGGCCCAAATCCCGTCGGCGCAGAGGCTCTGGCCGAACCTGGCGGATAATATCGGGCGGCCGCTGCGCTACACGCCGGACGGGGAGGATTTTGTCATCGTCAACGGCGACGAGTTCTTCAACCGCCCGCTCTACGGCGGTAACACGGCCTTCCGTGTGGATGCCGGCGACCGCCCGGAGTTCGTTCTCTACCTGCCCGGCCGTGGCGGCAACCTGCGGCTCGGCCTGCATTCCCCGGCGGGCACGAAGTGGCTGCACGCCGCTACGACCATCGAGGCCCGCTACCGGCCGGGCGGGATGCTCTACGCGATCCGCGATCCGCTCCTCGGGGAGGGCTCTCTCACGCTGGCGGCCTACGCGTTGGCCTCGTCGGAAGGACTGATTCTTCGCGCGGAATACCAGCCCGGAGGGCCGAGCTCCCGCGAGGCCGCCCCCGTCGAACTCATCTGGGCCTACGGCGGCGTGAACGGCCAGCGCGGCCGGCGCGACGGCGACATCGGCACAGAAACGGTGCCAATCTCCGAGTGGTTCCAACTCAAGCCGGAGTTCTGTGCGGGCAACCGTTTCGAAACGGACGATGACGGTTTCTTCCTGGTGGCCAAACTGCCCCGCGACCAGACGGCGACACTCCGCGGCGTCGTGCCTGCGGGGACCAAAATGCGGACGGGTGATGCCGCCCTCTGGGACGCCCCCGGCTCCTTGCTGACGGCCATCCCCGCCCGCGCCCCGGATCATGAGGTTCTTACCGGCCGTGTCGCCCTCGTCGCCGGGGCGCCGCTCTACCTCGCCGTCACACGAGCCGACGCCGCTCCTGCCACCGAACTCGACACCTACCGTGAAGTCCGGGTGGAGCGCGCTGAGCCCGGTCAGCCACGTTCGGAGCAACGCTCCGCCAACACGGCTCTTCACCGTGACGACCTACCGGCTCTCTTCACCGCCACCGAAGCGCACTTCGCGCAGCTCCGCGGCCAGGTGAAGGTCGTCACGCCCGATCCCTACCTCAACGCCGCCGTCGGCGCGCTCAGCGTCGCCGCCGACGCCGTGTGGGACGAAACGCAGGGCGCGGTGATGCACGGTGCCGTCGCCTGGCGCTTGAAGTTGCTCGGCTGGCGCGGTCCTTATGCGATGGACGCGCTCGGTTGGCACGATCGCGCGCGCCGGCACCTCACCTACTGGGCCGGGCAGCAGAACACCGATCCCATTCCCGACAAGTTCCCGCCGCCCGAGCCGGAGACCAACCTCGCGCGCAGCCGGCGCGCGCTGCACAGCAACGGCAACCTTTCCGCCAGCCACTACGACATGAACCTCGTCTATATTGACGCGCTGTTCCGTCACCTGTTGTGGACCGGCGACCTCGCCTTCGCCCGCGAAGTCTGGCCCATGATCGAGCGCCACCTCGCCTGGGAGCGCCGCCTGTTTCGCCGCGAGTTCGAGGTCAACGGGCATAAGCTACCGCTCTACGAGGCCTACGCCGCCATCTGGGCCAGCGACGATCTGCAATACTCCGGCGGCGGCACCGCCCACGCCTCCGCCTACAACTATTGGCATAACCGCATGGCCGCCCGCGTGGCGAAACTCCTCGGCCACGACCCCGCACCCTTCGACCACGAGGCCGACTTGATCGCTCGCGGCATGCGCGAACTCCTCTGGACCGGCACCCACTTTGCGGAGTTCAAAGACACCCTTGGTCGCCAGCTCGTGCATCCGAGCGCGGGCCTGTGGACATTCTACCACACGATGGATGGCGGGATTCCCAACGAAGAAGAGGCCGCACGGATGACGGAGCATCTGCCGCCGATGATTCCCGTAAGGGGGCCGGGTGTGCCGGCGGACCGCGCCTACGCCGTGCACGCCTCGACCGACTGGCTGCCTTACACCTGGTCTCTCAACAACGTCGTCATGGGCGAAAACATCCACACGGCACTCGGCCTTTGGCAGGCGGGAAAATCAGAGGAGGCTTTCACGCTGACCAAGAGCGCGCTCCTCGCCTCGATGTTCATGGGCATCTGCCCGGGCAACGTCGGCTCCATGAACTACCTCGACGTCTATCGCCGCGAATCACAGCGCGACTTCGCCGACGGCACCGGCGTGACCTCGCGCGCGATTGTCGAGGGCCTGTTCGGCGTCCGCCCCGACGCGCTCGCTGGCGAACTGCGTGTTTCGCCCGGATTTCCCTGGGAATGGACGCAGGCAACGCTGAACCATCCCAGGGTTGAATTCATTTACCGGCGGGACATGACGACGGAAAAATTCCTCATCACGCCACGCTTCGGATCGTCGATGGCGCTGACGCTGCACGGCCGCGCTTGGGGGCGGAGCGCCCGGGTGACCGTCAACGGCCGTGAGGTCGCAGTCCGGCTCGAGGAGGGTTCCGAGCCTCGGTTGATCCTCACCGCGGAGCCGGCCGCAACTTTCGCAATTGTTGTTGCCTGGCAGGGGGAGCCGCCGGCTTCCAGCCCCTCCGGTCCTGCGGTTTGCGGCATGACTCTTCCGGAGTCGAACCTGCCTGGTTTAGGGCAGATGGAATCGGTGCCGCTTGTCGCGCACTTCAACGACCGCATCACCGAGATTTTCAAGCCTGGCAAATATCTCTCGCCGCGTTCGCCCTTCGTGTCGTTGGCAATTCCGTCGCAGGGCATCGGCGCTTGGGCGGGGCACGTCAATGCCACTGCCGAGATTGACGATATCGGGTTGCGCGCGACCGCGGCGGCCAACGGCGGCAAAATCACGCTGCCCAATGGCGTGCCATTCACCACGCCCGGGCCGGGTGAGGCGCCGAACATCCTCTTCGTTTCCCAGTGGGACAACTATCCCGACGAGGCCACGGTGCCGCTCGCTGGCAAAGCCCGGCAGGTTCAGCTCCTCATGGCCGGCTCGACCAACGCCATGCAGAGCCGCCTCGACAACGGCGAAGTCATCGTGACCTACACCGACGGCACGACCAGCCGGCTCGCGTTGCGGAACCCGGACACCTGGTGGCCCATCGAGCAGGACTACTTCATCGACGACTACCAGTTCCGTGTGGTCGGGCCGCTGCCAACGCGCGTGAACCTCAAGACCGGCGAGGTCCGCGTTCTCGATCCGCAAACGTTCAAGGGGCAGGGCGGGGTTGTTCCGGGCGGCGCCGCCACGGTGTTGGCGCTCAATCTTGATCCGGACAAACAGCTGCGCTCGCTTACGATACGGTCACTCGCCAACGAGGTCGTCATTGGGCTGATGGCGGCCACGCTCGTGCGATGAGTCGAACGATGACCATGAAATCTCCCTTACCTGTCATCCTGAGTGGAACGAAGGATCCAGTAGGATACTCCCAACGTGCATGCGGTCCGTCTCTTCCCTTGGATTTGAGCCCTGTCGCCTTCGGCTCGGTATCTTCGCTGCGCTCAGAATGACACACTTCCCATGATTAAGCCTATACGCACCTTCTTCCTTTTGCTCGGCTTGGTTGCCGGACTCCGGGCCGCCGACACCGCCTACCTCTTCACCTACTTCACGCACAACGGCCAGGACGGCCTGCATCTCGCCTGGTCTGAGAACGGCTACAAGTGGGAGGCGCTCAACGGCGGACGCAGCTTTCTCGCGCCCAAGATCGGCTCGAAGGAGCAGCTCATGCGCGACCCCTGCGTCGTGCAGGGTCCCGACGGCACCTACCACATGGTGTGGACCTCCGGCTGGTGGGAAAAGGGCATCGGCTACGCCTCGACCAAGGATTTCGTCACCTGGTCCGAACAGAAGGAAATCCCCGTGATGGCCCACGAGCCCACCGCGCGGAACTGCTGGGCGCCGGAGGTCATCTGGGACGACAAGCGGGGCGAGTTCGTCATCTTCTGGGCCACGACCATTCCGGGCCGCTTTCCTCACTCGCTCGATACCTCGGAGGACCAGCTCAACCACCGCATGTATTGCACGACGACGAAGGACTTTGTCACCTTCACGCCAACAGAGCTCTTCTACGATACCGGCTTCAACAGCATTGACGCCACCTTCCTGCAGGCGGACGGAAAGCGTTGGATCATCATCAAGGACGAGACCAAGTTTCCGACGCCCGCGAAGAACCTCCGCCTCGCTACCGCCGAAAGCGTGCGCGGCCCCTTCGGCCACCTGTCTGCGCCCTTCACCCCGCCCGGTCTCTGGGTCGAGGGGCCCACGGCCCTCAAGATCGGCGAGGATTACCTGGTCTATTTCGACGCCTATACGACGAAGCACTACCGCGTGATGCGCTCCCGCGACCTGCTGAAGTGGGAGGACGTGACCGCCAAGGCCAGTTTCCCCAACGAAGGTTCGCCCGAGCGCATGCGCCACGGCACCGTCATCGCCGTGCCGCGCGCCCTCATTGAGAAGCTGCGCTCGGCGGAACGCCCCGATGCACCCGAAAAGCACTGACCTCGATCCGGCTGTCCACTGTGCGGAAGCCGAACCAGCCGCTCCGCAGCGGCTGCGGATCCGTCCAGTCGAACACCACCTCGCCGTCGCGGATGAATTGCACGCGCCCGTCGGCGCCGGCCACGAGGGTGATTTCGTAGACATGATCGGGCTTCAGCAAAAACTCCGGCGCCGTCCGCTCATGCTCCGGCAGCAACGGCCGCGCGCCACTGCCGTCGTAGCGGCGGAAGCGCGTCGTCGTGTTCGTGTTGCCGCCGTAGCCGACGTAGTAGGTGCGCAACGGGTCGTAGGTGGCGAATTTTCCCGTGCGCCCGTGACCCGGCCCGAACAGGTCGGCGGGCCGCGCCGGATCGCTCGCCATCCAAAAGCAGTTGAGGTCCGACACCCGCGCCGCCGAGGAGACCTTGGCCCGGTAGCGGATGGTCACGGGAGCGGTCAGCGCCTCGCGGAACCACACCGTGCAGCCGCCCTTGTCGGCGATCACGAGTTTTCCGTCCGCCGCCGTCACGCTGCCGCCGGGCTGCTGCTCGACCACCCATCGGCCGAGTCCCTGCGTGAAACCGTCGCGGAAGAGGGGCGTCTCCGCTTGCAGGCAGCCGGTCAGCAGAGCGAGAGGGACGAACCATTTCTTCATGCCCAAACAGTGGCCACAATGAGGTGCAAAAACACCCAAAAAAAGCCGGTATCGTTCTTGTGCCGTTTCGTGCCTTTTCGTGGCTAAATTTGATTTCCCTCCGATGAACACCCCCCTCGTCCGCCTCGCCGCGTTTCTCCTGCCGCTGCTCGCCTTCGCCCAGACGCCGTCGGCCGCCCCGGCCGTGCCCATGGCCCCCGACCAGCCGCCGGTCCCGCCGCTCGAAACCCCGGCGCTCAATCCCGCCCTGCCCACGCTCTTCATCGCGGGCGACTCCACCGCCGAGCACAACCGCGGCGGCAAGATTCAGGGCTGGGGCGTGCCCTTTGTCGAGTATTTCGACCCCGCGAAGATCAACGTCGCCAACCACGCCGTCGGCGGACGCAGCACGCGCACCTTCATCAGCGGCGGACGCTGGGAAAAACTCCTCGCCGCACTGAAAAAGGGCGACTTCGTCATCATCCAGTTCGGCCACAACGACGGCGACGACGTGAACGAGCGTCCGCCGGGCTCGACCATGCCGCTCCGCGCCCGCGGCACGCTGCCGGGCACGGGCAGCGACGCGCGCGACATCGTCAACGCGCTCACCCAGCAGCCCGAGACGGTGCACTCGTTCGGCTGGTATCTCCGCAAGATGATCGCCGACGTGAAGGCGAAGGGCGCTACGCCCATCCTGGCCTCGCCGACGCTGCGCAACCTGTGGCCCGACGGTCGCCTGGATCGCGGCATCGGCCGGCATCGTGACTGGTCGCGGGACGTGGCGCGCGAGGCCGGCGTGCCCTTCGTGGATCACAGCCGGATTATCGCCGATTCCTACCAGACGCTGGGCGCGCCGGCGGTGAACGGCTTCTTCGGCGGCGATCACACCCACACCAATGCGACGGGCGCCGACTTCAACGCCTCGGCCATGGTGGCCGGACTCAAGGGCCTGCGCCCGGGTCTCTTCAAGGACGTGCTCTCCACGAAGGGCGAGGCCGTGAAGTCCGACGAAATCGGCTGGCTCGGTCTGCCGGAACCGGCCGACCCCAAGCTGCCGAGCGTGTTCTTCATCGGTGACTCCACCGTTCGCAACGACAACGGTCAGGGCAAGGGTGGTCAGTGGGGTTGGGGCGACTTCATGGGCGCGCATTTCGATCCGGCAAAACTCAATCTCGTGAACCGCGCCATCGGCGGGCTCACCGGCCGCAGCTTCGTCAACCAAGGCCACTGGGAGCGTGCGCTCATGCTGATGAAGCCGGGCGATTTCCTGGTCGTCCAGTTCGGCACCAACGACGGCGGTTCGCTCGACAAGGATCCGCGGGCCCGCGTCTCGCTGCCGGGCACCGGCGAGGAAACGCAGGAGGTGGACAACGCCGCCACCGGCGCGAAGGAAATCGTGCACACCAACGGCTGGTATCTGCGCAAGTTCGTGCGCGAGGCCCGCGCCGCCGGCGTCACGCCGATTCTCTGCTCGCTGGTGCCGCGCCGGATCTGGAAGGACGGGAAAATCGTCCGCGCGACCGAAGGCTCCGCCGTCTGGGCCCGCGAGGTGGCGCAGCAGGAAGGGGTGGCCTTCGTGGACCTCAACGGCCTCGTGGCCGACCGCTACGACGCGATCGGAGCGGACAAGACCAGCGTGCTGTTTGCCGACGCCCACACCCACACCAGCCGGGAGGGCGCGATCGAGTCCGCCGTGATCGTGGGCCGCGCTCTGCGCGCGCTGCCGGGGGATCCGCTGGCTAAGTTCGCGCGGTAGTTTCCTTCGCTCTCTTTCTCTTAATCTTTCTCGTTCTCTCTGTTTGGGGAAAGTCGGAGAAAGAAAGATTAAGATTACGATAAGGAGTAAGAGAACGATTCGGACCCTCACCCCACCGTTGCCGCGGCGCGGAGGGTGGGCCCCTCGAGAAAGCGAGCGGGGATGGTCGTGAGCGAGGGCTGCACCGGGATGCCCAGCTCGTTGTGCAGGAGCTGGCCGATCACGAGTTCGGCCGCGCGGGCGCCGATGTGCGCCGGCTGGAAGTCCAGCGCCGCGCAGGGCTCGGTGGTGCGCAGCGAGTTGAGGCACACGAAGCCGTGGGTCTTGGGCAGGCGTGCGCCGCAGCTGCGCATCCACTCCATCGCCTCGGGGTAGTGGCCGAGCACCACGTCGGGCTTGTGTTTGCGAAACCACGGCACGAAGTCCTCGCGCCCGAGGTTGTGCGCGCGCAGGGCCGGCACCTCGGTGATGTTGGGCAGGTATTTTTGCAGGGCGAGAAAGGCACCCTCCCAGCGGTATTGCAGGCGCTCATCGAGGGAGATCTCCATGAACAGCCCCGGCCGGCGGTAACCGCGCTCGTGGAGCTCGCGCAGGAGCATCAGCATCGAGCGGTAGTGGTCGAGGCACACGCAGTGCAGCGGCGGGTGGTTGATGAAGAGATCGGCATAGACCGCCGTGTAGCGCTCCCAGTTCAGCGCCGAGAGGTCGGGCAGGCCGGAGGCGGGCAGGAGCACCAGGCCCTGGATGTTCCGCGTGTGCAGGATGGTGTCGAGGCGGTTGAGCCGCATGCCTTCCGGGCCGAGCTCGAACCGCTCCATCTTGAAACCGAGTTCGTTGGCGCGCTCCGCCACGCCCTTCATCACCGCCTCGTTGTAGCGCACGGCGTGGGCCGGCCGCGCGGCGTCCACGATCTCCAGCGCCGCGAGCACGCCGCGGAACTGCTGGCCCCGCGAGCGCCGCAGCTGTGACATGACCGCGCCGGTGAGGGGGTTGTGCTCGTAGCCCGCTTCCTTGGCGGCCGCGCGCACGCGCTCCACGGTTTCGGCTTTCACGCGCGGTGAGCCGCGCAGGGCGTCGGAAATGGTGGTGCGGGAAAGACCGAGCGACTTGGCCAGGGTGCGCAGCGTGGGAGCGGACATGGGCGGGGTGGGGGTCCGGTTAAAATCGTCCGTCCGACCGAAAGCACAACGCCAATTTCGGAGCGTCCGAATTTTCGCGGGTTTAACCCCCTTCGGACTGTCCCTGCGGTCCCTGCTGGCAATAGGGTGGAAGCTGGCAACGGTATGAAAACCCCTTGCCGCCGCCTCCGTCCTGGAGCCCGCCACCCCTTCCTCTCCCATGATCCGCAAAGCCTTCGTCATGTCTGTCCACGCCGGCCACGAGGCCGAATACGAACGCCGCCACCGGCCCATCTGGCCCGAGTTGGAAAAAGTCCTGAAGGACCACGGGGTCCACAACTACTCCATTTTCCTGCACGCGGAAACACGCCAGCTCTTCGCCTACGCCGAAATCGAGGACGAGGCCCGCTGGGCCGCCATCGCCGCCACGCCCGAGTGCCAGCGCTGGTGGAAGCACATGGGCGACGTCATGCCGTCCAACCCGGACCACAGCCCCGTCGCCACCGGTCTGCTCGAAGTTTTTCACCTCGATTGATACCGTCTGGCCGGATTTTCACCACCAAGACACCGAGGCACAAAGTTCGAACCGATTCCGTTTTCCGATTCTTCTCTGTGTCTCCGTGCCTTGGTGGTGAATCCTGACCTCAGTGCTCCGTAATCTGCCCTCCGTTTCTCTACCCCATGTCCTCCCTCACCCGTCGCGAATTCGTCCGCAAAACCACCTTGGTCGCCGCTGCCGTTCCCCTGGTTACCCGGCTGCGCGCGGCTGACTCCGCTGCCGCCGGCGCTGCGCCTGCAGCGCCCGCCGTCGCGCCCGAGTCGCTTCGTTGGCTGGAAGGTCAGACGCCTTCGCTGCTGCCCGGTGCCTCGTGGGGGCGCTCCTGGCCCCGCGGGCGTCACGCCGCCGGCACGACCTTTGCCTTGCACACGGCGGACGGCACCGCTGTGCCGGTGCAGAGCTGGCCGCTCGCCACCTGGCCAGATGGTTCGCTGAAGTGGACCGCGCACGCCATCCCGGCCAACGCGCCGGCGGTCGCCGAGTATCGCCTAGCCGCCGGCACGCCCGCGGCCCCCGCGCAACCGGTGACGGTTTCCGAAGGCGCCGACACCCTTACGGTGGACACCGGCGTGATCCGCGCCGTGCTCAACCGAAAAGGCGGGGCGCTCATCCGCTCCATCACGCGTGACGGTCTGGAGATCGCCCGCGACGGCCGGCTCGTGTGCCGTCTGGAGAACCGCGGCGAACCCGGCGTTGTGCGCACCGAGGCTTTCACCGGGGAAATCTCCGCCGTGACGGTCGAACAGGCCGGCCCCGTGCGCGCGGTCGTGAAGATCGAGGGCAAACACCGGGCGGAGCGGGAATCCTCGGGGTTGACCGCCGCCCGGCCCGATTGGCTGCCGTTCACCGTGCGCCTCTACTTCCATGCCGGCGGCGACATGGTGCGCCTGATGCACACCATCCTCTTCGACGGTGATGCGACCAAAGATTTCATCGCCGGGCTCGGCGTGACCTTCACCGTGCCGCTGCGCGGGGAACTGCACGACCGGCACGTCCGTTTCGGCGGGCCCGAGGATGGCGTGTTTGGCGAAGCGGTGCGGGGCATCACCGGTCTGCGCCGCAACCCCGGCCCCGAGGCCTGCGCCGCCCAGGTCGCCGGCCGCGCGACGCCGCCGCCCTCGGCCTGGCGCCCGGGCGTGGCGGACAAGCTCCAATACGTGCCCGCCTACGACGACTGGACGCTCCTCCAGTCCACCTGCGACGGCTTCGAAATCCGCAAGCGCACGAAGGAGGGCCACACTTGGCTCGAGGCCGCGCGCGGCCAGCGGGCCGGCGGGCTGGGCTACGTGGGCACACCGGCCGGCGGCGTGGCCTTTGGGTTGCGCAATTTCTGGCAGAGTTACCCGGCCCAGCTGGACGTGCGTGGCGCGACGGGCGAGGCGGCCGAGGTCACCGTCTGGATGTGGGCGCCGGGTGCGGCGGCCATGGACCTGCGGCCCTACCACGACGGGATGGGCATGGACACCTACGACAAGCAATACAACGGCGGCCTCGACATCACCTACGAGGACTACGAGCCCGGCTTCAACTCCCCCGAGGGCGTCGGCCGCACGAGCGAAATCCATCTCTGGTGCGTGGCCGCCACGCCCGCCCGCGAGATGCTCGCGGAGATGCAGCGCGCGTTGCAGGCGCCGCCGCTGCTCACCAGTTCCCCGCAGTGGTTGCACACCTGTGGCGTGTTCGGCGATATCTGGGCACCGGAGGATCGCTCGACCCCCGCCCGCACCGCCGTGGCCAACCGTCTGGTCGACCTCTTCGGCTTCTACCGCGGTCAGCAGGACCAGCGGCGCTGGTATGGCTTCTGGAACTACGGCGATGTCATGCACACCTACGATCCGGACCGCCACGAGTGGCGCTATGACATCGGCGGCTTCGCGTGGGACAACTCGGAGCTCTCCACCGACCTGTGGCTGTGGCTCTATTTCCTGAGCACCGGCCGCGCCGACGTCTTCCGCTTCGCCGAGGCCATGACGCGCCACACGGGCGAGGTGGACGTCCACCACATCGGGCGCTTCGCCCCGCTCGGCTCGCGGCACAACGTCCAGCACTGGGGCTGCAGCGCGAAACAGCTGCGCATCAGCACGGCCACCAACCGGCGTTACTATTATTACCTGACCGGCGACGAACGCGTGGGCGACCTGCTGCGCGAACAGGTCGAGGCCGGCCACGCACTCCTCAAATGGCCGCCGGGCCGCAAGCTGGCCTTCGCCAACGAGCAGGGCGACCAGTCGCGCGGCACGCCAACCGCACCGGACAGCGTCGGCGCCAGCATGGGCACCGACTGGGGTTCGCTCGCCGGAGCCTGGCTCACCGAGTGGGAGCGCACGGGCAGCGCAAAAATGCGCGACCGGCTCCTCGCCAGCCTGCGCACGCTCGGCGCGCAGCCGAAGGGCCTCTTCAGCACCGGCCTGATCCTCAACGTCGAGACCGGCGCCTTCGAGATCACGAAGAGCGACAAGATCTCCGTTTCCCACCTCAACGCCGTCTTCGGCCTCGTCGAGGTCTGCGCCGAGCTCAACCAGCTGCTCGACGTGCCGGAATTCAAAAAAGCCTGGCTCGATTACTGTGAACTCTACAACGCCGGGCCCGAGATGCAGAAGGCGCGGCTGGGCGAAGCGGCCCGCAACATCGGCCTGCCGCAGGGCCACTCGCGCCTCACCGCCTACGCCGCCAAGCAGAAGGGCGACGCCGCGCTCGCGGCCCGCGCCTGGCGGGAATTCTCCCGCAACTGGCGCGGCCAGCAGGACGTGCTCACGCCGCTGCCGGTGCAGACCGTGCGCGGCCCTGCCGTGCTTCGTCCGGTGGACGAGGCCCGCGGCGTCTCGACCAACGACACCGCCCAATGGGGCCTCGCCGCGATCCAGTGCCTCGCCCTCGTCGGCGAGCACCAGCCGGCCGGCTGAGTCTCATCATCCCGCTTCCATGAATTTCTCCCGCTCCCTCCTGTCCGCCCTCGCCGGACTCCTGCTCGCCGCCGAGGTCCTCGCGGCCGCGCCGGCCGCCGCCATTCCCGAATTCGCTGACTGGCCCGCCGGCACGTCGCCCGCCGAGATCGGCAAGCGCGTGGCCGAGAACTTCGCCGCCCGGAAGTTCCAGTGGCAGACCGATCCCAAGCGCCGCTACGTCATCTACCCCGAGATCTGCGCCTGGTATGGCTCGCTCACGGTGGCCGGGCTTACGGGTGACACCAACCTGCGCGACCGCCTCTTTGCCAAATACGACGTGCTGCTCACGCCGGAGGGCGCGGCGCGCGTCTCGCCCGACGCGCACGTGGACTACCGCATCTTTGGCGTCGTGCCGCTGGAGTTCAACCTGCAGGGCCGCGGCGATGCTTGGCGCGCGATCGGCCTGACCTACGCCGACGCCCAATGGGGCAACCCCGTGATCGCGGACGGCGTTTCGCCCGAGGCGCGCTGGTGGATCGATGACATGTATATGCTGCCCATTTTGCAGGTGCAGGCCTTCCGCGCCTCAAAACAGGCCAAATACCTCGACCGTGCCGCGCTCACGATGGCGGCCTACCTCGACAAGCTGCAGCAACCGACCGGTCTCTTCCTGCACGCGCCCGACTCGCCCTTCTACTGGGGTCGCGGCAACGGCTGGGTAGCCGTCGGCATGGCTGAACTGCTCCGCGATTTGCCGGACACCCATCCGCACCACGCGCGCATCCTCGCCGGTTACCGCGCGATGATGGCTGCGCTGCTGAAGACCCAGGGCGAGGACGGCCTGTGGAAACAGCTCGTGGACAAGCCCGAGAGCTGGGGCGAGACCTCCGCCACGGGCATGTTCACCTTCGCGCTGGTGACCGGCGTGAAGCACGGCTGGCTCGACGCCAAGGATTACGCCCCGGCCGCGCGGCGCGCGTGGCTCGCGCTCGTGGCGCACCTCGACGCCGACGCCAACCTGCGCGAGGTCTGCGTCGGCACCGACAAGGCGCACAAGACGACCAAGAGCGACGACCTGAAGGTGCAATACGACTTCTATCAGGCCCGTCCCCGCCGCAGCGGCGATCTCCACGGCCAGGCGCCGATGCTCTGGACGGCCAGCGCCTTCCTGCGCTAGAAGCGGGCATGGCTTCCATCGCGCTCATCGGACCCGGCGCCGTCGGCGGCGTCATCGCCGCCACGCTCACGGCGCACGGCGGTCACGGCCTCACACTGTGCGCCCGCCGGGCCGTCGGTGAACTCGACGTCGATCTGCTGGGCCGGCCGGTGCGATTTTCCCCTGTCGTGCTCACCGATCCCGCGGCCGCGAAACCGGTGGATTGGGTGCTGGTGTGCACCAAGGCCTACGATTGCGCCGGTGCCGCCGCGTGGTTTCCCGGGCTCGTCGGCCCGCAGACGCGCGTGGCGATCCTGCAGAACGGCGTCGAACACCGCGAACGCTTCGCGGCCTGGCTGCCGGCGGAGCGGATCCTGCCTGTGATGGTGGACATCCCCGCCGAGCGGCCCGCACCCGGGCGCATCGCGCAGCGGGGCACCGGCAAGATGATCGTGCCCGCAGGCGCCGCTGGCACGGATTTCGTCGGCCTGTTTGCGGGTTCGCACTTGGATGTGGATGTCTCGGTCACGCCCGATTTCACGAGCGCCGTCTGGCGCAAGCTCTGCCTCAACGCGCCCGGCTCCATCAACGCCCTGCTGCTCAAGCCGACGGGCGTGTTCCGCGACGAAGCCGTGGGCAAACTGGCCAAGGCGATGGCGCGCGAGTGCCTGCTGGTCGGTCGGGCCGAGGGCGCGATCCTCGAGGACGACCTGCCCGAGAAAATCCTGGCCAACTGCCGCGCCGCGCCGCCGGACTCGATGAATTCCCTCCACGCCGACCGCGCCGCTGGTCGCCCGATGGAAGTGGATGCCCGCAACGGCGCCGTCGTCCGCTTCGGCCGCAAGCACGGCATCGCGACGCCGCTCAACGAAATGGCCGCGACCCTGCTCGCGGCGGGGTGAAGTAGGGCCGGTCTCTGACCGGCCTTCTCTTTTGACCACTAATCGGATTCACCAAGGGTGAATCTTACGAAGTGAGGTGTTGGCTGATCGCCAACACCGTGGGGCTTCGGGGGCCGGCTAATCGCCGGCTGGGGACTCTGGATTGTTCGCTGCGCTCAGAATGAGACGCTTCGAGGATAAGCTTCCGATTCTGTCATCCTGAGCGCAGTGAAGGATCCAGTCAGAATCGGGCTGCGATAAGCAGACCCCTAAAACCAACACCGAAGGAGATCAGCCGCAGGGGCACCACCAGGTTCCGCCGTTGGCGGAACCCGATTAGTGGTTAAAAATCCTCCGCCTCACTCGCTCCAGTCGAGCGTGAGCAGCGAGACGCCTTGACGGGGCAGGCTGAACTTCAGCTCGGCCTTGCCGCCGGAGACGGCGACGGTTGAGGGGGATTCGGCAAGGGTGGCCAGGTTGCTCGCGGCGGCCAGCTGGTCGTATTGCTTGCGGTTGGGCGCGAGGGGTGAGCCCATGCGCTTCCATTCGCCGTAGGCGTTGGAATGAAACTCGTCCACGCGGTGATGCTGGAGCTGCGCGAGCGACACCCGCGCGGGCAGGCCGTCCACCGCGAGCGCGACCTCGGCGGCGGGGCCGGCGAGGTCGTCGTCGTGATAGTGCCAGACCATGATCGTCATCCGGTGGCCGGAGCGGGCGGCGATCACGCCGACATCGGGCGCGCCGCGCACGCCGTCCTTCACGATGGCTTCAAGCGGGATCTGGGCGGAGCTGGTCGCGGCGAGGCGGTCGCCCTCCATGCGGCCCATCATGCGGAAGACGTTGAGCACGGCGAGTGGCAGGCCGTTGCTGGCGAGCTGGCGGAAGCCGGCGAAGTAAGGCTGATCCTCGAACGTGAAGGCCCAGGTGAGCGCGCCCTCGAAGTTCACGCCGTGCTTGTCGGCGAGGTCGAGTTTCCGCGCGAAGCTTGCGGCGGTGTAGCTCGAATAAACGGTGCCGTTGCGGTAGGAGAAGCTCGGTCCCTGGCAGGCGGCGCAGCCCTCGGGGTCGGACTCACCGATGATGATCGGCGTTTTCTTTGTCTCAGGATACGAGGCGACGATCTGGAAGCCGCCGTCAATGACCTTGAGGTGGTTGGAAATACCCATGCGGATGTGGCCGTCCACGAAGGTCGGCTGGCCCTTGGCGTGGAAGGCGATGAAGTCGAGCGGCGTGCCCTTCTGGCCGGTGGCGTGGTTGGTGCCGCGCAGGCAGTGCTCGATGAAGTCGTGCATCCACTCGCCGCCGTGGCCGGCGCTGTCGGGGCCGCCGACGCGGGCGGTAGGGAGGGCGCGTCTCACCCCGGCGATGGCGAAATCGTGCGTCTTGCGGAATTCCTCGGGCGTGCCTTTCCAGTAGCCGATGTTGGCCTCGTTCCACACCTCCCAATACCAGGACTCGACCTCGGCCTGGCCGTAGCGCTCCACGCAGTGCTTCACCCACTGGTAGCAGAGCTCCTCCCACTTCTTGTAGTCCTTCGGTGGGTAGGCCCAGCCGGTGTAGATCTCTTGATAGGGCAGGCCGGGACGCCACTCGTGCTGGTAGGGCTCGGGGTTCGTCGAGAGTGCCTTGGGCATGAAACCGATCTGCGCGTAGGGCTTGAGGCCGCGCGCGAGGTAGGTGTCGAAGATATGGTCCACGATCGTCCAGTCATAGACCGGGTTGCCGGCGGCGTCCTCGGTGTAGGCGTTGGTCGAACCCCACTTGAGCGCGGGCGTGCCGTCACCGGTCGAGAGGAGGTTGTGCGCGCGGAAATACACCTGCGGCTTGCCGAGCTTGCCCAGCTCGGTGAGCAGCTTGCGGCCGTCCTTCATCGTCGCGTAGTTCGGCTCGTCCGCGCCGAAGAACCGCCAGATGGGCCGGAGCGGGCCGGTGGGCTTCGCAGCGTCCACGGCAATGGTGACAGGAAATGTGGCCTCCGCGGACGGAGCCGGCGGAGTCTGGGCGAAAGCCGGCAGCGCGAGCGCGGCGAGGAGAAACGCGTGGGGTAGTTTCATGGGGTGGTGCCGGATCTGGGGTCTGGGATATCGGGTCTGGGGTTGGAGAGCTAAATCTTTCCCTTAACGGCCGGAATCGGAAACCCGGCGGCGCAGGACAGTCATATAGCAGGAGCGGTTTGAGGTGGTGCGCTTTGCACTCAACGCGCAAAGGATGTCCGATCGCGAGAAGCGCCTTGGGGAGCAAGGTGCTCCACCTCACTCAGCTCGCAATCGCTCAACGCCCGAATACCGCGAATTCCCACACGCCCGGCGCCTCGGCGTCGGCCGGGAACACGAGTCGCAGGTGCCGCGCCTTCACCGGACCGGTGTGCGTGAAGGGCGAGCCTTGGAATGCCTGCGCGCTGTGGTCGGCGAGCGTGGTCCAGGTGCGACCGTCGGCGGAGGCTTCGAGCCGGAAACGGACCGGCTTCCACGCATATTCGAAGCGGACGGCGATGCGGGCCACGGTCTGCGCCGAGCCCAGATCAAGCTGCAGCCAGCCGCCCTTGCTCTCCTTGGCGGGCGCCCAACGCGTGGCGTAGTTGTCGTCGAGCCCGGCCGCAGCGCCGTGATCGGCGTCGAGTTCAGAAGAGGCGCTGGCCGTGGCGGCGAGGCGGCCGGGGTCGCGGCCTTGCAGGAGCGCGGGGCCGGTGTGCGTGGGCGTCACCTTTGCCATCAGGCCGTCGGCGGTGAAGTGCAGCTCATCCACGCAGGTTTGCCGGTAAGCGGTGTCGGCCACGTAGGGCACGCGGTGACGGTGATAGAGAATGTGCGGGCGGCCGTTGAGGGAATAAATTGAGTGGTGCCCCGGGCTGACGACATTGCGCGCGTGATCGGTCACCAGGATCGGGCTGTTGGGTTCCTCGGTGAAGGGCCCGAGCGGCGAGTCGCCGACGGCGTAGTGGACCTGATAGGTGTCGGTGACGGTCTTGCCCTGCGAGTAGGTGAGGTAGTAGCGGCCGGCGTGCTTGAGCATGAACGGGCCCTCGAAGTAGTTCGTCGGCGTCACGTCCACCGGCTCGCCGGCGAAGGCGGTCAGGTCGGGCGTGAGCTTCACGGCGAAGCAGCGGCCGTTTTTCCAGCCCCAGCCGGAGCCCCAGTAAAGCCAGCCCGTGCCGTCGTCGTCCACGAAGGCCTCGGCATCGATCATGTGGTAACCGGGCCGGTAGGTCTCGGGGATGAGCGGCCGGCCGCCGTGGGCATCCGTCCACGGCCCGAGCGGGTGTTCGGCCGTGCCGACCCACACCTCGTTGCCGACGGAGACGAACATCACGAACTTCCCGCCCGGCGCACGCACGACGGACGGCGCCCAGACCATCGCGCCCTTTGAGGTTGGGCTGGTGCAAGCCTCCTTGGTCGGCCAGTTGAGTTCGCGATACGTCCAATTTTTGAAATCCCCCGACTCCCAGCACCCGAGCGTCCGTCCGCCCCAGGGATCAAGCGTGGCGTAGAGGTAATATTTCCCGTCGTGCTGCACGAGCGACGGATCGGCGAAGTAGCCCGGCAGGATCGGATTGCCCGCGTGCGGGGCGTTCCAGGCGTCGGCGGTCAGGGCCGGGTTGATGGCGAACAGGCAACCAAACAGAAAGGGGATGCTGAGTCTCATCGAAATCGGAGTATTTTGGCGCGAAGGCTGGCTGCAACCGGGTGTAAACCGGAGTCCCCAGAGTTCTGACCGTTAGAGCGCGTTTGGAGGTGGGCGAACGGACCTGTCCGCTTCGATATATGCTTTCGCACGTTCCGCGGTTTGAACTGGAGCCGGGGCGCCCTCGCCCCGGTGCTTGCGCTGTCCGTCGCGCTAGCGTTCGACCACGGATGGGCTTGGCCGGGCGGCGGCACGAAGCAGACTCGCCTGCGATGGGGGCCACCATCGCGCCGCGCTTCGCGGCGATTCCACGCTTCATACCCTTCGGAGGAAACCCCATGCCTAGGAGAACCCGTATTGTGACCGTGGCCGCCCTGATTTTGGCGGCAGTTTCATGTTCCGTCCGCGCTGGCGAAGCCCAGCGGATCGAGTTCGCCGACCTCGCGTCAGGCAAGGTGCAGATCATCGGCCGGTTAGGCGTGCCGATCGGACAGGTCGTGCGGGTCGAGGCGACAGTGGTGTCCGCCGACAAAGTTTGGCCGGGATCGAAGATTTTTCAGGATAGCTATTTGCTCTCGATCCACAGCATTGACGGGCGTCCTGTGAAGGATCTGGAAATTACCTTTCAGGTTCATGGCTGGGCCGTGAAGCACTTGTTTCGCAGTGGCAACGATCTGAAGGATGAATTGAGGAGCGGATTCAAAAGGGAACCAACCACTGCCGAGATCGTGAAGCTCGAGTCCAAGGTTCTGTCGGGCCGGAAACGCACCTTCCTGATTTATGAGGCGGTCGCCATTGATGGAGTGCCTGAAAACATGTCGTCGGAGGTAATACCTTGGTCTGGCACCAGCTTCGGACCGTTTTCCCACGTCAGGGTCATTCACGAACCCGCAGCGCTGAGCTCCTTTGAGAAGGAGCACAGTATCCTGTTTAAGTTCGCGATCAAAAGTTTGGATCTTTCTCCCAACGGAGAGTTTCGACTTTTGACTCTCGGGGATGCTTCCAATGACAACTTCGGGATCATTCTTCGCATGCCATCAAGGGACGTAGTCCGTTGGCCGTTGGACGGCGGGAGCTATCAGTTTCCCGTTTTTATTGAAGCGGTCGATGACAAGACTCGAGAAACAATGGACGCCCTCCTGACGCGGAAGTTTGGCGAAGGGAAGCCTCAGACTGTATTCAAGCCGGGTGGCTATTCCGCGGCTTCAAGTCGAACACCAGCAGAGCTTGGAAAATCTAGCGGCCACTTTTCCTTGGTCGATCCCGGCGTTGGTCCCGGGAAGTCATGGGACATCAAGATGAACCTGGATCTCGAAGAAAAATCGCTCACACTGGAGATATCTTCGATGAGGCTTTAACTCATCGCGACAGATCAATTTCCCCGCGGGCGCAGGTCGCTGCGTTGGGGGCTGGCTGGGAGCTTGAACGTCGCCGGGTCGTCGGGTTGCGCGGGGTCGTAGCCGGCGAAGTCGTCGGTGAGGTAAGCGGCTAGCGGGGCGAGGGACGGCGTGGCGCGGATGCCCTGGGCGACGGCTTTGGCGAGCTGGTAGGCGCCGTAGTTGTTGTGATGCGTGGCGTCCTTGCCGCCGTTGCTGAAGGCGAGCGGGGATTTTTCCGGGCCGAGGGCCTCGTAGAGCGCACGACAGGCGGCTTCGACGTCCACGAGCGCGACCTGTTCCTCGGCGGCGACGGCGCGCACGGCGGCGGGGTAGTCGCCGTGGGTGTTGCGGATTTTCCCCTCGGGCGTGAAGTTGCGGCGCTGGGGCGAGGTCACGAGCACTGGCGTGGCGCCGCGGAGGCGGATTTCGGCGAGGTAGGTGCGCAGCCAGGCGCGGTAGGTCGTGCCGGCCTCGACGTAGGTCTGCGGCCAATTCTTCTTCTGATCGTTGTGGCCGAACTGCAGAAACACCCAGTCGCCTTCCTTGAGCTGCGACAGGACCTTGGCGAGGCGCAGACCCGTGACAAAGGACTTCAGCGTCTCGCCCGACTCGGCGTGGTTGGCGACGGCTATCCCGGGCTTGAAGAAACGTGTGAGCATCTGGCCCCAGCTCGCGCCGTCCTCCCAACGCTGGTCGGTGACGGTGGAGTCGCCGAGGAGGAAGATCGTAGGCGCAGACACCTTTGCCACCGACACGGAATGGATCTGGGGAGACGGGCCGCTGAATTCGAGCGTCAACTTGTTGTCCCACGTGAACGAGCCCTGCTCGCGGTCGTTGAGCACGACGGCGCTACCACCGGGGGCGTTCTTTTCAGGTGCAGGCACAGAGGCGTTGCGGACGTTGACGATGAACTGACGACGAACCTGTTCGCCCGGTGCCGTCTTCACGGAGTCCAGCATCAGCCGGCGCGACTCGGCCTTCACTGTGGTGTCACCTGCGACCGGACCGCCGAGGGTGACCTCGACGAGCCAGTTGCCCTCGTCCACCGCGATGGAGAAATAGAAGGCAGACGGACCGGGGTCAGCGACCCCGGCTACAGATCGGGGCGAGGTGCCGAGGTCGTAGCCGGAACCGCGTTCGGCGCTGAACGGCTCGGGGGACGTCAGGTCGTAGGTGGTCCAGCGCATCACCTCGGCCGGGGCCAAGGCAGGGAGGGCCACGAAAAACACGAGAAGCGCAAAAAGGTGGAGCAGAAGATCCCGTTTCGACCGGATCGCTTGTAGCCCTGCGCGGGAGCGCAGGGACAGGAACTCACGATCACCCGGGAAGATCCCGCTGCTCCCGCAGCGGGCTACGCCGGCAATCGGGGAATCCGAGATCATGCGATGACAGAAATCGTGGCTGATATTCTTTTCGTGCATTTTTGTGCCTCTTCGTGGCCAAACCGGTTTGGGAAATCGCTCAGTGAAATTTCATCGCCGGCAGGCGGGCGGGAAAGGCGGACTCGCCGCGCAGGCTGCTGGCGTCCACGCCGGTGGCGTCCGCGGTTTCCAGCGCGTGCGTGAAATACTCCGGCCGGTTCGCGCCCCACTGGACTTCGCAGTCACGGAACGCCACGCCGTCGGCGTGCCGCACGTGGATGGCGGGCGTGGCGTGCGGCTCGAGGTCGGGCATCGCGGTGGTCGGACGGTTGTCCCAGACGCCGCCGGGATACTTCGTCCAACGGTCGAGGGTGAGCGCGACATTCTGGAAACGCACGTTGCTGATCCGGCTGGCGGGTGAGCCGCAGATGCGCGTGGTGTTTTCGGCGCGGCCGGTGACGTCGGTCACGCGCACGTCGCTGATCGTGCCGACCTTGGTCGTGGGCGTGCGTGGGATGGCGGTGAACGAAATGCCCTCGCCGCGGCCCCACCACGGGGCGGAGTGGTAGCGGGCGGTGAAGCGGATGTCCTTGAACTCGATGTCGGACACGTTGCCCTCGTCGCGCAGCTGGATGGTGAGGCCGCGACAGCCGGACTTGATTTCGCAGCGCTCGAAGCGGACGCGGCGGATGTCGGCCACGGTCTCGGTGCCGATCTTCAGGCTGGAGTCCTGCGTCTCGAGCACGCAGTCCTTCACGAAGATGTTCTCGCTGCCGCCGTAGGCCGCGCCGGCGCGCGTGGCCTTGATGACGATCGCGTCGTCGCCGCAGCGGATGTCGCAGTTGCGGATTTCCATGTCGTGGCAGTGGTCGGGGTCGATGCCGTCGCAGTTGGGCACGTCGAGCTGGTTGCGGATCTTCACGCCGTCCACGAGCGTGCTGCAGCAGCCGACCAGGTGCAGCGTCCAGCTCGGGGCCTCGAAAAACGTGACGTCGCGCACCTCCAGTCCCTGGCAGCCGGTGAGCACGGCGAGGCGCGGGCGGAATTCCTTGGGCCGCCACCACTCGTCCTTTTCATCAAAGTGGGTCATGAACTCTCGCGAGCGGCCGTTGATGCGGCCGGTGCCGGTGAGTCGCAGGCCGAAGGCGTCGGTCGCGGACAGCAGCGCGCGGTTGGGGTAGTGCGTGGGATCGGTGCTGGCGAGCAGCTCGGCGTCGTCGGCGAGGTGGAACTCAATCCCGGAGCGGAGCTGCAGGCTGCCGCAAAGGTAGTGTTTGCCGCCGGGCAGCAGCACGCGGGCGCGGCCACCGGCGGCCGCGGCGGTATCGATCACCCGCTGAATGACCGCGGTGTCGAGCGTGCGGCCGTCGCCCAAGGCGCCGTAGTCGCGCACGTTGAACTCGCGGATGACGCGCGTGCCTTGGCCGCGCCCGAGCGGGCCGGCCAGCAGGGAGGCGGTGAGCAGGGCGCCGGCGCGGAGCGCCTCGCGGCGGGTGGGAGGCATTTTCATGGAGTGGGCGGCTGCCACAGCAAAACGGAAACGGGAGTGGGGGCAACGGCGGCGGCTTCGCGGTCGTTGCCGTCGCGCTGGACGACGGGTTGCACGAGCAGGTGGAGTTCCCCCGTGCGCGCCCAGATGACGGGATCGAACGACGGTTCCCACGCGCCAACGGAACTGGTCGTCAGGGCGGTAAAGCGCCAACCGGTCTTGCGCAGGTCCTCGCAGGTGGCGGCGACGATGCGGCCTTCCTTCTCGTCGTCGCGATAAACCAGCACGACCTCGCGGCCCTCGTCCTCGGCGGCGCGCACCGCGAGCACGGCGCGCGAGATCGGCGGGTTCTTCGTGCCGCCGCCGGCCAGCGTGAAGGGCGTGGTGCGGGCCGTGACTTGGCTGACCCGCCACTTGAAGCCGTCATGGCGCAGGACATGGAACTGCGGCACGTCACTGCCCTCGGGCGTCCAATAATTGGCGATCAGCGGTCGGCCGAGACTGTCGGCGGCGAGGCTGGGCGGATTCATGAGCGAGCGGTTGGGTCCAACGCGCAGCGCGTAGTCGGCGTTGGCGGCGGTGAAGGGCACGGCCAAGCGGCGGCCGTCCGCGCCGGTCCAGGTGACGCCCCCGTCGGCCGAGCGGGCGTAGGCGATGTCCTGGTTGGTGGCGACGTCGGGCGTGGCGCGCCAGACCCAGGCGAGGTGCAGGGCGCCCGTGGCGTCCACCGTGTAGGCCGGGTAGGCGCTGCGCGCGCCTTCGCCGTTGATGAGGTTGGCGTGGACCTGCGTCCAGAGGCGGGCGCGCACGTCGTAGCGGTTGAGCACGAGATTGCCCCGGCCGGAAGTGCCGTCGCGGTGAAAGAACAGCAGATCCCCGCCGGGCAAGGGCAGGAACGCGGGATAGGTGACACGGTTCTCGAGCGCGCCGGTCATGGCTTCGTGCGGACCGAGCTCGAGCGAGCCGGGCGCGGTGCCGCGCGCGTAGTTGAGCGGGTTGTTGTGGTGATCCCACGCAACGTGGAGGAAGCCGTCGCCGTCCACTCCGAGGGCGATGCTGTTGTGGGCGTCGGCCGTGCGGCCCTGGAAGGCGGTGCGATGCGTGGTCCAGGATTCGCTGCCGTGCGTCCGTTTTGCGAGGACGAGGGTCGAGTCGGCGGCGTAGAACGCGGCGAACTGCGTGTCGCCGTGCGTGAGGAGCGTGTGCTGGGAGTTGGCGAGGACGTTGACCGAACTGCCGGCGAAGGCGTCGTCGGCGATCGGGAGAAGCCGTGCGCCGTGGGCGGGTTGGAGGTCGGCGGCGGGGAGGAGGGTGGGAAACAACAGGAGCAAAAAGAGTCCTAGCCAATGGCGGCTTGTTTGGAGCCGGGGCGCCCTCGCCCCGGTGTTCGGGCAACCGGCCCGGGGGCGAGCCGGCTCCAGTTGTAGGGGCGTGGCTTGTCCACGCCCTGCGCGGGCGGACACAAGGTCCGCCCCCACAGTTAGGCTTCGAGTCATCATGGCTTCGGCGCCGCCTCCAACGGCATCAGGCGGAAGGCGCAGAGCAGGGAGGCGTGGCCGAAGGCGGAGCGCTGCGGCGAGAGGCACCAGAAGCCGCGCGGGGTCGGGCCGTCGTAGTCGATCACGATCCAGGAGAGGCCGATGATTTTGTTCTCCGTGAGCAACGAGGTCACGGACCGCTCGGGCCCCTCGGCGCCGGCGTAGTCGAAGGGCGTGATGTAGAACTCGACCGTGACCTTGCCGCGCTCGCCGGGCTTCACGGTGAAGCGTTGCGCGGATTTCGCCCAAGGTGCGTCCTTGATCCAGGTGCCGGCGCCGAGGATGAAGGCCCAGTCCTTGTTCACGGCGGGCGTGAAGACGTGGTAGTTCTGCGCGTGCACGCCGTGGATGGCGCGGCGCGAGGCCTCGGCGTCGATGCGCGGCTCGGGGCGCAGGTCAGCGGGGGCGATGAGCTCCGGCGTCCACACGCTCTTCTGGTCGCGGGCGACGAAGGGACCGCCGGAGGCGTCGCCGTCCACCATGATCTCGAAGGTGTCGTTGCGCAGGCCGGGCTGCGCGAAGTCCCAGTAGTCGTCCTCGGCCTCGTAGAGGAAATAGAGCCGGTTCTCGCCCTTGACCCAGCCGACCTTCACGCGGCACGCGAGGGTGGCGTCGCCGGCGGCCGGTGGTGGCGTCGCCATGTTGTGCATCTGCGACCGGTCCACGACGTAGCTCTCGGGCACCTGCGCCCAGTCGGCGCCGTCGCCGTCGATAACCGGCGCCTTGTCCGCCGGGAACTGGAAGACCTGGTAGGTGACGTCGGGTTTTTCGAGGGCGAAGGCGGATACCGCCGCGACGAGAAAAGCGGACAGGAAGATCAGGCGGTTCATGGGCCAGAGTCTGGTTGTAGGGCGGGGTCTCCGACGGAGGCTCGGCGGAGATGGCGCAGCAACCCCGCCTCGATCACGGCTGCACGTTCGCACCAAGGCGGGGTTCGGAGACCCCGCCCTACACCATTGCGGCTTGAGGCGTGCACCAAAATTAAGGGAAGCGAAACGAAGAGCGGTCATTTGGTGGGCGCAGGTTCCGGGTCGGGAAGAGCCGTGCCGATGATGATGAGCGGACCGAGGGTGACGGAGCCGCGGTTGATCCGGCGTTGGAGCGCGAGCGACTCGCCCGTGTCCCGGCCATAGAAGTCCATGGCGCTGGTGATCAGCGGCGGCAGGGTTTCCTTCATGGAGACGCCCTGGTCGTTGACCGTCAGGGTCGTGCGCCAAGCCAGCTTGCGCTCACCCCGGGTGAGGGCGGCGAAATCGTAAGCGGACACCACGACGTAGTAGAGGTCGTGTTCCGCCTGGTAACGCAGATGTTCTTCGCGGGCCATGCGTT
Organism: uncultured Oleiharenicola sp.; assembly: GCA_966252395.1. Taxonomy (GTDB): domain Bacteria; phylum Verrucomicrobiota; class Verrucomicrobiia; order Opitutales; family Opitutaceae; genus Lacunisphaera. Next base: position 18,985 of record CBINOW010000002.1, on the reverse strand, counting down.
CGCGAATCGGGATGCCGTCGTCCATCTGCCGAGCCAGCTTTTGCATATTGGCCAGTCCGCCCACGAGTCGGGCGCGTTCCAGGATGTCGCGTCGGCGAAGGGAGATCAGTTCGGGCGACACCATGACCTCCCGCATGTCGATACCCGAGTGGGAACCCCAGTAGTAGAAAATAGCCAGGGTTGGCGGATGGGAGATTTCCCGGGCGGGCAGAAAATTGCGTTTTCCCAGCACCCCTTGCAGCAGCACATCGATCTTTTCCTGGTCCGGCGGATTTTCCCTGATCGGACTGGACCCCATGGGCTTGTAACCCTCGCTATGCGCCACGTAGTAGGCGGGCTGCTCCGGGGTGGGATCGGGCAGCGTGCGGCCGTAGGCGGTCCGCTCGCTGTAAACCGTCATTTCAATCCGCGGATTCGACGCGAAGGACTTGGGCAGTAACTCGAATTGGAACCCGCCCGGTTTTTTCATGAGGGGCTGACCAGGTTCGGGGATCGGGTCGTATTCCTGGGCCGGGAGCCAGGTCGCGGCCAGCGCGCAGACGAGCAGGGGAATAGTTTTCATGGCACGGGTGGGGAGTGGGGAAACTCCACGACCGGCGGTGGCGGCAGCGGAAGAGATTCGTCAAGGGCGAAACTGGGATGCGGGGGCTGGTTGTAGGCGGTGTTCTGCCACGCGATGGCGGCGCGGTATTGCGGGTCGTGCATCAGCGTCACGAGGCGGTGCTTGGTCGGGATCGTGCTCGTGTAGATACGCAGCTCTTTCTTGTCGCGCGTGGCCCACATGACTTCCTCGCGCCAGTCGCCGAAGAGATCGGCGCAGAGCGCGGGCGTGGCCTTGGTGCCGTTGGCGGAGGTGCATTCGGGGTCGGTGAGCAGCAGGTCGAGCGACTCCGTTTCCCAGTTCCATTTCACGATGCGGTTCTGGTCGAGCAGTTCGTTGAGCAGGTCGCCGTCCCAGTAGATGCCGAAGTTGACGGGCATGCCGCGCGGGCGCTTTTCGACGATCTTCCGCCCGGTGGCGTCGTGGATGCCGTCCATGCCTGCGCCAGCGGCCCAGGATTCGGCGCCGGGGAAACGCGGATCAATGTTGAAGGTGTTGCCGCGGCCCGGGCCCTCGCCCTTGTCGCCGCCCTCGGTGGCGGCCTTGACCGACGGGATGGTGAAGATCGGCTCGCCGGTGCGCGCGTCGCGCAGGCTCAGGCCCTGGGCGTCGAAACGCTCCTGAATGTCGCCGATCTCCAGGCCGGGCCGCTGGGGCACAAAGTCGCCCACGTGCAAGGCGTCGCCGTGGCCCCAGCCGGTCGAGTAAAGGCCGGTGCCATCGTCGTCCACAACCATGGCGCCGTAGATGATCTCCTGCTTGCCGTCGCCGTCCACGTCGGCGACAGAGAGCTGGTGGTTGCCTTGGCCGCGCCATTGGTTCGTGCGGTCGGGTGGTCCGAGCTTGTCGCTGTCGAAAACCCAGCGCGAGGTGAGCTTCCCGTCGCGCCAGTCCCAGGCGGCGATGACGCTGCGCGTGTAGTAGCCGCGGCACATGACGAGGCTCGGCAGATGGCCGTCGAGCCAGGCGATGCCGGCGAGGTAGCGCTCGCTGCGGTTGGCATTCCCGTCGCCCCAGACGGCTTTCATCTGCTCCGGCGTCGGGTTCTGCGTCTCGGGATGGCGGCCGGGAAGATAATCCACGGTCGCGAGCGCTTCGCCGGAGAAGCCGTCGAACACCGTGAGATATTCCGGTCCGCGCACGATGTGGCCGCGCTCATCGCGGTGATGGGCGTTGGCGTCGCCGATGACCTTGCCCCGGCCGTCCACGGTGCCGTCGGCGGTCTTGCAGGCGATCTCGGCGCGGCCGTCGCCGTCGAGGTCCGCCACCATGAACTGCGTGTAGTGCGCGCCTTCGCGAATGTTTTTCCCGAGGTTGATCGTCCAGAGGATGGTGCCGTCGAACCGATAGGCCTGGAGCAACGTCTCACCCGTGAGGCCGGAGCGGGAGTTGTCCTGCGGGTTCTGCTCCTGCTTCAGGATGATCTCGTAGTCGCCGTCACCGTCGAGGTCGCCCGCGGAGGCGTCGCCGGGCGTGTAGCCTTCGGGAGTCTTGATCGGAATTGATAGATAGGGTCGCGGCTTCGGGTTGGCGGGGAAGCCGAAGAACATGCTGGTCTGGCTGAGGGCACCTTTCCTGACCGCGCTCACGAAGTAGATGGTGGAACGCTCAAATACGGGCGCCGGGTCGATGAAACAAGTCGCTCCGGTCAGCGGCTCGGCGTTGAGCTTGGTCCGCTTCGGAGGAGTGGGAGAATTCTGAGCGGGTTGTCCGGCCGTCGTGGTTGTGATCGGATCACCCGAGGTGACGCGATAGACGTTGAAGGCCGTGTCGGGCGCATCACTGGCGAGCAGGCGCCAGCTCAGGAAGACCTGGCCGTCAGGTTGCAGGATTCCGACGAGGCCGCGCTCGAGTCGCTCCACCACCGGGGCCGCGGAGAGCGAGGTGAGGGTGAGCGTGAGAGTCAGGAGAGGCAGGAGGCGCATGGGGTGGCGCGGGTGGAGGCGGGGTTCGGAGACCCCGCCCTACATGCAAGGCATCATGGCTTGGCGGGGGTCAGCAGGCCGCGGCCGGCGAGCCAGTCGTGGAAGCGATCGAGCCAGCCGGCGATGGGGCCCTTGTTCGTAGCGCGCTGGCCGAAGCCGTGGCCGACACCGGAGTAGAGATGCAGTTCGGCGGGGACGCCGGCCTTCTTGAAGCGCAGGTAAACCTCGGCGAGACCCTCGCTGATGTCGGGCCGGTCGTCGTAGCCGGCGAGCAGGAACGCCGGCGGGTTTCCCGCCGCGGGCTGGATGTTCTGTGAGCGGCCGGGATAGATCAGGGCCTGGAAGGCGGGCTTTGAGGATTGGCGCTCGATGGCGTCGGTGGCATCGGCCTTGCCGTCATCGAACTTGCGGCTGACGAGTCCGGCGACTTCGCCGCCGGCGGAAAAACCGAGGACGCCCACGCGCGCCGGATCAATCTGCCATTCCGCGGCGCGGGCGCGCACGAGACGCAGCGCCCGCTGGGCGTCGGCCAACGCCTCGACCTCGATGCGGTAGGTCGAGCCGGGGTCGCGGGCGAGGCGGTATTTGAGGACGAAGGCGGCGATGCCGCGCTCGGTGAGCCAGCGGGCGACGGCGTGGCCCTCGTGGTCAACCCAGAGTTCGCGGTGTCCACCGCCCGGGCACACGATCACGGCGGTGCCGTTGGCCGTGCCGGGCGCGGGCAGATAGACCGTGAGGTTGGGCTGATGCACGCCGGACACGACGTGTTCGCCGCTGTCGGTGATCCGCACCTTCTCGGCTTCGGTGCGGCCCTCCGAGCCGGGCGCCGCGCCCGGCCAGAGCGGGACGACGGGTTCGGCGGCGCCGAGGCTGAGGACGGAGAACAGAAGGCAGGCCAGCCACGGCGAAGGCCGGGCGACTGGCCCCGGGCCGGCAGCAGCCGGCATCGGGGCTAAGAGGGGTAGGCGGGGTTTCATGGGGGATTTGCGAAAAGCGGGGTTGCTTTGCCATCTCCGCCGAGCCTTCGTCGGAGACCCCGCCCTACAACCGCGGGTCAGGGTTTCTGGGCCGGCGTCAGCAGGCCGCGGGCGCGGAGCCATTCGCGGGCACGGTCGGGCCATTCGGAGGTCGTGCCGAGACCGTCGCGGATGCCCATGCCGTGGCCGCCTTTCTCGAAGGCGTAGAACTCCGCGGGCACGCCGGCCTTGGTCAGGGCTTGGAAGAAACGGATGCTGTTCTCGACCGGCACGGACTTGTCTTCCTGCGTGTGGATGAGGAGCGTGGGCGGCGTGGCGGCGGTGACGCGGTTCTCGAGCGATAAGAACGCCTCCTGCTCGGGCGTGCGCGCCTTGCCGAAGAGGTTTTCGCGCGAGCCGTTGTGGGTCACGCCGTCGGCCATGGTGATGACCGGATACATGAGGATGAGGAAATCGGGCCGGGCGTTGACGCTGTCGATTGCCGCGCCGGTCTTGCCGTCGGCGTGGTCGAAGAGCGTGCCGGCGCTGGCGGCGAGGTGGCCGCCGGCGGAGCTGCCCATCACGCCGAGGCTTGCGGGGTTGATCTTGAACTCGGCGGCGCGCGAGCGGACGACGCGCACGGCGCGCAACACGTCCTGCAACGGCGCGGGGTGGCCGTATTCCTTCAGGCGGCTCTTGAGGATGAAGCTCGTGACGCCGAGGTGGCTGAGCCACTGGGCGAATTGCACGCCCTCGCGGTCGTTGGAGAGGAAGCTGTAGCCGCCGCCGGGGCAGATGATGACGGCGGTGCCGTTGGGCCGGTCCACGGCGGGCCAATAGACGGTGAGCGTGGGCTCGGAGATATTCGAGAGCCGGCCGCCCTCCTCGAGTTTCTCCGGTCCGAGCGGGCCCAGCGCGGCGGGGGCGTCGGGCCGCACGACGGCGGGCACGCCCTCGGGCCAGAGCGGAATGACCGGGTGGTCGGTGAAAGCGGCGTCGGCGACAGAGGCGAACAGGAGCGAGGACATGAGGAGGGTGGGGAGTTTCATGGAAAACGGATGCGGCAGGTAGCCGCGTTGGAGCCTGGCGACAACGTGGCCACGCTTTCGCTTTGCTCAAGCGCGGCTACGAGGAAGAGGCAGCAAGACGCGCGAGGCTTCATGGCGGATTTGCCTTCACCGTCTTCCCGCGGGTCCAGCGGTCGAAGACGTTGATCACGGGCAGGGCGTTGCCGTCGGTGTCGAACATGCCGCGGCTGGCGATGCGGGTTTGCAGCGGCACGGCGGGCTCCCACCAGAACACGCCCTTGCCGAGGCCGTGCGGCGTGGCGAGGACGACGCGATGAACCTCGTCGAGGAAGTCGCGCTGGCCCTCGGGCGTTTCCGGGAACGGCGCGGGTTCGCCGAGGTATTCGGTGGGCCGCCAGTTGTAGGCGACCTCGACGAGATAGATGTCCTTGCGGTAGGTTTCGGCCATGAACGCGAGCGTGTCGCGCAGGTCGAGCAGCGAACCGTGCCACCACGGGTAATAGGACTGGCCGATGGCGTCGAACTCCACGCCGCGCTCCTTCAGGTGGTCGAAGAACCAGCGCGTGCGCTCGCGGTCGCCGCTCTTCTCGATGTGCAGCATGATGCGCGGGCGCGGGCCGTCGCCGCGACCGGCCTCGACGCCGGCGATGCCGGCCTTGAGCAGCGCGGCGAAGGTGTCCCAGTTTTCCGGCAGCTTGCCGTGGGGCCAGAGCAGGCCGGGCGTCACCTCGTTGCCGATCTGCACCATGTCGGGCAGCACGCCGGCCGCGCGGAAGGCCGCGATGGTGTCGCGCGTGTAGTCGTGCACGGCCGTGACGAGCGCCGCGGGCTCGAGGCCTTCCCAGGCTCTCGGGGGGAACTGTTTCTGTGGGTCGGCCCAGGTGTCGGAGTAGTGGTAGTTGAGCAGGAACTTCATTCCCTGCGCCTTGGCCGCCTGCGCGAGGGCGATGGTGTAGGCGAGATCGTTGGGCAGTGGCCGCGCTTGGGTGGACGGCGTGTGAAACAACCGCAGCCGGATCCAGTTGTAGCCGTGGTCGTGGAAGATCTGCAGCCCGGGCTTCACCACGCCGCTGTCCTTGAACTGCACGCCGCGTTCCTCGGCCTGCTTCAGGAACGACAGGTCGGCGCCAATGGCGTAGTCGTGCGCGGCGGGGAGGGACGCAACCGCCAGCAGGAGCAGGCCCGCCCCTTGGGACAACCGGACGAAGATACTGGACCGGCGCGGGATCACGGGGTGAAGGGCCGGCCGTTGAGCGCGACGCCCGTCGCGGTGAAGTCGCGGACGGGGCCGCGCTCGAACTTATCGTCGGCGAGTGTGAGCGTGATGTTTTCCAGGTGAATGCCGCTGAGGTCGTCGCCCTCGTTGCCGCGGAGGCGGCCGAGCGTGCCGTAGCGGCCGGTGAGATTGCGCAGCGTCACGCCCGCGACAGAGCGGGCGGGCGGCGGGTGACCTTTCAGGTCGAAGAACTGCGTCCACGGCGCCACGTCGAAGATCCGGCCGTCGCCGTCGAGCGTGATGTTCTCGAACACCAGGTTCTCGTAGCGCTGCGGGGTGTCGGGGCGGAGCTTGAGGCGGACGAGGTTGTTCTTTCCGGCGACGGTGCAGTTGCGGACGGTGACGTTGCGCACGACGGTGGCCTCGCTGCCGCAGGTGACCACGCCGTGGCCGGCGCCGAAGGTGCAATCCTCGACGAGGATGTTTTCGACGGGCGGGCTCGATTCGTCGCGGTCGGCGAGCGGGCCCTTGGTGCCCTTGAGGGCGATGCAATCGTCGTCCACCGCGATCTTGCAGCGGCGGATGACGACATCGCGGCAGCTGTCGAGGTCGATGCCGTCGCTGCTGGGCGCGCGCACGGGTCCGCTCCCGGCGCCGGGCGAGAAGATGTCGAGTCCCTCGAGGAGCACATCGCGGCAGCGGTAGAGGTGGAGGTTCCAGAACCCGGAGTCGCGGAGCACGAGGCCGGTGATCCGCACGTCGGTGCAGGTGTCGAGGTGCACGAGGCGCGGGCGCTCGACCTCGAGGTTGGTGCACTGCGGGTTTTCCTTCCGGCGCTGCCAGAAGGCGGCCCAGAACAGCGTGCCGTTGCCGTCGAGTTTACCCGGGCCGGTGATCCGCACGCCGGTGAGGTTGGTTCCGTTGACGAGGGCGAGGCGCCATTCGGGGAAGTGGCCCTCGATGCGCGTGCGCTGCTTCGGGTAATGTTCGATGTTGTTCGAGCCAAGCAGGACCGCGCCCTCGGCGAGGTGGAGCTCGACGCCGGGCCGGAGGAAGATCGAGCCGCTCTTGAACGTGCCCTTTGGGATCACGACGCGCCCGCCACCGACCGCATGGGCGGCGTCGAGTGCGGCCTGGATGGCGGCGGTGTTGAGCGTCTTCGCGTCAGCGACCGCACCGTGCGCAGTAATCGGGAAATCCGCGGCTGCGGCCGGGCGCAGCGCGGCCAGCAGGAGGAGACAAAGGAGCGGGAGCCGGCGGATCATCGCTTTTTCAGCACTAGCGTGTCGCCGGTTTCCTCCAGCTCGAGGAAGACCTCGCGCTCGTGCGGGGGCTGGTTGGGCCGGTGGAGGGCCATCATCAGGCGGCCGTCGAAGGTGCGGAAGAGCATCGGGTGGCCGCCATCATCGGCGTAGAGCGCGGTGGGCGCGTGCCGCCACGGGCCGGCGAGTTTGCCGCTCTCGGAGGTGGCGATGCCGACCGCGTAGCCCGTGGTGGTGAAACTCGACCAGAGCATGAGGAGTTTGCCGCTGGCGGTGCGGTGCAGCCAGGGGCCGTCGGTCACGTAGCAGCCGTTTTCTTCGGACTTCTTGGCCCAGGGGGCGTCGCTGCCGTGGAAAAGACGTTTTGGTTCGCCGACGGTGGCGGAGAGATCGGGCGTCAGCTGGACGGAGCACACGGTGCCATCCTTGATCTGCACCCACTCGTGGCAGAACACCATGTAGGGCGTGCCGTCTTCGACGAAGAGTGTGCCGTCGAGAGTCATCATGTCCTCGGGCAGAGTCGGCTTGTTCCCGAAGGGCTGGAACGGCCCCAGGGGCGAATCGCTCACAAGCACCTGCGAGGCGCGCTTCACGCGCGGCCGCCAGTCGCGCCATTGCTCGGGAAACAGGTGCGACGAGTCGAAGGTGAGGAAGAGGTAGTATTTCCCGTCATGGGCGTGCATCTCGGGCGCCCAGATGCTGCGGTCGGACCACCACTCGGCCGGGCGCTCGAAGACCACGGTCGGGCCGGTCCAGGTTTTCAGGTCCTTGCTCGTGTAGGCGGAGACGGCGGCGCGGCCGTTGGGCCCGCGCTGGCCGGAGGCGAAATACATGACGTATTCCTGCGTGGCGGGATTGGGCCAGATGCAGGCGTCGCGCGCGCGGAGTTCGCGGAGATCCACCGGGCCGAACTTCCGCGGATCATCCGGCCGCGGCACCCCGAAGTCGGGCGTGCCGTCGGCGCGCCACTTCACGGGCTGCACGCGCGTGTGGCGGTTGGGGTCGCGCAACGGGTCGCCTTGGATGTCGCGGTAGCTGCGGGCGTGATAGACGATGAGGTCGGTGACGCCGTCCTCGGCGACCGTGAAGCAATGGTGTCCCGGGCCGTAGATGCGGTTCGCCTCGCTGGTGACGAAGACCGGCTCGGGGGATTTCGTCCACGACTTGGGGTCGAGCAGGTCGGCGTTTTCGTCGGCGGTGAGCATCCCGACGCAATACTCCGGCCCGGTGCCGGCGGCGGAGTAGGTGAGGAAGAGGCGCCCGTTCTTGCGGAGCATCATCGGGCCCTCGTTGACGGCGTAGCGAACCAGTTCCCAGGGCAGCTCGGGTTTCGACAGCAGCACCGCCGGGCCGCCGAGGGACGTCGGCGTGGCCAGCGGCGCGATGTAGAGGTTGGTGTTGCCCTTGATACCGGGCTGCTGCTGCGCCCAGAGCAGGTAGCGCCGGCCGCGGTGCTCGAAAACGGAGGCGTCGAGCGCGAAGGATTCCCAGCCGGTCTTGAGCTGGCCGCGCTCAATCCACTCGCCTTGGAAGGGATCGGCGGAGGCGTTTTCGAGGACGTAGATGCGGATGTTCCAGATCTTCTCCGCCTCGCCAGCGGCGAAATAAATGAACCACTTCCCATCGAAGTGGTAGATCTCGGGCGCCCAGATGTGCGCGCCCATGATGCCCGTGGCGTGTTTGCGCCAGATGATCTTTTCCTCGGCGGTGGCGAGCCCGGCGATCGTCGGCGCGCGGCGCAGGACGAGGCGGTCGTATTCCGGCACCGTGCCCATGAAGTAGTATTGCCCGTCCGTGTGCCGCAGGATGTGCGGGTCGGCGCGCTGGCGGACGAGGGGATTCGGGTAGTCCGCGGCGTGGACGAGGGGGAGGAACCACGAAAAACACGAAACACACAAAAGCAGGAGCCGCAGGGTCAGGCGGGGGTGGGGCATGGGCGGAAAATATCAGACGAAACCCGCGCCGCGGCAAACGGTAACTCGTCTTACTGTCCGGCGGGCTTTTGGCGGATTCATGGAGGGCACAGCTCCCGCTGTGCCGAGTTGCTCGCCACGAGGGCAGCGGCTCAGCTGGAGCTGAGCCCACCAGGCATGAGCAATGCCTTGATCGCAATGCAGCGCGCTGGCTCAGCGTGTTGCACCCGCGGGCGTCTCGGACGGCAGCTCGGGCAGATTCGCCAGATCGCGGTCGAGGGCCGCGCCGTCGAAGGGGATCACGATGACCTTGTTGCCGTGACGATCGCCGCCCTTCTCCTCGTTCTTGGGGACATCGAGCACGGCGAGGGTCACGGCGACCACGTGGCCGTTCTCGATCACCACGCCGGGGCGCTCGAGTTTGTCCCAGCGGTTCACCGTGCCGTCGGTGTAGCGCACGAAATCCACCGTCGGGTCGTAGGCGAGGCCGCGCAGCGTCCAACCGGTGATGCCGTCCTTGGACGTGAGATGAAAGGCCTTCCGCTGACTCCAGCTGTTGACGACGATGTGATAGCGGCCGCCGCTGAACCAGATGCAGGGATCCTCAAGGTCGCGCTGCTCCAAGCCGGCGATCTTCGGATAAACACTCGGCCCTTGGGCGTAGTAGGGGCCGAGGATGCCGGTTTTGCTGAGGAAGATCTGGCCGGAGCGCGGCACGATCATGAAGTCGCCGTCGGGCCGCACCATGATGCTGTAGTTCGAGGCGCGCTTGCGCACGTCGCCGTGCGTGACGATGCCGCCGAGGTGCGACCAGGGGCCGTCGGGTGAGTCGGAGACGAATACATCGCCTTGGCGCGTCTCGCTGACGACAACCGCGTAACGCCCGTCGGGCAGGCGCAGGGCGGTGACGTTGTGGCCCTTGCCTCCTTGGTTGTCGGGCCACATCGGGCCGCGGTCCACGTAGGGCCCGAGCAGGTGGTCGCTGAGCGCGCTCACGCCGATCGAGTCCTTCCAACCGTCGTGGCCGCGGGCCTCGTCCCAGCGTGAGGCGTAGAGCCGGTATTTGCCGTCGTCGCCGCGCAGGATCTGGCCGTCCCAGTAGCAATATTGGTTGGCGACATCCTCCAGGCCGTTGCGCACGTCGCGCGGCAGCGCGCCCGGTGCGCCCCAGGTTTCCGCCGTGAGCGGTCCGCGGGCGGGAATGGGGCGGAAGTAGTCGATGAAGGACTTGGCCGGCGCGACCGGCCCAGCCGTATCGGCGTAGAGCGCGACGCCGAGCGTCGCGCCGAGGAGCAGACGGATGATTTTCATCGGAGCGAAACCTTGAACACCACGGGGCCGGCCGGGCCGGTGGTGGCGCCGGCGTCGAGTTCGAGGGCGGCGGCGGTCTGTTTCCACTTCACGGGCGCGGTGCTGCCGAGGAGTTCGACGTTCGCGATGGCGCGTTCGAGATGGCCGGCGGCGGTGCCGAGGGCCGCGACGGCGAGCGGGGCGGTGGGGCGGACGAGGCCGATAACGTAGAGCGTTCGGCCGTCCTTGGATTGGGTGAAGCGGAAGTCCTCGGCCGTGTAGGGCTTGCCCTTGCCCTCGTTGAAGCCCTGGGCGCGCATTTCGGCGCCGGCGGAGGCCGGGCCTTCGCCGAAGATCTTCCACGGGCGCGAGGCAAAGATCGCCTCGCGGTTCACGTCCATCCACGCGGCGATGCCCTCGACCACGGCGAGCGATTGGTCGTCAATGGAACCGTCGCCGCGGAGCGGGATGTTAAGCAGGAGGTTGCCGTTCTTGCTGACGATGTCGGCCAGCATCTGGAGGACGGTCGGGGCGCTCTTGTAGCGCTTGTTGTCGTAGATGGCGCGATAGTAATGCCAGCTGCCGATGCAGGTGTCGGTTTGCCAGGGCAGCGGCTGGAGGTCGTTGGGCGCGCCGCGCTCGACGTCCCACACCACGGCGCGGCGCTGGTCGGGCAGCAGAACTTTGCCGAAGAGCACGGAGTTCACCTTGCCGCCGTTCCGCGCGGCGCTCTGGTTGTAGTAGTGCGCGGCGATCTTGAGGCCCGCGTCGCTGACCGGCCAAAGGGGTAGGGCGGTGTCGTCGAAATAGAGCAGGTCGGGCTGGTAGCGGTTGATCAGGTCCATCGTGCGGTTGAAGAACCGCTCGCAGTAGGCCTGGTCGGGCTGGCTGACGCCGTTGCCCCAGTCCCAGCGGCCGTGGATGCTGTCGAGTTTCTCAAACCCGGGGGTCGGCGCGTGGCGCTGCTCGTAGAGGTCCTGCGGGTCGAGTCCCTCCCACCACGTGCCCTTGCCGTCGGCGGCGGTGAGCTTGCCGTCGTAGGGCACGCCGGCGAGCGGTCCTTCCTTGTCCGCGCCCTGTGCGGTCTCATACCAGCTCCAGGCGTGGGCGGCGTGCACGCTGACGCCGAACTTCAGGCCGTTGGCCCGCGCGGCTTGGGCCCAGCCGGCGATGAGGTCCTTCTTCGGGCCGACGCGGGCGGCGTTCCACGGCTGGTATTTCGAATCCCAGAGGTCGAGGTTGTCGTGGTGGTTGGCGAGGGCGAAGAAGTATTGGGCGCCCGCGCGGCGGTAGAGGCCGACGAGTTTCGCCGGGTCCCAGCGCTCGGCCTTCCAGCGGTGGATGACGTCCTTGAAGCCGACCTGCGAGGGATGGCCGTAAACCTCGCGGTGTTTGCGGCCCTGCCCGCTGCTCTCGGAATACATGTTGCGCGCATACCAGTCGCCCTGCTCGGGCTCGCACTGCGGGCCCCAGTGGGCCCAGATGCCGAACTTCGCGTCGCGGAACCACTCGGGCACCTCGTAGGCGCGCAGCGAATCCCAGCTCGGCGCGAAGGGGCCGGCGGCGACGGGTTCGCGCGCGGTGTTGACGATGACGGTGGGCGTGGCGTCGCTCGGGATCGAGGCGAGGGCGGGGAGGGCCGACGCGCCGAGCGACAGCGCGAGCAGGGAGGCAGCACGGAGGTTCATAAGTCAGCGGGTAAAAGGGGAACTGACAGGGGCGGGAGTGCGCCCGGGGTGAAGCCGCCAGCCTGTAGAATGTGGGCGCTTTCGCCAACCCACTCTCATGGAGATAGCGGGCCCAATGATGGATAAGATGGGCGGAGGGTGGGTAGGGCGAATCCTCCTGGATGAGCCGTGGCTCCTTGGGAAATCTCAAACGCCAAAAGCCAAATTCCAAACAAACACCAAAAGGCAGAAATCCGAATTTTGGGAATTGGGACTTTTTTGCATGGCGTTTGGAGTTTTGCGCGGCTCTCAGGGACGCGCCTTCAGCGCCACATGCGTCGGCGTATTGCGGTCGCAGGAGAGGACGCCGTCCTTTTCGACGAGTTCGACGACTTGGATGGAGCTGCGGCGGAGTTCGAGCGATTCCTTGTCCTCGGGCCGGATGGTGCCGGCGCGGCCGGGGTGGGTGAAATAGAACACGTAGGCGCGGTCGCCGCTGACCACGACGCCGGGGTGGCCGCCGTTCACGCCGTCGTCGGCGCCGGTGCCGGGCACGCCGAGCAGGTCGCCGGTTTGGGCGGTCCACGTTTCGAGGTCGGTTGAGCGATAGACGCCGAGGCCCTTCCACAAATCCACGAGCATCCAGTAGGCGCCGCGCCAGCGGAAGACGTAGGGGCCTTCGCCTGGACGCTCGCCGACGCCGGCGCACTTGCCCTTGTCGGTCCACGTGAAGAGATCGGGGCTGTCGGCGTAGTAGATGGATTTTCGGTCGCGCTCGTTGTTATACCACATGCGCCAGCCGCCGCCGGGCAGCGGATACACCGCGGCATCGATCACGCGGTCGGACGCGAGAGTGAGGGCGGACTCGTATTTCCATTTTCGCAGGTCGGCGCTCGTGAGGTGGACGATGCGGCGCGGGTGCTGCCAGTTCTCGAACACGCCCGGCACCGCGGTCAGATACATGTGGTGCTCCCCATCGGGCGCCGTGATGACATCCGGCGCCCAGTGCGTGGGTTCTGCGCCGCCGATATCGGCGGGCAGCTCGATGTCGGCGGTGCCAAGGTAGGTCCACTTCGCACCGTCGGCTGACTCGGCGATGCCGATGTGGCACCCGTGGACCCAGGCCACGCCGGAGAGGCCGGGTTGGTTGGCGCGACGGTTGGTGTAGAACATCCACCAGCGCTTCACCGCCGGATTCCAGATCACGACCGGATCGGCCGCGCCGTCAAAAACCGGGTCGCGGAAGAGCGGCTTGGGGGCGACGGGGCCGCCGCTCTCCGCGGCGCTGGCGCTAGGGAGAAACCACGAAAAACACGAAACACACGAAAGCAGAACCAACACCCGCAGCGTCATCCTGAGCCCTGCGAAGGATCCAAGGGAATGGCCGTAAACGGAATCAGCCCCGTCGCACCGCTTGGATCCTTCGCGCGGCTCAGGATGACAGACCAAGATGATGGGAGCGGAACAAAGGGGTAGGGGCATGGGGGGAAGCTAGCCGGCGGGTGCGCGGCGGCAAACGGCGGGTTGCCTTACAGTCAGGTGGGGAAGGGTGGAGGGCTCAGCTCCAGCTGAGCCGGTTCGGCAAACACGTTATACGGGGTTCGCGAGCCGCGGCCCAGCTGGAGCTGGGCCCTCCGCATTGCAGCAACAAGTCCGAACTCGTTTGCAAGGTCGGCGCAAGCGCCGACCCTACAAAGGAACCAAGGCGGGGTTCAGCCGTCGCCAAGGCTATGGCTGACACTGTCGGAGACCCCGCCCTACAACGACAACGAAGGCCTTACAGCTCGAGCATCACCACCGACTTGGCGGGGAGTTCGACCGTGAGTTGGCCATCGGCGAGCTTGGCGCCGGTGAAGGCGACGGGCTTGACGGTCTCGGGCGACTCGAAGGTGTTGTGCGCGTCCATGGTGGCGGCGGTGAGGAGGCGGCCGGTGACGGTGTTGCCCTTCACGCCGACGAGCGCGGCGGAGACCGTGACGCTGTCACGCGGGTGCAGGTTGACGAGCGAGACGTGGATCTTGCCGGCGGCGTCGCGCGAGGCGGAGGCGCTGACGATCGGCAGCTTCTCGGCGCCGAAGACGTAGTCGGGGCCCTTCAGCTCGATCGGCAGGCTGGTGGCGCCCTGGTGGACCTTGAACATCTCGAAGACGTGGTAGGTCGGCGTGAGGATCATCTTCTCCTTGTCGGTGAGGATGACGGCCTGGAGCACGTTGATCATCTGCGCGATGTTGGCCATGGTCACGCGGTCGGCGTGCTTCTGGAAGATGTGGAGGTTCAGGCCGGCGACGACGGCGTCGCGGATCGTATTTTGCTGGCGGAGGAAGCCGGGGTTCGTGCCGGGCTCGACGTCATACCAGGTGCCCCACTCGTCCACGACGAGGCCGACCTTCTTCTGCGGGTCGTATTTGTCCATGATCGCGCTGTGCTTGGAGACGAGCGTCTCCATCAGCAACGTGTTGCGCATGGTGGTGAACCACTGGTCCTCGGCGAAGTTGGTCGCGGTGCCCTTCGAGCCGCGCCAGCTGCCGGTGGGCAGGGTGTAGTGGTGCAGCGACAGGCCGTTCATGTGGCGGGTGGCGCTGTGCATGAGCTCCTCGGTCCAGGCGTAATCGTCGCCGCTCGGGCCGCAGGCGATGCGCTGGATGCGATACTCGCGGTCGTAGTTTTTGATGAACGTGTTGAAGTGCTTGTAAACGTCCGCGTAATACTCGGGGCGCATATTGCCGCCGCAGCCCCAGGTCTCGTTGCCGACGCCGATGTATTTCACGCGCCAGGGCTTGTCGCGGCCGTTGGCCCGGCGCAGGTCGGCCATCGGCGACTGGGCGTCGCTGGTCATGTATTCGACCCACTGCTGGGTCTCCTGCACGGTCCCGCTGCCGACGTTGACCGACACGAAGGCCTCGCAGCCGAGCTGCTCGACGAGGTCGAGGAACTCGTGCGTGCCGAAATGGTTGTTCTCCACGACGCCACCCCAGTGGGAGTTGTAGATCGCGGGGCGCTTCTCGCGCGGGCCGATGCCGTCCTTCCAGTGGTATTCGTCGGCGAAGCAACCGCCCGGCCAGCGGAGGACGGGAATTTGGAGCTGCTTGAGCGCGGCGACGACGTCGTTGCGGATGCCGCGGGTGTTGGGGATGGAGGAATCGGGGCCGACCCACAGGCCTTCGTAGATGCAGTGGCCGAGGTGCTCGGCAAAATGGCCGTAGATCTCGCGGCTGATGACGGCGCCGGGCTGATCGGCGCGGAGCGTGAGGGTGGCGGATTGGTCGGCGCGCAGCATCGGGGCTGACACGAGGGCTAACAGGCCCAGCAGAGGGAGCAATCGTTTCATGGGGTTAGGGGATAGGGGACTCGAAGGTCTGGCGATCGGCGGCCCGCCGCAACGGGCGGGGGCCTTGACCGTCATGTATGGGATAATCAACCGCGCAACGCGGCGCCCAGTGCCGCGGGTTCCGCGCGCACTTCCGGCGCGAAGGCGGGCGAAGCGGCATAGCGGAGGAGACTCCCGAGCAACGCTCGCGCCTCCGGGTGGAGTCTGGCGAGGGCGGGCAGGTCGAGGCCGCAGACGAGCAGCCGGCCCGGGCCGACCCGCGCCTCGAAAATCAGGCCCAGACGCTGCGCGCGTTCGGGGTTGTCGATCACCTCGACAATCGGCGCGAGGCCGGCGGGCAGCGCGTCGAGCACGACCGGCTGCGCGGCGCGCGCGAGGTGGAACCATTGCCAGTTCGAGTGCGCTTCGGACGGAAAATCCGCGAGCGCGGCGTGGTCCGTCTCAATGGCGAGCCCGAGCGTGCCGGGGATGTTCTTGAACATGGACCAACACCAGAAATCGGGCGTGAACCCGCCGCCGGGCGTGCGCGGGAACGGCCGTGTCGCGTCGGCGCACAGCAGCACGGCCGCACCGCCGGCAAGCGCGGCCTGCGCAGCGGCATCGAAGGCGCGCGTGAGCACGACACCGGGCGGTGTGGCCGGCGTCGCGACGGGGTAAACCCAGAGCGGGTAGGAATTCGTCGCCCCGGAGGGAATGTGCGTGAGGGACAACTCCAGCCGGAGCGCACGCGCGGGGGCGGGCAGCCGGCATTCGAGCCGGCCGAGCGCACGCAGGCCGCCGCGCGCAGCGACGGGCACGGTGAGCTTTCCGGAAGCCTCGCCGAGCGACCAGTGCAGTTCGCCGACGGGGAAATCGGCCGGTCCGTAATGCGCGAGTTCGAGATCGGCGCTGAACGTTTCGCCGGCGTTCCACGTATGCCGGTCGAAGCGGGCGAGGAGCACCTGCGGGCCGCAAAACTGCCGGAACTCCGGCGGCGGCAGGGCGCCCTTCGCTTCGAGGAAGGCGTCCAGCAGCCCGACGAGCGCCGTGCCCTGGCCCGGAAAATCCTGCAGGCCGAGCAACTCGAAGCCGCCGAAGCCGGGCGTGCGCAGCGCCGCCTCGATTTCCTCGCGGTAGCAGAGCGCCGCCAGCGCGGCCGAGGCGCGGGCGAAACGGTCGGCGCGTTTCAACAAACCCGCCGCCTCCGCCTTGGCGCGGAAACGCGCGAGGTTGTGCGCGGCGAAGATGCCGGTGCAGCGTCCGATCTCCGCGTAGCGCGGATAGCACGAATACTGGCCGATCTCGTGGCTGACGACCGGCAGCGGCGACGCGGTGATCGCGGCGCGGTAATCGGTGCGCGTGCCGCCGGCGCCGGTTTGCAGGTGGCCGTCGGCGCGGTCCGGAGTCGCGTGGGCGCCGCGCACGTTCACGAAGCGGTCGGAGCCGTCCGGTGCCGGCAGGCGCGCCGTGATCCAGCAGTCGTCGTCGGGCGCGAGCGACGGGGTCTCGAGGTCGTTGTTGGCGCCCTGAGCATGCAACCGCGACGAATCGAACGCGCGGAGCCGCGCCACCTGCCCCGCGCGCGCGGCGCGATCGCCGCGGTGCTCGTTGCCGAGCGTCAGCAGCACAAACGACGGGTGGTGCCCATACGCGCGCAGAATCGCCTCGCCCTCGGGCGCGAGCGCGTCGGCGAGGGCGGGTGTCCACTCACCCCAGAACGGCAGCTCTGTCGCGACGTAGAAACCGAGTTCGTCCGCGGCCGTGAACGCGGCGTCGGGCGGCGTCCAGCTGTGGAAGCGCACATGATTCAGCCCGTGGTCGCGCAACACGCCGAAATACCGCCGCCAGCCGGCGACATCCATCGGCGGATGTCCCGTGAGCGGAAACACGCAGCAGTTTACCTCGCCGCGCAGGAAGGTCGTGCGCCCGTTGATCGCAAACTGCGTGCCCGCGCGCCGGAACTCGCGCAGCCCGGTCGTGATCACGCGTTCATCGTCGCCGGTCGGCGATTCGAACTTCACGGTGAGCTGATGGAGCGCGGGCGAAAATTCATCCCAGAGCGCTGCCTCCGCCCCGACCGCCAACGTAAGCTGAACCACCGGCCCCGCCGGGACCGAGACCCGCCGGCCCCCCAGCGAAGCGATCACCACGCCCGTCACCCACACCCCGTCCCCGGCTCCAATGTTCGTATTACGAACATTGGTATCCCTGCTCATTGTATCATTTCCCTCTGAGACATTCCGCCAATGTTCGTAATACGAACATTGGTTTGCATGCGCGAGGCGCACGGTCAGGTGGAAGGCGCGTGCAGCCACGTCGGGGGTGACAGCGACGTGGGCGATGCGGAGCGGGCTGGTGGTGCGGAGTTCGAGGGTGCCGAGCACGCCGTTCCAGTTGCCCTGCGTGTGCTCGGAGGTCTGGTGGTTGTCGCCGGGCGCGGGCTTGCGGCGGTTGTCCACAAGGAGCGTCAGGCGATGCGGTCCGGGCGCGAGCACGCCGAGTGGGTGTTCGTGCGGGGCGCAGAGGAGCGCGTTGTCGCCGACGAGGCGGCCGTCGAGCCACACGCGGCACCCTTTCGTGCGTTCGAGAAAGAGCACGACGTGCCGGTCGCGCCAGGTTTCCGGCACGGTGAAATCGCGTTGATACCACACGGCGCCCTCGATGCGGCGCACGGCGGTGAGGCGGTCGGCGCGGTGATCGGGATTGAGCGGGCCGAGCCCGGCGGTCTCGGTGGTCGCAGGCAGCGCGATTTCGGCGTCGAAGGCCGCGTCGGGCGGCGGTGCGTCGTCCTCCTGCGCCGCGCCGAGGCAGACGCGCCAGGGGCCGGCGAGGGAAAGGGTTGTCGGTGAAGGGGAAGGAGGCACCGGGACGCAGGATGCGGGTCGCCGCCGATGCTCCCATGGCCGCGGGGCCGGACAATCCGAAAAGCTGCGTCTTCCGGGCAGCGCGCGGAGCTGGTTGGCTGGCGGCTTTACACCCCGTTCCCGTCCGCTCTTCCTTCCCATCTCTTTCCATGAGTGCCCCCGATCTCTCCCACGGTGATTTCACGCTGCCCGGCGAAGCCGGCTACGAACAGCTCACGCTGCGCCTCGCCCAGAAATGGGGCGCCGACACCATCCGCGACTCCGACGGCACGCAGCTCTCGCCCGAGATCGTGCAATCCGGCTACGCGATCTACTCGACGCTCTGCCTCGTGCGCTCCGTCCAGCCTTGGGCGCGCGTGAACCGCGACAAGCTCCAGCAGAACTTCCTCATGAGTTTCCCGGTCGTCGCCGAAAAGGCCGCGACCACCGTCACCCTGCTCGCCGGCTACTACACGGAGCAGTTTGCCGTGAACTTCGGCGACAGCCCCAAGAAATGGTGGCAGGTTTTCGACCGCACCACCGGCAAGGAGGTCGCGAAGACGAAGTGGTCGGTCAACCCGAAGAAGGGCACCGTCACCATCACCGGCACCGTGCCCGGCCACCAATACACCGTGAACTTCCTCGCCTTCCGCCTCTGGGAGGAGATCTCGATGTATAACCACCTCACGAACAACTGGGGTGACCGCGAGCATCTCGCCGCCGTGGACCCGATGCAGCCGGAGACACAGAAAGTGCTGCTCGCCTTCCTCGAAAAATGGCTGGCCGACCATCCGGCGACGAAGGTCGTGCGCTTCACTTCGATGTTCTACAACTTCTCGTGGTTCTGGGGCGCCGACCACGCGAAGCTGCGCGACATCTACTCGGACTGGGGCGACTACGAGATGACCGTGAGCCCGCGCGCGCTCACGCTCTTCGAGAAGAAATACGGCTACCGGCTCACGTCGGAGGACTTCGTC
>CBINOW010000001.1:0-94331 GCA_966252395.1 uncultured Oleiharenicola sp. | reverse complement strand
CAGTCGTGGATGAGCTGGTAAGCGCCGCCGAAGATGTTGCGCGAGGAGAGGATGATGTCCTCGCGGCCGACGAGGTGGGAGACGATGCCGTCGATGGCGGCCATGCCGGAGTTGAAGTTCCACGCGAGATACTCGCCCGCGTGCGGCCCGCACTCGACGTCCACGATGTGGTTGGCGAGCGTGATCGAGGTCGGGTTCATCAGCCGCGAGTAGATCTCGTGCAGCATCTCGCGGCCTTGGAAGGCGTCGTCGATCCATTCGGAGCAGGCGAACAGGTAGGTCGCCGTGCGCGTGATCACCGGGTTGGCGGAGAAGAGCGCCGTGACGTTGTCGAAGACCGGATACGGTCCCTTCGCGAGCGTCGTGGTGTTGGAGTAGCCCAGCGACTGGTGGGTCTTGCGCGTGGGGTTTTGCAGGGTGTCGAGGAGCTTCGCCAACTGGAAGCTGAGGAACTTCTTCGCGTTGAAGAGCGCGAGCCGGTCCTCGCGGGGCAGGCGGGCGAGTTCGCGCGTGGTGGTTTCCCACAGCTCCATTACATCGCCGTGGGCGGCGTAGAGTTTTTCCGCCAACGCCAGCAGGGGCCGACCGGTCGGGCTGTGTGGATCAATGCTGAAATGGGCGAGTTGTTCGAGGGCGAGGGCGCGGGTCGTGGTGGCGCGGCTGGTCTTGCGGCGCGGGGAGAGGAGGCGGGCTTCGGCGACGGCATGCGTCGGCTCTTCGGGGATCTTGGGCTGGCGGGACGGGGTGGTCTTCATGACCAAAGTTTAGTCCCGAACGTTTATGACACAAGCGGCGAAGCGACGTGCGTGGATGGGCCAAGCTCTGGGCGGCTCGTCGGACTACGGAGAGTTCTCGGCCTGCCCGGAGGTCAGGCCCTACTCAAGTGACTTAAGGGCGAACGGATTTCAGTCCTTCGCCTGCTCGATCACGGTCACGCGGCCGTCCTGGAAGATTATGCGGATGCGCTCCTCCTTCTCCTCGCGGTAGGTGTCGGCAAAGACCGGGCGGTAGTAAAGGCGGTAGCTCCGGAGCAGCGGGTCGTAGTAAACCCGGCGCTGGTAGCCAACAGATGCGGTGCCCTCGTAGCGCGTGTAGTAGGTGTTGTAGATCCAGGTCTGCGTGCGGGAGTTCTCGGTCACGCGTTCGCGCTTCTCATCGGGTTTGCCGAGGGCGAGATAGACCATGTCCTCGTTGTAACCGATATCGATGATGCCCTGGAGAATTTTGTCCTGGGTCTCGCGGTCGAGTTTGTAGAAGACCTCGGGTTTTTCCTGGATGCGCCGTTCGACGGTCTGGCAGCCGACGAGGAAGCCGAGGCTGGTGGCGAGCACGAGGGTGCGGAAAAGACGGTGGTTCATGATGAGGATTCGGACTGCGGGCAGTGTGGCCGGGTTCCGAAAAATTTGCTTACAACTTCGTCCGGCGCAGGCGTAGGGCGTTGGCCACCACGCTGATCGAACTGAGGCTCATGGCGGCGCCGGCGAACATCGGGCTGAGCAGCCAGCCGGTGAACGGAAAGAACGCGCCCGCAGCCAGCGGCAGCCCCGCGGTGTTGTAGGCGAAGGCCCAGAAGAGGTTTTGCCGGATGTTACGCATCACCGCGCGGCTCAGATGCACGGCGCGGACAAGCGCGGCGAGGTCGCCTTTCACCAGCACGAGGCCGGCGCTGTGCATGGCCACGTCGGTGCCCGTGCCCATGGCGATACCCACGTCGGCCGCGGCGAGGGCGGGAGCGTCGTTGAGGCCGTCGCCGGCGAAGACCACGCGTTCGCCGCGGGCCTGGTGTTCGCGCACCAGCTCTTGTTTGCGGGCGGGCGTGACCTCGGCGTGAAAACCGTCGAGTCCGAGTTGCTGCGCCACGGCGCGGGCCGCGGCGGTGCGGTCACCCGATACCATGACAATGCGCAGGCCGAGCCGCTGTAGTTCGGTGACTGCGGACGCTGCGCCGGCCTTGAGCGTGTCGGCGAGGGCGATCACGCCGGCCTCGCGACCGTCAACCGTCACGCTGACGAGGGTTGCCGTGGGATGTTCGGGCAATTCGTAGCCTGCGGCGGCGCGGCTCAGTTCCACGTGCCGTTCCTCGACGATCGCGCTGACGCCGGCGCCGGGTTTGGCGGAGAAGTCGTGCGCGGGGGCCAACGGCAGGCCGCGTGACTTGGCCGCCGCCACAATGGCCCGGGCCAGCGGATGCTCGCTGCCGGATTCGGCGGCGGCGGCGAGGCGGAGCAGTTCAGATTCGTCGAGGTGGCCGGCAGGTCGGATGAAGGTGACCTGAGGCCGGCCGAGCGTGAGCGTGCCGGTCTTGTCGATGAGCAGGGTGTCGGTTCCGGCCAGGGCCTCCAACGCGGCCGCGTCCTTCACCAAGACGCCGGCCTGCGCGCCGCGTCCGATGCCCGTGACGAGGGAAACGGGCGTGGCGAGACCGAGCGCGCAGGGGCAGGCGATGATGAGCACGGCCACGGCGTTCAGCAGGCCGTAGAGCCAGCCCTGTTGCGGGGCGAATAGGCCCCAGGAAAGGAGGGTGACCGCGGCAAGGCCGAGCACCACGGGCGTGAACCACGCGGAAACCCGGTCGGCGAGGCGCGCGATGGGCGCCTCGCTCTCGGTGGCGGCTTGCACGAGTTCGACGATCTGGGCGAGCAGGGTGTCGGTGCCGACGCGTTCGGCGCGATAGACGAAGGAGCCGGTGGTGTTGAGCGTGCCGGCGCTGACCTTGTCGCCTAGGTCCTTGGCGACAGGCAGCGGTTCGCCGGTGAGCATGGACTCGTCGATCTCGGCCGTGCCCTCGGTGAGCACGCCGTCCACCGGCAGATTTTCGCCGGGACGCACCCGAAGCCGATCACCGGGGTGGATGGACTCGACCGGCACGTCTTCTTCGACGCCGTCGGCGCGAAGGCGGTGCGCGATCTTGGGCGCGAGGTCCATGAGGGCGCGGATGGCCGCGTCGGTGCGCGCGTGGGCGCGCTGCTCGAGGATCTGGCCGAGGAGCACGATGGTCGTGATGAAGGCCGTGGCCTCGAAATACAGCGGCACGCCGTGGTGCGTTTGGTATTCCGCCGGGAAGAAGTCCCAAAAAAGGATGGCCGCCGCGCTGTAGAAATACGCCGCGCCCGTGCCGGTGACGGTCAGCGTGAACATGTTGGTGTCGCGCTCGCGGATCGATTTCCACCAGCGGCGGATGAAGGGCGCGCCGGCCCAGAAGAAAACGGGCGTGGTCAGGAGCCATTGCAGCCAGCCGCTCATGCGCGGTGAAATTGCATGCACGAGGTCCGGGGTGAACATCTCGCCCATGGCCATGAACAGCACGGGGATCGTCAGCGCGCTGGCGACGTAGAGCTTCGGACGCAGGTAACGCTCGTGCGGCAGGCCCATGTAAACGGGCTCATCGGGTGCCGGGACCTGACCGGAGCCGACGGTCGCAGCGTGTCCGTGATGATGATGACCGTGACCGGTCGGAGGGTGGGAAGGAGAGGAATTCATGACGAAGACGCAGGGAGGGTTGGCGCCGCGCCCGGCCGCAGGAGCAATCCGGCCAAGCCGGCGGCGGCGGTGATGTCGTAGGCGCTGCAGAAGGCCGGCCACCAAACGGGCACGCCGGGATTCACGAACAGGTGTCCGTGGAAGAAATCATAGACGCCGTGTCCGAACAGAGCCACGACCACCAGCCAGAGGCTGGATTTGAACCCGAGAACCGCCAGGAGCACGAAGCCGACGATGCCGATGGACTCGAGCGCGAGCGCTTTTCCCGAACCGCCGATGGCCGCGAACAGCCCATACAGCAGCGCGATGACAATCATCACGGTCGGGTAGAACGCCCGGTCCCGGTCCAGGCCGACGAATCGGGCGAAGAAGAAGGCGGCGACGGCGAGGCCTATGCCGATGAGATATTCCATGGGAGAAAGAGGGGTTGGGTGAACCGGCAGGCTTAGAGCCAGCGGCGCACGGTGGATTGATAAGCCGTGAACTGTTGTCCGAAGAGGTTGGTCAGGATCCGCTCCTCGGGTTCGATCTGGAGCCGGTTCATCAGCGGGATGAACAGCAGGGCCAGGCCGAGCCCTAGGGCGTGGGCGAGAAACATGCCCCAGCCAAGCAGCACGAGCAGCATGCCGAGATACATCGGGTTGCGCGTGTGGCGATAGATGCCGGCCACGACGAGGTGCGAGGCGGCGGCGGGTTGCAGCGGGTTGACGGTGGTTTGCGCCCGACGGAATGCGGAGACGCCCAGCAGGGCGACAATCACGCCCGCTCCGGCCAACCCGGCGGCGAGGATGGTGGATCCCGGCACATTGAAGCCCAAGGCGGGCGTGAAATGCGCGGCCGCCGCCATGGCCGCTCCGAGGAGCAGGACGACGACGACCGGCGGGATTCTCAGTTCGAGCGTGCGCATGGTCGGGATCGGGTCAACGGGCGCGGTGACGGCGGAGCAGGCGGCTGTAGTCCCAGAGGGCGAGGGCCAGCAGGGCGTTGAGGTCGTAGCAGCGGCAGCGGAGCGGCGACTGGCACTGGCAGGAGCGATTGCACCCGCAGGAGGGGAGGGAGGTCTTGGCGGTGGATTTCTTCATGGGATGAATGTTGGTTTCATCCCGGAGACGGAGCCGCCCCGACAATCTTACAGGAATCTTTCAGGAATCGTCCCGCTCGGCGCAGTCACAGTCGAGGCAGGAGCCTTCGGCACAATCTCCGCAAAAAGTCTCCAGGCGGGCGCGCAGGTCCTTGCGGGCGCGGTGCAGGGCCACGCTGGCGCTGTTCGGCGTCATCTTCAGCGCTTGGGCGGCGGCCTTCACGGATTCGCCGTTCAAGTCCACCCGGCGGAGCAATTCGGCGTGCTGGGGCTTGAGCGTGTCAACCACGCCGCCGAGGCAGCCGCACAGCTGCGGCTCCCAGCCCTTGGGCGCATCGGTGATGTCCTCACCCAAGGCGGCGATCATCTCGCCCAGACCGTCGTGGCGCCGGCGAACGGAGCCGCGGGCGCGGTAGTGATCCACGACGGCGTTGCGCAGGAGCTGGTAAAACCAGGCCGTGAGCTTGGCGTCGTCCTGCACCTCATCGGCATGCTTGAGCGCCTTGAGCAGGCCGTTCTGCAGGATGTCCTCCGCCTCGGCCTCGCTGCCGACGCGCGCTGCGAGGAACGCCTTGAAGGCGTTCCGGTGCGCGTTGAGCTCGGCGGCGAGTTGGTCGGGGCGGCGGGCCATGGTGGGCGGTCAGGGGTGCTTGGGCGGCGCAGGCTGCTCTCCTGTCTTATCCGACGGCGTGAGCTGGGCCAGATATTTTGCCGGGTCCTTCTTGAATTTCGGCACGCACATCTTGCAGCAGAAGCGCACGAGCCGGTCGGGCTGGCCGGCCTGGCGGTAGATGAACTCCGCGGGTTTGCCCATGCCGCCGAGCTCCTCCTCGGAGACGAGGCAGGTCTTCAACGGGTAAGCGGCGCGGGCGGCGGTGAGCCACGCGGTGTCCTTGTCGGTGGGGGTGACGAGTTCGCCGGCGGGGGCATCGGCGGCCCGGAGCGCCGCGGTGGCGAGCAGGGTGAGCAGCAGGAGCAGGTTTTTGATGTTCATGGGAGGAGGTTCAGGATTTGGGCGTGGCGTTGAGGTCCCGTTCACGCAGCCACGCGAAGATGACGGGGGTGACAATGAGGATGTGGACGAGGCTGGAGAGCATGCCGCCGACCACGGGGGCCGCGAGGGGGCGCATGATCTCCACGCCGGTGCGGTCGGACCAGAAGATCGGCAGGAGCGAGGCCACGGTGGTGGCGACGGTCATAACCTTCGGCCGCAGGCGCAGGCGGGCGCCTTCTTTGACGGCGGCGAGCAGGGCGCTGCGGTCAAAGGCCGCGCCGAGGGCGGCGCGTTTTTGGGCCAGCGCCTCCTCCAGATAGACGACCATGACGACGCCGGTCTGGATGGCGGTGCCGAAGAGCGCGATGTAGCCGACCCATACGGCGACACTGAAGTTGTAGCCGAGGGCGGCCTGCAGCAGCACGCCGCCGGTGAGGGCGAAGGGCACCGCGAGGATCACGTGCGCGGCCTCCGCTACGGAGCGGAAGGTCATCACGAGCAGCACGAAGATGATGACGATGACGGCGGGGAACACATAGCCGAGCGTGCGGCGCGCGCGGAGCTGGTGCTCGTATTGGCCGGAATACTCGAGGGTCATGCCGCGATCGAGTTTCACCTCCCGTTCGACGCGCTCCTTGATGTCGTTGACGAAGCCGCCGAGGTCGCGGTCGGCGACGTTAGCCTGCACGAAGACGCGCAGGCGGCCGTTTTCCGAGGCGATCTCATTGGGCCCGACGGTGCGCTTGATGTCGGCCACCTGGCGCAGCTGGATGAGCGCGCCGGAGGGCGTGGTGAGCGGGAGTTCGCCGAGGCGGTCGATGTCGTTGCGATCGGCCTCCTCGAGGCGCACCTGCAACGGCCAGCGCTCGCGACCCTTCAAGGTGGTGCCGACGGTGGCGCCGCCGAGGCCGGTCTCGATGTATTCGTAGACCTGCTTCACGCTGAGCCCGTAGCGGGCGAGGTCGTCGCGGCGCACCGCGATCTCGAGGTAGGGTTTGCCCTGCACGCGCGATGGGGCAACGCCGGTCGCACCCTGGATGCGGTTGATCACGCGCTCGACCTCAAAGGCCTTCTTTTGCAGCGCGTCGAGGTTGTCGCCGAAGATCTTCACGCCTACCTGGGCGCGGATGCCGGTGCTCGTCATGAGGATCCGGTTCTCGATGGGCTGGAGGAAGCCGGGCACGTAGCCGGGCACGTTCATCAGCTTGGCGCTGAGGTCGGCGATGATGGACGCCTTGGTCGTGCCCTTGGGCCACTGGCTCTCGGGCTTCAGCATGATCGTGGTCTCGATCATCTCGACTGGTGCGGGATCGGTCGCGCTCTCGGCGCGGCCGAGTTTGCCGGCCACGGAGGCGACAGCAGGGTGTTCGCTCATGATCTTGTCCTGCCAGGCCATGATGCGCTGGACCTCGGTGAGCGAGGTGGCGGGCAACAGCACGGGCATGAACAGCAGCGATCCTTCCTCGAGCGTCGGCATGAACTCGCTGCCGAAGCCCTGCGTGTGGCGCGCGACCGCTTCCGGCAGACGGGCGTTGACGCCGCGCGGCAGACCGAAGGCCACGAGGCAGGAAACCGCCAGCAGGGTGAAGGCGAGACCCAGGACGGTCTTGCGGTGCCCGAGCGCCCAGTCGAGGACCGGTTCGTAGAGCTTCAGCAGTGACTTCATCAGCCAGTTCTCGCTCTCGGGCTTGAACGGCCCGCGCACGAGGATCGTGCAGAAGACCGGCACGGCTGTCACCGCCAGCAGCACCGCACCGATGAGGGCGAAGGACTTGGTGTAGGCGAGCGGGTGGAAGAGCTTGCCCTCCTGGCCGGTCAGCAGGAACACCGGCACGAAGGCGAGGATGATGACCAGCATCGAGAAGAACATTGGCCGGCCGACCTGCGTGGCGGCCTCGAGGGTGTGCGTGAACACCTCGGGCGGCGTGAGGCGGCGTTTCAACTCCTCCTCCGCCCGCTCGCAGTGCCGAATGACGTTTTCCGTCATGACGATGCCGGCGTCCACCAGCACGCCGATGGAGATGGCGATGCCGGTCAGCGACATGATGTGCGACGGGATGCCGAACTGGTCCATCAGGATGAACGAGATCAGGATCGAAGCCGGCAGCGGCAGCGTGACGATCAGGATGCTGCGGAAGTGGAACAGGAACAGGATGTGCGCGAGCGTCACGAGGATGATCTCCTCGGTCAGCGCGTGTTTCAGCGTGTTGATCGCGCGGTCGATCAGGTCGCTGCGGTCGTAGAACGGCTCGACCGTCACCCCCGGCGGCAGGCCCGGGGCGAGGGTGGCGAGGCGGGCCTTCACGTCTTGGATCACCCGGTGGGCGTTCTCGCCGTAGCGCATGACGACGATGCCGCCCACGACCTGCCGGCCGTTGACGTCGAGCGCACCGCGGCGGAAGTCGCCGCCGATGCGCACGGTCGCCACGTCGCGCAGCCGCAGCGGCGTGCCGTTGCGCGGCTGGAGGGCGACGGATTCGAGGTCGCCGGCCTCCTGCACGAGGCCGACGCCGCGCACGATGTATTCGGCGCCGTTTTCCTCGATGGTCCGGCCGCCGATATTGCGGTTGCTGGCAGCGACGGCGTCCATGATTTCGCCGAGCGTGAGGCCGTATTGCTTGAGCTTCAGGGTGGAGACCTCGACCTGCCACTGGCGCACGAAGCCGCCGATGCTGGCGACTTCGGCCACGCCGGGCACGGCGGCGAGCTGGTAGCGGACAAAGGTATCCTGCAACGAGCGCAGCGAGCCGAGGTCCTGCGTGCCGGACTCATCCTTCAGGTAATATTGATAGATCCAGCCCAGGCCGGTCGCGTCGGGTCCGAGGCGGGCGACGACGCTCTCGGGCAGCAGGTCGCCGAGGGAGTTGAGGCGCTCCAGCACGCGGGTGCGGGCGAAGTAGGTGTCCACCTTGTCCTCGAAAATCACCGTGAGGAAGGAGAAGCCGAACATCGAGGTGGCGCGCACGGTTTTCACCCCGGCGAGGCCCTGCAGCGAAACGCTGAGCGGGTAGGTGATCTGGTCCTCGACTTCCTGCGGGCTGCGGCCGGGCCAGTCGGCATAGACGATGACCTGGTTTTCCGACAGGTCGGGAATGGCGTCGATTGGCACGCGGGTCAGCGCGACCGCGCCCCACGCGCAGAGCGCGAGGAAGCCGGCGATCACGATGAACCGGTTGTGGAGCGACCAGTGGATGAGGCGGTTGATCATGGCGTGGCTCCGGTTGAGGCGTGGGCGCAGGCGGCGGCTTGGGCGGCGCTGTGTCCGGCGCAGCAACCGTCACCCGCGAGGGCAACGGTGGGACCGGACATCGCCAGCAGGTAACCGGCGACGTTCACGGGCGGGTGGCCCGGGGGCAGGGAGGACATGTCGTCTTTGCCCTTGGGCGCCGGGGCCGGCTCGGCGTCCAGTTCTTCGCCGCATTCGAGCATCGCGGAGCCAAAGAACGGATTCCGCAGCTCCGCACCGCGGGACAGCCAGCGGCCGTTGCCGAGGACGGGAGTCATCGGGCATTCGAAAACGTGGAGGCCTTCGCGATGATGGACGTGTTCAGCGCGGACGAGACCGACCAGCGCGGTGCTGAACGGCTCGAAGTTGCGGCGCACGGCGTCGAGGTCAGGCCCCTCGGCGAGACCGCTCTTGAATCCGGCCAACGGGCCGCGCGCGGCCGGGGCGAAACCGCCGAGGTAGGCCTGGAGCGCGGCGCGAAGTGCGGGCAAATTCTTCCGGTATCCGGGCAGGTCGTCGGCCGCGAGGGCCGAGGCGGCGTCGGCCGCGGAAAAGGCGAGGGTCTTCAGCAGGGCGTAGGCGGCGGCATCGTGTTTGGGTTCGCCGGCGGCGACCTTGGCCGGGACCGGGCTGCCGTGGTCGTGGCCCGAGCCGCCGAGGGCGGCGTGGGCGAGCTCGGCCTGTCCGTCGAGCAGGAGCGCCCCCTGCGTGACCACGCGTTCCCCGGCCTTGAGGCCGGCGAGCACTTCGGCCGAGGTGTCGCCGGTGCGGCCGATGCGGATTTCGCGCGCGGCGTAGCCGTGTTCGGCGGTGTTCACGAAGACGACCGGTTTGCCGCGGTGTTGCAGCACGGCGCTGCGCGGCACGAGCAGGACCTCGGGTGACTCGGCCTGCACGGTGGCGATGCCGGTCTGGCGGTGGAGCAGCTGGCGACCGGAGTTGTCGAGGATCACGCGGGCGCGGGCCGTGCGGGTGGTTTCGTTGAGGTTGGGATCAATGAACGCGACGGGCGCCGTGAGGATCTGGCCGGCGAGGGAGGGCAGCGCCAGCTCGACCGACTGGCCCGGGCGAATCCACGCGAGGTCGGGCTCATAGACGTCGAACACGAACCACATGCGCGAGAAGTCGCCGATCTCGAAGAGCCGGTCGTTGGTCTCGACATACTGGCCCTCATAGACGGCGCGCGAGACGACCGTGCCCGACATCGGCGCGCGGACGTTGACCATGGCGGTCGGATGCAAGGTGCCCTCGAGGATGCGGATTTCCTCCTCGGTCAGGCCGAGCTCGAGCAGGCGCTCGCGGGCGGAGGCGCGTTCCGAGACGGTGAAGGCCGTGGTGCCGGCGCGCAGGCGCTCCACGTAGGTGCGCTGGGCCGTGAGCATTTCCGGGCTGTAAACCGTGGCGAGCGGCTCGCCCTCGCGCACTTCGGCGCCGACGTAGTTGACGTGCAGCTTCTCGATGCGGCCTGGGACGCGGGCGGCGAGGATGCGGTGGCGCGTCTCGTCGTCGTCAATTACGCCGTTCACGCGCAGCGTGCGCACGAGCGGGCCGCGGGTGACCTCGGCGGTCTGCACGCCGGTGACGGCGGCCTGCGCGGGCGTGAGCGTGACGAGATTGGGATCGAGCGGCTCGTTGGCGGCGCCGGCCTTGGGCGCAGCCGCGGCGACGAGCGCCATGCCGCAGATCGTGCACTTGGCGTCGGGTTTGTCCGACTTGATCCACGGGTGCATCGGGCACTGGTAAACCGTGGCGTGGTCGTGGCCGGATTCGGCGGCGGTGACGAACAGCGCGGCGAAAAGGAAAGTGACGAAAGGGAGAAGGGTTTTCATGACGGGTCCTGAGGGAGACGAAGGTGGGCGGAAAATCTTACCGCGCGCGCGGACGGCGGCGGGGAAGCGACGATTAAACACCGCGCAACGGGATGCGCGGGCACACTGCTCCCCGGACTTAGATCAGGAAGCTGCAGTGCGCCTTGAACAGGGGCACACGCGCAGCGGGCGTTCCTTGGAGGGACACGCCAGCCGCCGGCGACTTGGCCGGACGGGACTCAGCACGAACATAGAAAATTTCGAAACGGGCCTTGGGCGCGGGGGTCAGCTTGCGGGCTTCGCTGCGCTGGGCGGCGGCGACCGGGAGCTGGTGGAGGCCCTGCGCCGCGGCCGGGGCCGGCGCGCAATCGGGCATACCGCAGGCTCCGGCCTGGTCTTCGCAGCAGCAGCATTCCCCGCCCGCCTGCACCGGAAGATCGACGGCCTGCACCTGCGCCAAGGCGGCGCAGAACACGGCAACGAGGATCCAGACGAGACGTTTCATGGCGTGGGAATTGTCATCAGAGATACTGATGAGAGCTCTCCTCGCAACCCGATATTCCCTTGCCGCCAGTCCGCGCGAAGCGATGGACAATAAATGCGCGGGACCCCGTGCTGGGTTGGGCTGCGGCAATTTCGTTGTAGCCGGTTAAATTACAAATGCTTGGCTGAGGCGACGGCCCGGACGAAGGCCTTGATGAGCGGATGGGGCCGGTTGGCGAGGGCAGAGCGCTCGGGTTGGAAGAGCGTGCCGATGAAGAAGGGATGGCCGGGCAGTTCGAAAGCGCGGATCTGCATCTCGCGATCAAAGCCGGTGAAACGCAGGCCGGCGCCTTCGAGGCGGGAACGATAGAACGGGTTGACGCCGTAGTTGCAGTGATAGCCTTCGCGGGAATCCTGCCCGCCGTGGATCCGGTGCAACCGGGAGCCGGGAGTGAAGAGAATGGATTCGTGCTGGCCGACGAGCGTGCAGGCGAGAGGAGTGATGACCGGGTTTTCCGCGTCTGGGTGCGTCTCCGCGTGGTCCGCATCCGGGATGGCGGCGATGTCGCGGGCGAACTCGATCAGCGCGTGCTGGAAACCGCCGCAGGTGCCGAGGAACGGGCGCCCGGTTTCGCGGGCGAAGCGGATGGCGGCGAGCGCAGCGTCCATGTTGCGGTAAGGGCTGCCCGGCACGCACCACACACCGGTATGCAGGGACAGCTGGCCGGGAGCGTCGGTGAGCGTGTCGGTGGCGAGCCAAGTCCACGACAGGGCGGAACCGGTCGCCTGGGCCGCCAGCTCGAGCGCGAGCGGGATCGCGCGATGGGCGACGATCTCCGCGTTGTAGTCGCCGATCAGCGCGAGGCTAGCCATGGTTCAGCCCGCTTTCTGTGTGGCCGGCACGGCGCCGGGTGCCGGGGTGGGCACCGTAGGAGATTTGGCGGCCGGCTTCTTGTTCTTGGCGATCGTGATCAGGGCGACGCCGGCGATGATGATGGCGGCGGCGACAAAGATGCGGGGCGAGACGGTCTCGTGCAGCACGAACCAGCCGAGGAAGACGGCGACGACGGGGTTCACGTAGGCGTAGGTCGAGACCTTGGCGGGCGTGCTGTGCTTCATCAGCCACGTGAAGGTGCTGAAGCCGATCAGCGAGCCGAAAATGATGAGGTAACCCCAGGCGAGCAGCGAGCGGCCGGTGACCAGCGACGGATCAAAGCGGCCGAGTTCGCCGGTGGCCAGGCTCACGAGGAACAGCCAGCCGCTGCCGCAAAGCATCTGGATGCCCGAGGCGGTGAACGGTTCGGCGGGTTCGCGCACGTAGCGCATGATCATCATGCCCACGCCCCAGAAGAAGGTGGCGCCGAGCAGGCCGAGCACGCGCCAGGGATCTAGACCGTTTACCCCGGTCGCCATCACGTCGGGGCCGACGAGGATCGCGAGGCCGACGAAACCGAGGCCCAGACCAACGAAGGTGAGCACGTTGGGCCGGTTGCCGCGTGAGCCGTCCTTCGACCATGCGTGAATGGCCCAGTCCATAAGCACGATGAACACCGGGCCGGCGGAGATCATGAGCGTTGCGATGCCGGAGGGCACTTTTTCCTCGGCCCACGAGACGAGACCATTGCCACCAAGGCAGAGGAAGCCGCCGACGATGGCGTTGTCGCGCCACTGCTTGGCGGTGGCCTTGAAGCCACGGGTGCTCGCGATGAAGCCGGCGACGAGCGCTCCGGCCACGAGGAAACGGGCGCTGGCCATGAGGAAGGCCGGCATGGATTCCACGGCGACGCGGATGCCGAGGTAGGTCGAACCCCAGATGATGTAGATCGCGGCGAAGGCGGCGACGAGGGCGGTGCGGGAGGGAGCACTCAAGGGAAGGAAGAAGGATAAATTAAGAGGGAAGAAGGTGCCGAGCCAGGGCTTGAATCGTTCTCATTATCGTAATCGTTCTCTTAATCTCGGTTGGGAAAGAGGCGGCTGAGGGGACGGAGAGAACGATTAGGAGTAAGAGAACGAGAACGATTGTGACTTAACGCCGGGCGCCGCCGTCGTTGATCCAGTGGTATTCCATGTAGGCGGCGGTGCGCTGGGCGGTCTCGACGCCGAGGAGGCGGGCGACGAGGTGGAGCGAGAGGTCGATGCCGGCGGAAATGCCGGCGGCAGTCAGGATGCGGTCGTGCTCGGTGAAACGCAGGTCCTCGCGCACGACGGCGGTGGGCTCGAGCGAACGGAGCAGGTCGAAGCACTGGTAATGCGTGGTGGCGGGTAACCCGGTGAGCAGGCCCGCCTTGGCCAGCACGAGCGAACCGGTGCAAACCGAGGCGATTATCTCTGCCTTGGTCGCCTTGCGCCGGATCCAGTCGATCACGCCGGCTTGGTGAAGCAGCGCGCGCGTGCCCTGCCCGCCGGGCACGATGAGCACCTGCGGCGCGGGCACGGATTCGAGCGTGTGCTCGGGCACGATCTTCAGGCCGTTGCGTGCGCGGATGGTCCCGGGCGTGAGGCCGACGGTGTGGACGTTGAACAACCGGTCGCCGGATAACTCGCGGGTCACCGAAAACACCTCAAAGGGTCCGGCGAAGTCGAGGACCTCGACGTCGTCGAAAAGGAGGATGGCGACGGTGCGCATGAAGAAGTGAGAGTGAAAGGGAAAGTGAGGGTGGCAGGGATCGTTCTCGTTCTTTTAATCTTTCTCGTAATCTCGGTTTGAAAGGCCGTGGTGTTTTGGCACGGGAGAACGATTAGGATTAAGAGAAGGAGAACGATATCGGAGCGAAGGGCGGAAAACGGGCGGGGGATTCCGCCGACAGGAAGACAGGCCGGTTCAAGACCGGCCCTCCTTCACAGCTGTTGCTTGATCAGGTCGCCGAGTTTGCGGAGGGCGGCTTCGATCTCGTCGGACCACGGCACGCTGCAGCTCATGCGGAGGCAGTTCTTGTAGCGTTCCTTCACCGAGAAGAGGTTGCCGGGGGCGATGTTGATCTTGTGGGCGAGCGCGTCCTTGCGCAGGCGGAGCGTGTCCACCTTGGCCGGGAGTTCGACCCAGATGAAGTTGCCGCCCTGCGGCCGGCTGTAGCGCGTGCCCTCCGGGAAATGCTTCTGCATGCCCTGCGCGAAGCTGTGCAGGTGCTGCTGGTAGGCGCGGCGCAGCGAGCGCAGGTGGTGGTCGTAGCCGCCGTCGCGCAGGAACTCGGCGAGCGCCTTCTGCAACACGACGGGCGTGCCCATCGTGTTGGTGAACTTGAGGCGCCGCACGCGCTCGAGGTAGCGGCCGGGCGCGGTCCAGCCGACGTGGAAGCCGGGGGCGAGCGTCTTGCCGAACGACGAGCAGAGGAGCACGCGGCCGTCCTTGTCCCAGGCCTTGAGCGGCTTGGGGCGGACGTCGCCGAAATGTGTGTCGCCGTAGATGTCGTCTTCGATCGCGGGCAGGTCGTATTCGCAGAGGAGGTCGTAGAGCTTGGCCTTCTTCTCGTCGGGCA
This sequence comes from uncultured Oleiharenicola sp., assembly GCA_966252395.1. Classification (GTDB taxonomy): domain Bacteria; phylum Verrucomicrobiota; class Verrucomicrobiia; order Opitutales; family Opitutaceae; genus Lacunisphaera. The sequence continues at coordinate 79,783 of CBINOW010000001.1, read as the reverse complement.
TCATCGAGCCGAGCGGGTTGTGCAGGCTCGGCATGAGCATGACGGCCTTCACGTCGTTCTGCTCGATGGCGGTGCGCAGCTCGTCGAGGCAGATGCCCTGCCGCGAGCAGGTCGGGATCTCGAGCGCGCGGAGGTTGAGGCTCTGGATGATTTCGAGGAAACCGAAGTAGGCGGGCGTCTCGATGGCCACGGTGTCGCCGGGCTTGGTGACGGCGCGCAGCGTGAGGTTCAGCGCCTCGGTGCAGCCGGCGGTGATGACGAGTTCGTCGTGCGCGAGCGGCACGCCGGCCTGGAGGTAGCGGCGGGCGATCTCGCGGGCGAGAGGTTCATAGCCGCGGTTGAGACTGGAGCGCACGAGCAGCGCCGGGTCGCGGCGGGCGACGGAGCCGAGGATGCGCGCGAGCTTCTTGGTCGGGAAAAGACTGTGGTGCGGGCAGGCCGAGCCGAAGGGGACGTAGTCCTGGTTTTGCGCCAGGTCCATGACCTCGGCGGTGAGGTCGTTCACGCCGACGTAAGACGGCTTGGCCATGGGCTTGGCCATGCGCGGCTCGGGCGCGAGGCTCGGCGGCCGCGGGCGGACGTAGTAACCGGACTGCGGCCGCGCCTCGAGGTAGCCGCGGTTCTCGAGGACGGTGTAGGCTTGGAGCACGGTCGCGATGCTCACGTCGCGCTGCCGCGACATGATGCGCACCGACGGCACGCGGTGACCGGGACGAAGCGTGCCTTGTTCGACGAGGGATTGGAGGGAGTCCGCCAGCTCGATGTAGAGCGGGCGGGCTGCACCAGGGGAACGGGTCTGCCCTTCGACAGGCTCAGGGCGAACCCGCTTGGCGGGTTCGCGGGCCGGGGCGGCGGGCTTGGGTGGGGTCAGGGTTTCAATCATGGCGTGGAGGAATTGGCCGCGGACTATACCTGAACAGTTTGTCAGACAGTAGCGGCAGCCGGCACAGATTGAAACCAGCACAGTTGCTTTCAAAGCGAAACTGTGACCACGACAGTTTTCCCGGAAGCGGGACGCGTAAAAGTAAAAAAGCGGCCCACGTAGGGGCCGCTTCGGGTGCCGGGTCGGAGGGAATTACCCTAGCCCGGATATTTCACCCCAATGAAAGAAGTTGAATCAGAAATATCCGTTTTGCCTTCGGCAAAAGCGACTTCGCCGCGGTTAGCCCCGACAAAGTCGGCCCGACAGGGCTCATATTTCTCACCTCTGGGTGTGAAATATGCGGGCTAGAATCGCCCGCTCAGGCCGAGGGTGAAGAAACCAATGCCTCCGCCGTCGAGCGTGATGCCGCGGTCGAAGTAATCGAACTTCTGGTCCGTGATCACGCCGGCCTCGGCGGTGAGCGTGAGGCTCTCGTTGAGCTTCCAGTCGGCGGCAAGGCCGACGCGGATCTCGTGGTAGTCGAGCTTGGTGTTGTCCACGCGCACGCTGGAGATCGCCGGACCGCGCGGGTCGCGGGCGACGTGGTAGTTGCCGCCCTGCACTGAGGCGCCGAGTGTCAGCTTAAGTGCGTCGCCCATGTCGTAGCTGAGCCCGGCGCGCGGCATGCCGAGGGAAAACTCCCAGCCCGGGGCGAACTTCCAGTTCACGCCGATGAACGGGATGACGGCCCGCTCGGAAAACCAATCGGCGCGCAGGCCGAAGGCCCAGGCCAGTTCGGGGCTGCGCACCCAGGTCGCGAGCAGAAGCAGCGGGGCGTTGAAGGCGTCGCTGCCGTCGCCCTCGGTGTCGCTGTAAACCCCGGGCCGGATCGTGCCGGTCAGCATCCACTGCGGGTTGAGGCGATGGGTCGCACCGAGCACCGCGGAGATTTCCTGCAGGGTGTCGGGCACGGCGACGAGGGCCGCGCGGTCGAAGACATAGCGTTCCCAGTTCAGGCCGTAGGACAAGCGCGTGGCCGGGGACAGCGCGGCAGTCGAGCGCCAGGTGGCGGCGAAGGCCGACACGCCGACCTCGCCGGCCGGAACCCCGGCGCGCGTAAGGTCGCTGTCGGCCGAAAGCGAGAATTGGGCCGTGACCGTCTGGGTCCCGCCCGGTTGGGGCTGGGCCGTCGCAGAGGTGAACGGGATGAGTCCGAGGGTGAGGGACAGAAGGACGGTGCGGAGTGGGGAGCGCATACGGGTTACCCTACGTTTGAATGTCCCGGGTGTATGCATCGTGCGTGTTTTTAGGTTTCGATGTTTCCCTTCATGTAGAGCACGGCGTGGCCGGCGAGCTTTACGCGGTCGCCCGCCGGCCCGGAGTCGGTCGCAGGGGCCAGCTCGCACCAAAGTTCCCCGCCGCGGGCGGAGATTTGGCGGGCATGCAGGCGCTTTTTGCCCAGTCGGGCGGCCCAGTAGGGCGTGAGGGTGCAGTGCGCGGAGCCGGTGACAGGGTCCTCGTTTACGCCGGCGCGCGGGACGAAAAAGCGCGATACGAAATCGCAATCCTGCCCCGGCGCCGTGGCGATCACGGCAAAGGTGTCGAGCGCCGCCAGCGCCGCAAAATCGGGGCGCAGCGCGCGCACCTCCTCCTCGCGGGCGAAGACGCAAAGCGTGTCGCGCGCCTGGGCGACTTGGGCCGGCGTGGCGCCGAGGGCGTGCACAAGGGCGGGCGTGAGGGCGGCCGGTTGGGCGGGGCGGCTGGGGAAATCCAGCTCGAGCCGGCCGTCGGCCAGCCGGGTGACCGTGAGCGGGCCGGAGCGCGTGTCAAAGGTCAGCACGTCTCCGGCGGACCCGAGTTCGGTGAAAATGACGAAGGCGGCGGCGAGCGTGGCGTGGCCGCAGAGATCGATTTCCAGGGTCGGCGAAAACCAGCGCAGATGAAAGCGGTCCTCCCCGGTTCTCACGAGGAACGCGGTTTCGGCGAGGCCGTTCTCGAAGGCGATTTGCTGCATCAGCGCATCGTCGGGCCAGCGCGCCAGCGGCATTACACCGGCGGGATTGCCGGCGAAGAGCCGGTCGGTGAAGGCGTCGATCCAGTAGAAGGGCAGGGACATTGGGCGGCGTTGGGCCGTGACCGATTGGAGAGGGAAGGGTCGGCGAGGCGAGCTTCAACCCGCTGTGCCTGGAGGCGGGAGCGCCGGGTGTTCTCCGGTTGCAGACGCGGATGGCAGCGAAGCCGGCCCGACAGGCATTGAACGGCAGCCGGTCCGCCTTCGTGGCAGGCCGCGACAAGGCTGCACAGAGCATGCTGCGTGCAGGGGTTTGTTACTCGACAAGGCCGGATGCGGGTATTGCTATGGCTGGGACGTTTTCCCGCCCATTGTGAGCATGCTTTTCCGCACCCAGACCCGAAGCCTCGCCGGTGTGCTGTTGGCTTTGGTATCCCTTGTGTCGGGCAGCGCGGAAACCGGGTCCGGCGAGAAGGTCGTCCTGCAGCTGCCCTACTCACATCAGTTCCAGTTTGCGGGCGTCTATGCCGCGGTGGAGCAGGGCTACTTTAAGGAGGAGGGGCTGGACTTGGTGGTCCGGCCCACCACCGCGCAACACCACGCACCGATCGAGGAGGTCGGCGCCGGCAAGGCGGATTACGGCATCGCCCAAGGCCCGCAGCTCATCGCGGCGCGGCTGGCGGGCCAGCCCGTGGTCGTGATCGCGGCCATCATGCAGCATTCCCCGCAGGTGCTGGTGACCAAGGTGGGGGACAACCTGAACACGCCGCACGACCTGATCGGCAAGCGCGTGGCCATGGACTCGACTTCGTTGCAGTCCGAGATCCGCCTGATGCTCGAGCGCGAGGGCGTGGGTTTCGACCGCATCACCGTCGTGCCCAATCAATGGCAGAGCAACGAGCTTCTGGACGGCACGGCGGACGCCATGAGCGTTTTCGTGATCGACATGCCCCATATCATGAACCGCAACGGCTGGCCGGTGCGCGTCATCCGTCCGACCGATTACGGGGTGGACTTTTACGGCGACTGCCTGTTTGCGAGCGCCACCACCCTGGCCGAGCGCCCCGAGCAGGCCCTGCGGATGCGGCGCGCCCTGCTGCGCGGCTGGACCCACGCGCTGCGCCACCCTGAACAGATCATCGATTTGATCCTGACGCGGTATGTCGCCGAGGTTTCTCTGCAAAACCGACCCCCGCTGGATCGCGCAGCATTGAAATACGAGGCCGGGCAGGTGGCCATGCTGGTCAACGCCGACCTGGTCGAGCTGGGCCGGCTGAACGCCGGTCGCTGGCAGCACATGGCCGAGGTGATCCGGAATTACGACGGCAAGGGCGACCTCTCGCTCATCGAGGGCATGCTCTACGAACCGCCGACCGATGTGACCGGCCGGCTCGCGGGAGTGGCCACATGGTTGCTCGGCGGACTGGCCGCGGCGGTGCTGGTCGCGGTGGGCGCGGTTTACATGAACCGCCGTCTGCAATCGCTCGTCAACCGGCGCACCGAGGAGCTGCAGCTCTCCGAACAGCGGCAGCGCGAATATTTTGAATATGCCCCGGCGCCGATCGTCATCGAGGATTACACGGCCCTTGAACCGGTGCTGGCGCAGCTCCGGGCGGACGGGGTGACCGACCTGCGTGCCCACCTCGAGGGAAATCCCGAGCTCGTGCGCCGGCTGGTGCAGCAGAAACGGGTGGTGGCGGCCAACCGCCTCGCGCTGGCCCACCCGGATCTCCGGACGATCGAGGACATCAACCGCCGCGTGGTGGATTACATGACCGAGCAATCACTCGGGATGTTCATCAGGGAATTGGTGGCGATCTGGGATGGCACCGACCAGCTCACGCTCGAAAAAACCTACGAGCTGTCCGGCAAACCGGTGCACGTGCTCGTCAACTGGCAGGTGAGCCGGAAGGAAGGCCGGCCCGACCTCGCCAACGTGCGGCTCGTTTTCACGGATGTCACGGCCCAGAAGCAGGCGGAGTCGGCGTTGCGCCAGAGTGAGGAGCGCTACCGGCTGCTGTTCGAGCAGGCGCCTCTCGCCGTGGTCGAGTTCGACTACGCGCCGTTGCGTTCCTGGTTCGCCGAGCTGCGGGCCCAGGGGGTCACCGATCTGGAGGATTATTTCCGGAAGCATCCCGAGGCCCGGGAGATCGCGCTCACCAAATCCCCGCTGGTGGATGTCAACCAGTCCACGCTGCAACTGCTCGGGGCCGGCTCGAAGGCCGAGCTCGTCGCGCGCCTGCGCGACATCTACACGGAGAGCACCATCCAGGTCCGTTGCGCCAATGCGGTGCGCATCTGGAACGGCGTCCTGTCCTCGCAGGGCGAGTTTGATGTCCGCCGGCTGGACGGCGTGGTGCGCACGCTCTCCTACCACTGGCGCATGTTCAGCCAGGACGGCACCCCGAGCTTCGGCCGCACCCAGACCGTGCTGGTGGACGTGACCGAGCGGCTGGCGGCGGAGCGCGCACTCCGCGACAGCGAGACCCGCTACCGCGAACTCTTCGAGCAGGGCGCCGGCGGCATCTACCGCTCAACCCCCGAGGGCCGCTTCATCACGGTCAACACGGCGCTCGCCCGCATGTTTGGCTTCACCAAGCCGGAGGACATGATCGCCTGGACCGGAACCCAGGCGGCGCAATCCATCTACCTGAAGCCCGGCCGGCGCGACGAATTCCGCACCGCCTTCGGCGAACGGGGCCAGGTGATCGACTTCGAGTCCGAGGTGCAGATGCGCGACGGCCGCAGCATCTGGATCTCCGAGAACGCCCGTGAGGTGCGCGATTCGCAGGGCCGGCTGCTGTATTACGAAGGTTTTGTCACCGACATCACCGCGCGCCGCCAGCTGGAAGCCGAAATGGGCCGCGCCTCGAAGCTCGAGGCGGTGGGCCTGCTCGCGGGCGGCATTGCGCACGATTTCAACAACATCCTCACGGTGGTCCTCGGCAACGTCACTCTGGCCGAAGCGGACACCGACGCCGGCAGCGCCATCAACCTCCGCCTGGCCGATGCCCGCAAGGCCACCATGCGCGCCCGCGACCTCACGCTGCAGCTGCTCACGTTCGCCAAGGGTGGCGAGCCCGTGAAGGCGGCCGTCGAGCTGCCGGAGCTGTTGCGCGAATCCGCCGCCTTCTCGCTGCACGGCGCCAAGGCAAAGGCCGATTTCCGCATCGCGCCGAATCTCTGGTCGGTCAACGCCGACAAGGGCCAGCTCGGTCAGGTTGTGCAGAATCTCGTCCTCAACGCCGTCCAGGCCATGCCCAGCGGCGGCATGGTGACCGTCACCGCGGAAAACACCGAGGTGGCGGCGGGGGCCCTGCCGGTCAGCCCGGGGCGGTATGTCAAATTGACCGTCTCGGATAGCGGCATGGGCATCGCCCGCGATCACCTCGCCAAGATCTTCGATCCGTATTTCACGACCAAGGCGCAGGGCAGCGGCCTTGGGCTCGCCACGGTTTACTCGATCATCCGCAAGCACGAAGGCCACATCGAGGCCGACTCCGAACCGGACCGCGGCACCATCTTCCGGCTCTGGCTGCCGGCCGGCGGCACCCCGGTCAGCGCGCCGGGCGGCACCTCCGGCAGCCGTTCGCCCTTCCGCACCAAGGTGCTGTTCATGGACGACGAGGAACCGATCCGCGGCATGGCCAAGATCTTCATGGAGCGGCTCGGCTTCGACTGCGACACGGCGGCCGACGGCGCCGAGACCATCCGCAAATATCAGGAAGCCATGCAGGGCGGCCACGGCTACGAGGTCGTGCTGATGGACCTGACGGTGCCCGGCGGCATGGGCGGCCGCGAGGCGATGGAACAGCTGCGGCGGATCGATCCGGCCGTGCGCGCCATCGTGTCGAGCGGCTACTCGCGCGACCCCGTGATGGCCAACTATCGCCTGCACGGCTTCCGCGCCGTGCTGCCGAAGCCCTACGGATTGGAGCAACTGCGCAAGACGATGAACGACGTGCTGGATGTTCCGGCCAACGCGTCCTGATTTTACGGACTTTTTGCGCACAAAGCGCAAGGGCGGCGGTCTGGAGCAGGCATGAAACAAACCAATCGCCGTTTCCCTGCTCCCGGTTCTGTTCGCATCCTCGTCCTCCTCGGTTTGGTCGCTGCCCTGCCGTGGCTGAGCGGTTGCGTGGTGGTCGCGGCCGGCGCGGTGGGCGCGGGCGCCGTGGCCTATGTGCGCGGTGAACTGTCCTCCAGCGTGGAGGCCGACCTCGACGCCACCTACGCCGCGGCCCAGCGCGCGCTCGCCAAGCTGGAATTTGCCAAGATCGACCAGCGCAAGAGCGGCCTCGACGCGCAGCTCGTCCACCGCACCGCCCTCGACAAGCGCGTCGAGATCCAGCTGAAGAAGGTCACGGACCGCCTCACCAAGATCGAGATCCGCGTGGGCCTGGTGGGTGACCAGGAGCTGTCCCTGACCCTGCTCGACAAGATCCGCTCCGAGCTGGATTGAGCGACGGGCGTCGGATTGTTTTGCGGAGTTGCAAAGCCCCCCGGGGGGCGTGAAACTCCGCTTTCCGACATGCTCCGTAAGCTCATTTCCAAGATCACCGAAACCTTCAAGGGCGGTTCCAAGCGCACCGAAACCGCCCGGCCCGCGCACCCGGCGCATCCCGCCAAAACCGGCCGCAGCGGCGGCCGCGACCAGCGTCCCCGCCACGAAAAGAAGGGACCACGGAGCGACGCGCCCAAGGCGGCTCCGTCCGCCCCCCGCGCCACTCCGGCGGCGCACCACGCGCCCGCCGCCCACGCGCCCAAGCCGCTCCCCGAGGTGCCGAAGCTGGATACCTCCTTCACCGCGCTCGGCCTCGGCGATCGCATCGCCTACGCCGTGCAGCAGAAGGGTTACGAGAATCCCACGCCCATCCAGGCCCAGGCCATCCCGGTCGTGCTCGCGGGCAAGGACGTGATCGGTTCCGCCCAGACGGGCACCGGCAAAACCGCGGCCTTTTCCCTGCCGATCCTCCAAAAACTCGGCACGCACGGCGCCGGGCTGCGCTGCCTCGTGCTGGAGCCGACCCGCGAACTCGCGCTGCAGGTCGAGGAATCGTTCAAGGAGTATTCCAAGTTCACCGACTTGCGCACGACCGTGATCTACGGCGGCGTCGGCTACGGCAAGCAGCGCGAGGAACTCGCCCGCCGCCCCGACACCATCGTGGCCACGCCCGGCCGCCTGCTCGACTTCATGGAGCAGAACGAAATCCGCCTCGACAAGGTCGAGGTGCTGGTGCTCGACGAGGTGGACCGCATGCTCGACATGGGCTTCCTGCCCGACGTGAAGCGTATCGTGGCCAAGGTCGCGAAGAACCGCCAGACGCTCTTCTTCACCGCCACGCTGCCGCCGGAGATCGAGCAGCTCGCCGCGTGGGCCCTGCGCGACCCGTTCAAGATCGCCGTCGCCCGCGAACGCTCGACCGCCGAGACGATCACGCACGCCTTTTATCCCGTCGTGCAGGCGCAGAAGTTCGACCTGCTCGTCCACCTGTTGGAGCAGACGGAATACAAGAGTGTCATCATCTTCTCGCGCACCAAGAGCGGCGCCGACTACGTCGCCAGCCGTCTCCAGCGCGCCGGCCACACTTGTGCCGTCATGCACTCCGACCGCAGCCAGCAGGAGCGCGTGGATGCGCTCAAGGGCTTCAAGTCCGGCAAGCACGAGGTGCTCGTGGCCACCGACATCGCCGCTCGCGGCCTCGACATCGCCGGCGTGTCGCACGTCATCAACTTCGACGTGCCGGAGAATCCCGAAGACTACGTGCACCGCATCGGCCGCACCGGCCGCGCCCAGAACACGGGCGACGCCTTCACGCTCGTGACGGAGGAGACCTGGCGTGATGCCCGCAGCATCGAGCGCTTCATCAGCCAGAGCATTCCGTGGAAGAAGATCGAGGGCTTCAACTACACCTACTCGGGCATCTTCGACGGCGGCGGCATGCCGACCGCCGCGCCCGAGAAGCCGAAGAGCCGCCTCTCCCGCGGCAGCCGGCGCTGAGTGGAGTAGGGCCAGTCTCCGACTGGCCTTGGTTTGGGCAAAAGGTCGATCACGGCCTGAAGATTTTCTGCGTCCTTTCAGCCGGTCGTGCGTCTGCCTTGGGTGAATCCATATCACCCATGAAGAATCCCGCTCCCACCACCGAAACCATCCGTGAATACGTCCGCGAGCGCTACGGCGCCATTGCGGCCGAGGCCGACGCCGGCGAACCTACCGGCTGTTGCGGCGGCACCCCGAAGACCGATGTCACCGCCTGCTGTGTCGCTGACGAGGAAAGCAAGGCCGCTGGCCAGGGCGGCTGCGGTTGTGCTCCCGCGGGTTCTGCCGACGGTTGCTGCGCCGCACCGGAAACCTACAGCGCCCAGCTAGGTTATAGCTCGGCCGATCTCGCCAGTGTGCCTGCCGGCGCCGATCTCGGCCTCGGTTGCGGAAACCCTCTCGCCATCGCCAGCATCAAACCCGGCGAAACCGTGCTCGATCTGGGCAGCGGTGCCGGCTTTGACGCCCTGCTCGCCGCCCGCCAGCTCGCCGGGACCGGCCGCGTGATCGGCGTGGATATGACCCCGGCCATGATCGCAAAGGCCCGGCGCAATGCGGACAAGGCCGGCCACGCCAACGTCGAGTTTCGCCTCGGCGAGATCGAGGCGCTGCCCGTGTCCAACTCGAGCGTGGATCTGATCATCTCCAACTGCGTCGTGAACCTCTCGCCCGAGAAGCCGCGGGTGTTTGCCGAGGCCTTCCGGGTGCTGCGTTCGGGCGGACGACTGGCGATCTCGGACGTGGTAGCGGTCAAGCCGCTCCCCGCCGACATCCGCGCCCAGCTTCCGCTCATTGGCGCCTGCATCGGCGGGGCGTCGCTGGTGGACGAGCTGCGGGCCATGCTCAACGCCGCCGGCTTCCAGCGCGTGGACATCGACCTGAAAGGCGCCTCCCGCAAGTTCATTGCGCAGTGGGGTAGTGACGCTAGAGTTGCCGACTATCTCGTGTCGGCCATCATCACGGCCTGGAAACCCTGATCATGTCTGTTGCCGCCCTGCCCGTTTCGCGTCGCCCCCGTCCCGGTTCCGGGGCGGGCTTCGATGCCGGTGTGCTGGAGTTTGCCCCGCGGCTGCGGACCTTTATCCGTCGCCGCGTGCGTGACGACGCGACCGCGGACGACCTGACACAGGAAGCTCTACTCAAGGTCTATCGCTCCCGCGCCACGCTGCGCGACGGCACTCGGCTCGAGGCCTGGCTCTACCAAATCGCGCGCGGCACGATCATTGACCATTACCGGCGACGCCGCCCGACGGAAGAACTGCCGGCCGGTCTGACCGGCGAAAGTGCCGACGAGATGGCGGCCATGCGCACCCGCGTGCAGGCCTCCATGAAGAGATTCCTGGAGGAACTGCCCGTGGCCTACCGCGAGCCGCTGCGCCTGGCGGAACTCGAGGAACTGCCGCTGGCGCGTATCGCGTTGCGCCTTAACCTTTCGCTCACCGCCGTGAAATCCCGCGTCCGCCGCGGCCGGGCCATGCTAAAGAAAAAACTGCAGGCCTGCTGCCGCTTCGAGTTCGACCGGCTGGGCCGCATGATCGGCTTCGAGCGCCGCCAGCAGCTGTGCTGCGACGACTGCAACGGCCGGAAGTGACAATCGTGTGACGAGAATTTCCTGGCTTGATTCATATTCCTTTTAAGGAATATGAATACCCTATGGATTTGGTCCGGATCTACGAGTGCCTGTGCGACCTCACGCGCCTGCGCCTGCTGCATGTGCTGGGGCAGGGGCCGTTGTGCGTGTGCCACTTCCAGGCGGTGCTCGACGAGCCGCAGGTGAAGATTTCCAAGCACCTGGCCTACCTGCGCGAACGAGGGCTTGTGACCTGCGAGCGCGAGGGCAAGTGGATGATCTACGCGCTGCCCGAGAAGCTGTCGCCGGAGTTGCGCGCCAACCTCGCCTGCCTGCAGGACTGCGTCCGGGAAAAACCGGTCTTCAGCCGCGATCTCCTGCGCTTGAAGAAACTGGCTCCCGTGCTGGCCGATGGTCCGGCCGCCTGCGCGTGCCGCGACTGATCCCGTTATTCTCATGACCGCCCCCACCAAGCCCGCCGTCCTCATCCTCTGCACCGGAAATTCCTGTCGCAGCCACCTCGCCGAAGGCCTGTTGCGCGCCGCCGCCGGCGATCTGTTCGAGGTGCACAGCGCCGGCTCCAAGCCCGCCGGCTATGTGCATCCGCTTTCGATCCGGGTGATGAAGGAGATCGGCATCGACATCTCCGGGCACCGCTCGAAGCACATGAGCGAATTTCTGCACACGCCGATCGAGACGGTGATCACCGTGTGCGGCAACGCCGACCAGGCCTGCCCCGTCTTCCCCGGGCAGGTGAACCGCCATCACTGGCCCTTCGACGACCCCGCCCACGCGACCGGCTCCGAGGAGGAGCAACTCGCGGTGTTTCGGCGCGTGCTCCGCGAGATGCGCCGCACGCTCGACGCTTACGTCGCCGGTCGGCGCGACGCGCTGAAGGCAACCCGGAGCTGATCATGACCGACTCGATTGTCAGGCGGCTGTCGTTTCTCGACCGCTATCTCACGCTCTGGATCTTTCTCGCGATGGCCGCGGGATTGCTCGCCGGGCGCTTTTTGCCGGCGATCCCGCAGGCGCTGACGGCGTGGAGCGTGGGCACGACGTCCATTCCGATCGCGGTGGGCCTCATCATCATGATGTATCCGCCGCTGGCGAAGGTGCATTACGAGGAGCTCGGTGACGTGTTTGCCGACCGCAAAGTGCTGACGCTCTCACTCGTGCAGAACTGGCTGGTCGGGCCGGTGCTGATGTTCGGGCTCGCCGTCATCTTCCTGCGCGACCAACCCGAATATTTCGCCGGGCTCGTGCTCATCGGCTTGGCGCGGTGCATCGCCATGGTGATCGTGTGGAACGACCTCGCCGGCGGCAGCCGAGAATATTGCGCTGGGCTTGTGGCCTTCAACGCGTTGTTCCAGGTGTTCTGCTTCGCGCCGCTGGCTTGGCTTTTCCTCAAGGTGCTGCCGCCGCTGGTGGGCGTGGAACTGGGCGCGCTCGACCTGTCGGCCATCACCATCGGCAGCGTGGCGGAAAGCGTGTTCATCTACCTCGGCATCCCGTTTCTCGCGGGCTGGCTCGGGCGGTTGGCGCTGCGGCGTGGCCCGGCGGGCATTGCTTGGTATGATGGCAAATTTATCCCGCTGATCAGTCCGCTCACGCTCGCGGCGCTGCTGTTCACGATCTTCGTGATGTTCAGCCTCAAGGGCGACGCCGTGCTCGCCATCCGGCTCGACGTGTTGCGGATCGCAGTGCCGCTGCTGGTTTACTTCGCGATCATGTTCGGCGCGACATTCTGGATGAGTGCACGCGCCGGCGCCGACTACCCGCGCGCGGCCACGCTCGCGTTCACGGCCGCGGGCAACAACTTCGAGCTCGCGATCGCCGTGGCCGTCGGGGTGTTCGGTCTCTCCTCCGGCGCCGCGTTTGCCGCCGTGGTCGGCCCGCTGGTCGAGGTGCCGGCGCTGATCGCGCTCGTGACGGTGGCTCTGGCGTGGAAGCGACGGATTACACCCGCTGCCTGACCGGACCCAATGTTCGTATTACGAACATTGGGTCGGGACGCTCGCCGGTTCAGCAGCCGTAAACGCCGCCGTTGATGTCGAGCGTGGCGCCGGTGATGAAGCCGTCGAATTCGCTCGCGAGATAGACGGCGGCACGCGCGACGTCCTCGGCGGTGCCGCCACGGCCGAGCGGGATGCCGGCGATGGTGGCGTCGGCCGACTGCTTCGTGGTGTGCGTGTTGTGGAAGCTGGTGCCGAGGATCAGGCCGGGGGCGAGGGCGTTGACCCGGATGCCCTGCGGACCGACCTCGCTGGCGAGCGAGCGGGTGAAGGTGAGGATCGCGCCCTTGGCGGTGGAATAGACGAGCGAGCCGGCGTGGCCGCCCTTGCGGCCGGCGAGGGAGGAAAGGTTGACGATGCTCGCACCGCCACCGGTCTTTGCAGCCGCGCTGAGGTGAGGCAGGGCTGCGCGCGTGACGCGGCGGAGACTGCCGAGATTGAGCGACATGACCTCGGCCCAGAAGGCGTCGTCGGCCTCGGCCAAGCTTTTGCGGGCGACGAGCGAGCCGGCGTTATTGACGAGCACGTCAAGCCCGCCGAGGAACTGCACGGCGGCGGCGACCAAGGCCTCGCAGCCTTCGGTCTCAGTCAGGTCCGCGCTGGCATGGGCGTAGCGGCGTCCGAGTTTCCGGGCCTCGGCCTCCAAACTGCGGGCGCCGTCGGCGCTGCTGCGGTAGTGGACGAAGACATCGCAGCCGCTCTCCAGCAGCTGGCGGGCGATGGCGAGACCGATGCCTTGGGCGCCGGCGGTGACGAGGGCGCGTTTGCCGAGGAGCTTGCTCATAATAATCATTAAATGAGCCGCCTGGCCCTGCGCGTCAACGGTGCCGTGGGTCACGGCGGACGCGGTCGGAAATAGGCGTTGCGGGCGGCGCGGGTGGTGCTTCGCTGGCCCTACCGCATGAAACTCGACATCCCGTCCGGTGACTTCGCCGGTTACATCTTTGATTGTGACGGCACGCTCGTGGACACGATGCCGCTCCACTACCGGGCGTGGGACAAGGCCATGCAGGCAGCGGGCCTGAAAGGCACGCTGAGTGAGGAGTTGTTCTACTCGCTCGGCGGCATGCCGACGCGGAAGGTGGCGACGGTGTTCGCGAAACACTACGGCCTGACCATCGATGTGGACTGGGTCTTCCACCACAAGGAGGAGTATTTTCTCGAGATGCAGGCGGAGATGAAGGTCATCAAACCGGTCGTGGATTTTGCGAAGAAACTGCATGGCACCAAGCCCATGAGCGTCGCCTCGGGCGGACCGAAGCCGGTGGTGAAGAAGACGCTCGAGCTCATGCACCTCGCCCACCTGTTTCCCGTGGTTGTGACGCCTGAGGATGTGGCGCACGGCAAGCCCGCACCGGATATGTTCCTGCTTGCGGCGCAGAAGATGGGTGTGCCGCCGGAAAAGTGTCTCGTGTTCGAGGATGCCGGCCCCGGATTCGAGGCCGCTGCCGCTGCCGGCATGCAGTTCGTCCGCGTGCCGAGCCGGACGACCTGAGCGGCCGTTTACAACCGCCATCCGGTAAGCCCGGTTCGGCGGATGCTTGCAGCGTGCCGCGCCCCCGCGCATCGTCGGCCCGCCATGCTTGTGCTCAACACCCTTGCGCCGGTCTTTCTGCTCATCGCGGCCGGGGCGGCGTTGCAGGCCTTCAGGCTGGTGACGGCGGATTTTCTGAAGGAGGCCAATCGTGTCACCTACTGGCTCGGCCTGCCGGCGCTGCTCTTTTCGCAGTTGGCCAGCTCGTTCCATGACGCGGGCGGTGCGGGGGTGATGTTCACCGTCATGCTCGGGGCGACGCTGCTGGTGACCGCCGCGGCCTACGGGGTGGCGGCGCTGCTACGGGTGCCGGGCGCGGCGATGGGGACCTTCGTGCAGGGCGGTTTTCGCGGCAACCTGGCCTTCGTGGGCCTGCCGGTGATCTTCTCGCTCCCTGACGCGCCGCTGGCGTGGGGCGTGTCGGCGCGCACGGCGGCGGTGCTCACGGTCGCGCCGATGATGGTTTTCTACAACGTTGCGGGCGTGGTCGTGCTGCTGCTCAGCCAGCACAAGCTCGGCTGGGGCATGGTGAAACCCTTCGTGAAGCAGGTGGCCACGACGCCGCCGCTGCTCGCCACGCTGGCGGGGATTGGCTGGGCGCTGGCCGGGTGGACGCTGCCGTCGGCGGTGGACAAGGCTTTCACCGCGCTCGGCGAGATGGCGCTGCCGCTCGGTTTGCTCGGCGTGGGCGGTTCGCTGGTCTCGGTGAAACTCGGCGCCGCGTGGCCGCGGCCGCTCGGCTCGGCGCTGGTGAAGACCGCGCTCGCCCCGCTGTTGGGCTGGGGCGTGGGCCATCTGGCTGGTCTCAGCGCGACCGAGCTGAAGCTGGTGCTCATCCTCCTGGCCTGCCCCACGGCGATCGTCTCCTACACGATGGCCCTTGAGCTGAAGGGCGACGAGTCCCTTGCCGCCGGCACGATCTCACTCAGCGTGCTCACCTCGCTGGTGTCACTGGCGGTGATCGTGGGTTGGCTGTGATGCCGCCCCATCAATCGAGCCGACACGAAGCAGCGAAGGAGCAAAGGGCTGGGCGCTTGGTTCGCGCCAAAGAAAAAGGCCGGCGGGCGGCCGGCCTTGAGAACTTTGCACCTTAGCTGCTTCGGGTTTTTCCTCAGGGAATCCGCAGCTCGGTGCCGATGCGGAGGGTGCCGTTGGGGCCGAGTTTCTCGGCGTTGGCGTTGTAGATTTCCTGCCAGCGGGCGGCGGTGCCGTAGTAACGCTGGCTGATGCGCGAGAGCGAGTCGCCGGCGACCACGACGTGCGTGCGCGCACCGGGGGGCGCGACGGGCACGGTGACGCTGGCCGGGGCACCGGGGGTGCGGGCGAGCGCGGTCTTGAGCTGGTAGTTTTCCTGCGCGAGGACGGCGTTGGCGCCGCGGAGCTGCTCGAGCAGCGCGCGGGTGCTGGCGGTTTCGCCGGCGGCCTGGCTGCTGGTGCGCTGGACGGCGGCGAGGGTTTCGTTGACGCGGGTCAGCTCGGCCTGGGTGCTGGCCACCTGGCTTTCGGCGGCGGCAAGACGGGCGGAGAGCGTGTCGCGTTCCTGGGCGAGGGTGCCGGCGGTGGCGGCCTGTTCCGCGGAGGAGGCGGCGGAGGACTTGAGCTGCTCAACCTGGGCGTTGAGTGCGGCGACCTGTTCGTCGAGCGTGCGCCTGCGCGTTTCGGTGGCATCCTGTTCGCGCTGGAGCAGGGCGTAGCCGCGCAGGGCGGTGGCGAGCTTGCCCTCGGTCTCGGCGAGGCGCTTCTCCAGATCGGAGGTGTCGGCGGCCGGAGCGGTTGCCACCGGGGCGGGCGCGGGCTGGCTG
Organism: uncultured Oleiharenicola sp.; assembly: GCA_966252395.1. Classification (GTDB taxonomy): domain Bacteria; phylum Verrucomicrobiota; class Verrucomicrobiia; order Opitutales; family Opitutaceae; genus Lacunisphaera. The sequence goes on along the minus strand of CBINOW010000001.1, from coordinate 63,949 downwards.
GCGGCCTGGGCGAGGCGGGTCTCGGTGTCGCTCAGCTGACGGCGTGTGTCGGCGAGCTGGCCTTCAAGTTCGGCGACGCGGCCGGCGAGGTTCGGGTAGGTCGGGGCGCGGCGGCGGCTCTCGGCCTCGGCGAGTTTGGTTTCGAGGTCGCGCACTTTGTCGGAGAGGTCCGGGTAGGCGGGCTTGGCGTTGCGGACCGCACCCAGCTGGGCCTGCAGGTCGCGGATCTGCCCCTGGGTGGCGGAGAGGTTCTTCTCGAGCGAATCGTTGCGGGTTTCGAGTTCCTTGACGCGGCTGGCGGAGGACGAGGCGTCGCGCAGCTGGCGGCCCGAGTCGGCGAGCATCTTCTGCATGCGCTCGCGGTCGTCGCGGAGCTGGGTGAGTTCGCGGTTCTGCTCGGCCACCTTGTCAGACAGGTCCGGGTAGGCGGGGGTCTTGTTTTCCTTGGCCGCGGCAAGCGCGGTCTCGAGATCCTTCACGCGGCCGGAGAGGTCGGGGTAGGTGGGCGCGACGGGCTTGGCGGCGACCTGCTCCCTGAAGCCGGCGACCTGCGTGCGAAGCTGGGCGAGTTCCGCCTCGGACGTCTCGATCTGGCGGCGGAGCGAGGCCTTGTCGGATTCAAGCAGCTTCACGCTGGCGAGCAGGTTGGTGCGCTCGCGCAGGCTGGCGGCGGTCGAGGTGCGGTAGTCGTCGAATTCCCGCACGATGGACAGGCGGGCCTGCTCGGTGGCGCCGGCCTTCTGCTGCGCGGAGGCCAGTTCACGTTCCAACTCGGAGACCTTGCCCGACAGATCGGGATTGGTGGGCTTGGTGCTGCCGGCCGCCTTGAGCGCGGTCTCGAGCTCGGCGACCTTGCCGGAGAGGTCCGGGTAGGCGGGCTTGGCGTTGCGGGCGGCGGCGAGCGCGGTTTCCAGCTCGGCCACTTTGCCGCTGAGATTCGGATAGGCGGGCGCGGCATTCTTCGCGGCGGCCAGCTGGCTTTCGAGGTCCTTCACTCGACCCGAAAGGTCGGGATGGTTTGGCGCGGCAGGTTTGGCGGCGAGGGCGTCGTTGGCCTTGGCCAGGGCGCCCTTGGTGACATCGAGTTCGCGCGTGAGGTTGCGTTGCGCGGTCTCGGCCTGACGGGACTGCTCCTCCAGCTTGCGCTGGGCGTCCTGATTGGTGGCGGTCAGCTGCTTTTCAAGGTCGGCCACCTTGCCGGAGAGATCAGGATAGGCGGGCTTGGCGTTTTTCGCCGCCGCGAGCGCGGTTTCGAGCTCCGCCACTTTGCCGCTGAGATTCGGGTAGGCAGGGGCGGCATTTTTGGCGGCGGCGAGCTGGGTCTCCAGATCCTTCACCCGACCGCTGAGATCGGGATAAGCCGGCTTCGCGTTGCGGGCGGCGGCCAGCGAAGCTTCGAGCTCGGCCACTTTTCCGGACAAGTTGGGATAAGCCGGCGTGGTGTTCTTCGCGGCGGCCAACTGGGCTTCCAATTCCTTCACGCGGCCAGAGAGGTCGGGGGAGGCCGGCTGCGCGGGTTTGGCGGCGAGCTGCTCCTTGAGACCGGCGACTTGGGTGCGGAGCTGCGCGGCCTCATTGCCGGCGGTTTCGGCCTGTCGGCGGAGGGAGACCTTGTCGGACTCGAGCAGCTTCACGCTGGCTTCGAGGTTCGTGCGTTCGCGCTGGGCGGCGGCAGTCGAGGCCTTGTGTTCGTCGAACTGCTTCGCCAAGGCGTCGCGGGATTTCTCGGCCTCGGCGCGGGCTTCGGCGAGCGTGGTGGTCTCGCGCTGGCGCAGGGCGGCCTCGGCGGTGAGCGCGGCCACGCGGGCCTCGAGGTCGCGTGTCTTCGGGGCGGCGGCGAGGGCCGCCTCGAGCTCGGCGACCTTGCCGGAGAGTTCCGTCTTGGTTTGCGCAAGCGAGGCGATCTCCTGCCGGGCGCGGGCCACGTCGGCCGACAAGTCGGGGTAGGCAGGCTTCGCATTCTTGGCGGCGACGAGTTCGCCCTCAAGCGCAGCGACCCGGTCACGCAGGTCCGGATAAGCCGGAGCGGCAGGCTTGGCGGCGAGGGCGTCGTTGGCCTTGGCGAGGGCGGCCTTGGTGGCGTCCGCTTCGCGGGCGAGGGTGCGCTGGGCGTTCTCGAGTTCGGTGACCTGGCTGCGGAGATCGGGATAAGCCGGCTTGGCGTTCTTGGCCGCGGTGATCTGCTGTTCCAACTCGCCGACGCGGTTGCGCAGGTCCGGGTAGGCGGGCTCGGCATTTTTCGCGGTGGCGAGGGCGCCCTCGAGTTCCTTTACGCGGCCGGAGAGATCCGTCTTCGTTTGCGCGAGCGCGGAGATCTCCTGCTTGGCGCGGGCGACTTCGGCGGACAAGTCGGGATAGGCGGGTTTCGCGTTGCGGGCGGCGGCCAGCGAGGCCTCGAGCTCGGATACTTTGCCGGAGAGGTCGGGGTAAGCAGGCTTCGCGTTCTTGGCGGCGACGAGTTGCTGTTCGAGTTCGCCCACCCGGTTGCGGAGGTCGGGGAAGGCCGGCTTGGCGGCAACTTGGGCTTCGAGTTCCTTCACGCGGCCGGACAAATCCGGATAGGCGGGCCTGGCGTTTTTCGCGGCGGTCAGCGCCGTTTCCAGTTCGGCGACCTTGCCGCTGAGGTTGGGATAAGCCGGCTTCGCGTTCTGCGCGGCGGCGAGCTGCTGCTCAAGGTCGTTCACGCGTCCGCGGAGGTCGGGATAGGCGGGGGCCGCGGCCGGTTTCGGCTGGGCGGCCTGCTGTTCGAGGCTGGCGAGGCGGATCTTGGCGGATTCGAACTCGCGGGCGAGGGCGTCGCGGGTCTGCTCGGCGGCGCGGAGCTTCGCTTCGGTGGCGGATTTTTCGTCGGAGACGCGGTTCAGGGTGCCCTCCACCTGTTCGCCGAAGGCGCGGGCGCTCTTCAGCGAGGCCTCCAAGGCGGTCTTCTCGTCGGTGATGCGGTTGAGGGTCTTCTCGACTTCCTCACCGAAGGCGCGGGCGGTCTGCAGTTCGGCCCGGACGGTTTGCAGCTCGCGGTTCTTCTGGTCGAGTGCGGCGGTATCGGGAGCAGGCTTGGGGGCGTTTTGCGCGGTGGCGAGGGCCTGTCGCGCACGTCGCAGCTCCGTCTGCGCGGCGGCGGCGTTTTGGGTCAGCCGTTCGCGCTCGGCGCGCAAGGCGGTAAGCTCGGCATTCAGCTCGGTGGCGTGTGCGGAGAGGGCATCCCGCTCAGCCTGCACCCGGGTCAGCTGGTTGGAGTCGGGATCGGCCGGAGCCGGCGTCGAAATGGTGGGAGCCGGACTGGGTGCGGGCTTGGCAGGTGCGGTGGGTTGCGCTGCGACGGGGGCGGGCGTGCTGCTGGCGGGACGGACGCCGAGGGCGACGCGCCGTTCGGCGAGGCGGGCTTCGGCCGTGGCGATCGTGGGGCGGTCGAGATTCGCGAGCAGCGTGTCGAGCGCGCGCCCGCGCGCGCCATTGTCGCGGGCCAGCGAAAGCCAGATGAAGGCTTCAATCTTGTCGGCGGGGATCCCGCGGCCTTCGGCGTAGGCGAGGCCAAGGTTGTATTGGGCGATGCCGTTGCCGCGTTCGGCCTTGGAGCGGAGGGAGGCGATTTCGGCGCTATCCTGGGCGAGGGCAGGGGCGGCGGTGAGGGTGACGGCCAGCAGGGCCGCGGCTAAACGGAAAGTCTTCATACGGCGAACAGTGGGTGCTAGGGGAGAATTGCTGGAAGCGTCCACCCCTGCAAGCCCGCCGTGTAAAAACTGGGCATTCGCCAACGCCAAAGATTTGCCGTGGGCTTCTCTACCGGGCTGAAACTCTACGCACGCAGTTTGTCCAGCTGCGTTTTTCCTTCAACTTTGGCGCCGGCAATTGGCGAGGTAGTCGGCCACCGACTCATGTCCATTACAGCGGGCATACGCTTCAGCGGTGCGTTGAGACACGCCGACATGGAAGCCCGTGTTGGCACCTGCTTGCACGAGCATCTTGACGACTTCCAAGTGTCCGTTGCATGCGGCCGTCATCAATGGGGTTTCATACACGTCGTAGTCCTCGTGGGGATCAACCCATGCCCCGCCAGACAATAAAGCCTCGACGACTGTGATGTGCCCTTGTCCTGATGCGAGCGACAGAGCTGTCCTGCCGCGCTGATCAGCCACATTTGGGTCAACTCCCTCGACAAGCAGGTGCTGCACCACCGTCAAGTTTCCCGAGTAGGCACAGGCACGTAAAACTGTAGCAGGCGAATTCATGAGGACCTCGCTCGTTCCACAGCTGCCTGCCACGCAGTTCTGAGACGCTTCATGCGCGCAACCGTTGCGGCTGGGCGGAAAGTGCGGTCGGCGGACCAGAGCGCGGCGATCTCGGTGCGATTTTTCCAGAAGCCCACGGCAAGGCCGGCGAGGTAGGCGGCGCCGAGGGCGGTGGTCTCGGTCGTGCGCGGGCGGACGACCGGCACGCGGAGCAAGTCCGACTGAAATTGCATGAGCGCGTTGTTCACGGTCGCGCCGCCGTCCACGCGGAGTTCACGGAGTTTGTGCCCGCAATCGGCCTGCATGGCGCCGAGCAGGTCGGCGCTCTGGTAGGCGATGCTTTCGAGCGCGGCGCGGGCGAGGTGGCCGGCAGTGCTGCCGCGGGTGAGGCCGGTGACGACGCCACGCGCGTCGGCGTCCCAGTGCGGCGCACCGAGACCCGCGAACGCGGGCACGAGATAGACGCCGCCATTGTCGGGCACGGTGGCGGCGAGTTTCTCTACGTCGGCCGAGCGGGCGATGACGCCGAGGCCGTCGCGCAGCCATTGGACCACCGCGCCGCCGATGAAGACGGAGCCCTCGAGGGCGTATTCGGTTTTTCCGCTGATGCGCCAGGCGATGGTCGTGAGCAGGTGGTTTTTCGAAACGACGGGCCGTTCGCCGGTGTGCAGGAGCAGAAAGCAGCCGGTGCCGTAGGTGTTCTTGGCCATGCCCGGTTTCCAGCAGGCCTGGCCGAAAAGCGCGGCCTGCTGGTCGCCCGCGATGCCGCCGATGGGCACGCCGCGAAGCGCGGGCACGCTGGTGACTTCGCCGAAGACGCCGCTGCTGTCGCGGACCTCGGGCAACACCTCGCGCGGGATGCGGAGAATTTTCAGGAGCTCGGCGTCCCAGTCGCCGGTGCGGAGGTTGAGCAGGAGCGTGCGCGAGGCGTTGGAGACGTCGGTGGCGTGGACGCGGCCCCCGGTGAGTTGCCAGAGCAGCCAGGTGTCCACGGTGCCGAAGGCGAGTTCGCCGCGCTCCGCCCGACGCCGCGCGCCGGGGACACGGTCGAGCAGCCACGCGAGCTTGGTGCCGGAGAAATAGGGGTCGAGGAGCAGGCCGGTCTTGCGGCGGAACAGCGGCTCGAAGCCGGCGCGTTTCAGCTTGGCGCAGAGGCCGGCGGTGCGGCGATCCTGCCAGACGATGGCGCGGTGGAGCGGGCGGCCGGTGCGGCGGTCCCAGAGGAGGGTGGTTTCGCGCTGGTTGGTGAGGCCGAGCGCCGCGACGTCACGCGCGGTGAGGTTGGCCTCGGCGAGGGCGGCGAGGGCGGTGCGGCGGGTGGATTCCCAGAGATCGCGCGGGTCGTGTTCGACCCAGCCCGGGGCGGGGAAATGCTGCGTGAATTCCTGCTGCGCGGACCCGAGGGCGCGGCCGCGCCGGTCGAAGGCGATGGCACGCGACGAGGTCGTGCCTTGGTCGAGGGCGAGGACACAACGGGGCATGGCGGGGGAAGAGGAAGGCTGAGACTTGAAACCTGCAACCTGAGGGAGGCGCGATCAGGGTTTCGGCGGCACGGGCGGGTCGTCGTTTTCGAAGATACTGCCGGACGAGACGGGTGCGGTGCGCCAGTTGAACGTGATCGTGAGGGTTCGCAGCACGAAGGTGAGCGCGACGGCGGCGACGGCGGACTGGTTGGCGGACCAGCCGAGGATGGTCGTGCCGAAGAGGAAGATCACGGCGCCGCCCAAGGCGATGAGGAAGTAGAACTGGCCGGGCTTGAACACGAGCGGCTCCTCGCGGCAGAGCAGGTCGCGCAGCACGCCGCCGCCCACGGCATTGACGAGCCCCACGAGGATGGCGGCGGGCGCAGCGAGGCCCGCGAGCAGGGATTTCTGCACGCCGAACGCCGCGTAGGCACCGAGCCCGAGCGCATCCACGATCGGGATCAGGCGCGCGAAACGGTGGATGCGGTTGCCGAAAAACACGCCGCAGAGCGCGGCCAGCACCACGGCCTCGAGGTAATGCGGGTTGGTGAGCAGCGGCGTGGGCCCCTGCGCAAGGAATAACCCGTCGCGGATCAGGCCGCCGCCGAGTCCGGTGACGAGGGCCAGCGCGAGCACGCCGACGATGTCGTAATTCCGCTTGATCGCCGCGAGCGCGCCGGTGAGGGCAAACGCGAAGGTGGCGCCGAGATCGAACACCACCGGCAGCGCGAAGCTGCTCGAAAGCGCGGTCGCGGTGTTGCTCATGGCTTCTTGGCGGGCGGGGCGGACTTCGGCGCCGGGGTGGGCTCGAACGTGACCTCCTTGGAGGCGGCGGCGATGTCCTTCATCGCCTCGTCAATCGCGGCGCGGTCCGCGTCCGAGTCCTTCACGACGGGCTGGCCGCTGGAGAAATCCACGGTCTTGCGCTCGGTGGTCGCGTCGAGGGTGACGTCCTGCTTCGGCGGCAGCACGGTCTGCGGGCCGGTCGCCGGCGGCTCGGGCGCCAGCGTGCGCGTGGCCGCTGGCGGCGGCGCGGCGCGGTTTTTCGCCCGGCGATCAACGACATACCAGAGGACAAACCCCATGGCGCCGACGAGCAGCGCGAGCAAAACCATGATTTCCTTGGAGCGACGCATGCGGTTTATTCGCACGCTTCCCGCGGGGCAGCCAGTAGAATTTGGTCCGTCGTGCGTGGGTGGGTCGGATGCGTCATGCGGCCAAGCGCCGCTTGACCGGGTTCCGGCGTTGCGGAATAACCCGGGGCACGGGCCCCACCTCAACCTCCCTCCCCATGATGCTTCGCTGCTTGTTCCTGTCCGCCCTGTGCTCCGTCCTGGCCTTCGCCGAGGACAAACCTGCGCCCGCCGCCCCGGCCTCCGAGGCACCCGCCACGGCCAATGGACCCCGTCCGCACACCCGCGAAGAGGCTCTCGCCCGCGCGGGCGTGAAGCTCGTCAACGGCCCCGCCACCGTGCCGCTCGGCAAGACCGCCGAACTCAAGCTGCCCGAGGGTTTTTCGTTTGTCGGGCCCGACTCGCTCGACCGCTTCTACGAACTCACGCGGAATTCCCGCGGCGGCAACGAGGTCGGCGTGGTGCTCGCGCCGCACGACTGGACGCTCTTCTTTGACTACGACGACATCGGCTACGTGAAGGACGACGACAAGGACAAGCTCAACGCCGACAAGCTCATGTCCTCCATGACCGAGAACCAGGAGGCCGCCAACGAGGCGCGCAAGGAGCGCGGTTGGGACGAGATGCGCCTGAAGGGCTGGGCCACCGCGCCGCACTACGACCCGAAGACGAACAATCTCAAGTGGGCCATCAACCTCACGTCGTCGCAGGACCAGTTCAAGGAAGTGTGGATCAACGGCAGCATCCGCCTGCTCGGGCGCGGCGGCGTGATGAACGTCACGCTCGTGAGCGATGCGGCCGTGTTCAAGCAGGCCGAGATCGAGGCCGACCAGCTGTTGGCCGGCGGCTTCAACTACGTGGCCGGGCAGAAATACGCCGAGTTCAAGGCGGGCGACAAGGTCGCGCAATACGGCCTCGCCGCGCTCGTGCTCGGCGGTGGCGTGGCGGCGGCGGCCAAGCTCGGTTGGCTGGCGCAGTTCGGCGCTTTCTTTGGCAAGGCGTGGAAGGCCGTCGTCGCCGCCCTCGTGGCGGTCGGGGTCGGCATCAAGAAGCTTTTCAACAAGCTGACCGGCGCCCGTCCCGACGAGCCCTCGGCCTGATCCCGCCCGCGGCCTTGGCATGACGGAGTGGGCTTCAGTGCTGTTGGTCTTCTGGGCACTCTGGCTCGTGGACGGAATCAAGCTGCCGCCGGTGGCGCGCTTCAGCGTGACCGGCTTCGGCCGGCGCGCGCGCCTCGCCTTCGGGCGCCTCCTTGCGCCGGGCTGGTCGCCCGCCGGCTGGCGCGCGGTGGCGGACGACCTGCCGTTCACGCTTTCGCCCGCCGGCATTTGCAACCGGCCCGCGGGCAGCGCCGGGCGGCCGGCGGAGACGCCCTTGCGAGCGACGGCCTGGACGTGGGACGAGGTGCGCGCGACCGGCGTGCAGGGCGGCTGGATCACGGTCAACGGCGCGCGCTTCTGCCGAGACACCGGTCATCTGCGCGCCTCGCAGATCCTCGGTCTCGCGCGGATGCCCGAAGCGGTGCGCACGCCGCGCCTCGGCTGGTGGCTGCAACGCTGGCTCCGGCCCGCGCACCTGCGGCGGCGCGCCCGCGTGCTGACCGGCCGCACGCTGACGCCGGTGGTGTTGAACGCGCTCTTCCTCGTGCTGGCCGTCGTGATCACCGTTTACCTGCTGGCCGACGGGGCCAGCCGCCTGTCGCCGGTGCAGGCCGACCGGGTGGCGCGCGCGCTGCCGCTCGTGGCCGGTTATCTGGTGCTGCTGCACCTGGCCGCGCTGGTGTCCACTTGGCTGACCGTGCGGCGCCTCAAGGTGCCCGGTGACGACAAGCGCACCATCGCGCTCTTCAGCGCGGCCCTGCTGCCGCCGCAGGCGTTGCGGCTGCGCGCGCTGGCGGGTGAGGGCTGGTTTCCGGTGCAGCACCCGCTGGCCTTCGCGCTGGCCTTTGCGCGCAAGAAGGAGATCGCCGGGCTGGCATTCCAGACCTTGGGCGATTTGCGCTGGCCGATCGGCGACGCCGATGATTCGCCGCTGGCGAAAGCCATCGCTACCTGGCATCGCGCGGAGCTGGCCCGGCGTCTTGCCCCGCTACTGAAGCAGGCGGGGTTGAACGAGGCCGAGCTCTTTGTGGCGCCGCGCGCCGACGGCCCCGCCAGTTGCCGATATTGCCCGCGCTGCGGCAGCCAGTTCACCACCGATGCGGCACGCTGCCCCCAGGGCGTGGAGTTGCGCGCGTTCGGGTCCAAACCGCCGCAGGTGGGCGATTGACTCAGAAACGGCAGGTGAGCTGCAGGCCGCCGCCGACATCCGGGCTCGCGTCGCTGAAGCCCTTGAGTGCGTAGGCCATCACACGCCAGCGCGGGCTGAGGTCGTGATTGAGCGCGAGCAGGGCGTCGCTGCCATGGTCGCCACCGGCGATGAAGCGGTGCCGCCAGCTGTAGGCGGCGGTGATGATCGTGCGGTCGCTGGTGCGAAAATGCGCGCCGCCGCTCGCGTAGGGTCCGTCCTCCAGTTGGTAGAGGCTGCTGTCGCCGAGCGTGGAGTAGCCGAGGGACATGAACGGCGTGACGGAGCCGAAGCTGCGGTAGAAGTCGAGTTGGCCGGAGAAATCGGCTTCACCCGTGCCGAGGCCGCGGGACTCGCTGCCGGTGGGGAGCTTGGCGCGGAGGGTCGTGGCGGCATTCCATTCGCCGAAGACGGCGCCGAGCCGATAGGTGGCGGAGAGGGTGATGTCGCCGAGGCCGGATTCCGCCGCGGCGGTCGGACGGGTCGGACTGCCGCCGCCGGCGACGACCGTGGCCGGGCCCTCGATGCGGAGCCAGGGCACGCGGACCTCGAGGAGCCAGGCGCCCTGTTCGTAGCCGAGCGTGAGCGGGACGGAGAGGACCTCGGTGTCCGCAGCGAGGCCGTAGTCGCCACGGCTGAAATCAAAGCCCGTGCCCAGCGTGAACGCACCGGGCGAGTCGGTAGTGACGGGGGTGGAATCGGCGAACGCGAAACCGGGCAGAAGGGCGAGGGTAGCGAAGAGGATTAGGGAACGGGGATTCATGGCCGGGGTGCAAGGTGGCAGGGTGGAGGTGAGCACCGCGCCCCCGGCCGACCGGGAGCGCGGTGTGTTTGTTCGGAACGAAGCGCGGCTTACTTGCCGGCGTCGGTTTCGAGCGTGGCTTCGGCGTGGGCGACCGCCTTGGCGTAGTCGCCGTAGTTCTTGGCGAGTTCGGACTGCACCGAACCCCACGTGGACTCGTTGGCGGCCTTCACGGATTCGCGCAGTTCGGCGCGGAGCGCCTTTTCGCGGGCGCGAACCTCAACGAGCGCCTTGGCGAAGGCGGCGCGCGATTTCTCGCCCGCCTTCTCCGCCCGGGCCTCCGTCCGCGCGAGGATTCGGACCGAGGTGTCAACCTTGGCCTCGATCTCGGCGCTGACCGTGTCGCGCGCGGCAAAGGCGGCTTCACGGATCAGGCGCACGGCCTCGGCGGTGTCGAGGGCAACGGTTGCCTCCTGCGAGACGCTCTGCCCGATCGCGAGACCGCGGCTCTGTCCCGCGGCCGAGGCGTTGGCCGAGCCGCCCGCACCGGCGTTGGCGGAGGCCGGGATGCCCGCGCTGACGGCGGAGTTCACGGAGGCATGAGCCGAGGCCTGCGGGTTGGCCGGCGGCACCAAGGGTGCGCGCGGCACCGCCGCGGTGGCGCTGGTTCCCGCCTGCGTGGCGCTCCGGGCGACTGCCCCGGCCTGCACCGCCGGGGGCGGCAAGGTGGGGGTGTGCACCCGGGTGGCGGCGTTCGCGGCGGCGTTGGCGGCGCCGTTCAGCGCCTGGCCGGAAGCCAGCGAACCGGACATAACGATCGAGGAAACGAACACGACTGCGTGGATGGTCTTCTTCATGATGGACACTCCTTGGGTTGAGGGTTCGTCCCGACAGACTCATGTCTCGCCAATGCGTTTCCGTTTCGGCCGGAGCTGACGGAAATTTTACCCGGGGTAAAATCGGAACCATTCCGCAAAATCGCGGTAATCCGCGGGCCTACCCGAGTGCCAGCGCGATGATACCCGCGGCCATGCCCGCGGCGGCGAGGAGGCGGCGCGGAGCGTCGGACTCATTGAGGAGTTTCGCGCCGAAGAACGCGCCGATGACGATGCTGATCTCGCGCGCCGGTGCGATGTAGCTCACCGGCGTGAAGCTCATGGCGTAGAGGATGAGCACGTAGGCAACGGGGCTGAGCAGGCCCACGATGGCGGCCTTGCCGCGGTGGTCGCGCCAGGCGGCGGCGACTTCCGCGCGGCGCTGCCAGGCGAAGGGCGTGAGAATGGTGAAGAGCACGAGCTGAGTGCCGCCGTCGTAAAGAATCGGCGGCAGGTGCAAGTGGGCTACGGCGCGTTGGTCCCAGACGGTGTAGATGCCGACACAGGTGGCGCAGGCCAGGCCGTAGAGAATCCCCTGGCGCAGGTGCGCGCGGTCCGCTTTCAGCAAACCGGGTCCGCCCGTGAGCAGGAACACACAGGCGATGATCAAGCCGCCACCGGCGAGGGCGAGCGGGGTGGGGCGCTCACCAAAGAGCACGATGGCGCCGACGGTGGCCAGCAGGGGCGCGGTGCCGCGGGTGAGCGGATAGACGAGCGAGAAGTCACCATGGCGGTAGGCGCGTTGCAGCAGGAGGGAATAGACCGTTTTGAGCGCGCCGCTGCCCGCGACCACCCACCAGAGGTTCGCGGGCAGGACCGGACGCTGCCAAAGCCAGTAGGCGACCCCGGCCACCCCGTAGAGCGCGAGGGCAAAGGTGCTGGAAACCCACACGAAGGGCAGGCCGCCCGCGGAGCGCTTGGCCGCGTAGTTCCACGACGCGTGGATGAACGCGGCGACGAGGACGAGGGCGAGGGCGGCAAGGGTCATGCAGCGGAGGAGTCACCACGACGGAGGTTTGGCGGAGATGGCGAAGCAAATACACGGAACACACGAAAGGGAAGCACAGGGGCGGTGCTATCCTGTGGGAGCGAGCTTGCTCGCGACGGGTTCGTGTCGCGAGCAAGCTCGCTCCCACACAGACGGGACAGAATGCGACATCCGATCTGTTGTGCCCCGCCCCGGACTGCACTGCGCTGGTCAGCCCCGGCCGGGCGGCGAAATTAAAGCTGTCTTTCGGCGGGTTCATGGTGACCTCTCCTCTCTCCATGCAAACCGTGCTGAAAGAACTCCGGCTGACGCTCGCGCTGGCCCTGCCCATGATCGTGGCGCAGGTGAGCCAGATGCTGATCGGGCTCACGGATGCGGCGATGATCGGCCGCGTGGGCACGGTGGAGCTGGCGGCGTCGGCGTTTTCCGGCGGCGTGTTCGGTCTCTTCTACGTCATGGGCATCGGGCTGCTGATCCCGGTGGGCGTATTCACGGCGCGCGACCACGGCGCGGGCAATGACGCCGGTTGCGCGGCGTGGCTGAAGCACGGCAAGGCGCTGGCGTTGGTCTCGGGCACGGGCTGTGCCGTGCTCATGGCGGCGCTCGCGCCTTGGCTGCACCGGTTCGGCCAGCCGCCGGAAGTCGTCGCCGTGGTGAAACCGTTCTACCTGCTCTACGCGGTTTCGCTGATCCCGGTGTTCTATTTCCAGGTGCAGCGCCAGTATCTCGACGCGCTCGGCCGGCCGTGGGTGGGCACCACGATCATGCTGGTGGACGTGGCGTTGAACGCGCTGTTCAACTGGGTGCTGATCTGGGGCCACTGGGGCCTGCCGGCGCTGGGGTTAACCGGCGCGGGCGTGGCCACGCTCACCGTGCGCATCCTGGCCGTGGCGACGATCGCCTTCTGGCTGCGTCGAGAGCGCGCGGCGACCGGCGGCTGGGAGCGGGCGCGCTTCCGCGAGATGTTGCACATGGGTGTGCCCGCCGCGGGCAGCCTGCTCTTCGAGTGCGGGGCCTTTTCCGCCGCGATGCTGATGATGGGCTGGTTGGGCGCGACGGCGCTGGCGGCGCACCAGGTCGCGCTCAGCTGCGCGGCGTTCACCTTCATGTTCCCGCTCGGGCTGTCCATGGCCACGAGCATCCGCATCAGCAAGACGCGGGGCGAGGGCCGGCTCGCGGCGCTGCGGCCCATCGGCTTCGGGTCGCTGGGTCTGGCCAGCCTGCTCATGGTGACCTTCGCGCTCGTCTTCGCGCTGGGCGGCACGGTGCTTGCGCGGGGTTTCACGCCGGACCCGGCGGTCGTGGCGCTCGCGGCGCAGCTCCTCGTGGTCGCGGCGATCTTCCAGCTTTTCGATGGTGGACAGGTTGTGGCGGCGGGCGCGCTGCGCGGCCTGACCGACGTGAAAGTGCCGACGGTGATCACGTTCATCGCCTACTGGGTGATCTCACTGCCGCTGGCCTATCTCCTGGCCTTCCACACGCGGCTCGGCGCGATCGGCGTCTGGGCGGGATTGGCGAGCGGGCTGGCCTGCGCAGCGGTGTTGCTGGCGTGGCGCTTCCGGACGCTCACGCGAGCGGCCGTCTGAGGACGTGCGCGAGCCGCTTAGGAGGCCGGCGTGACCTTCTCCAGTGCCAGGGTGACGGCGGCGGTGCGGTTCTCGACGCCGAGCTTCGTGAAGACGCTCTCGAGGTGCTTTTTAACGGTCGTGAGCTGAATGCCGAGGATGGTGCCGATTTCGGGGTTGGTCTTGCCCTGCACGACCCAGGAGAGGATCTCGGCCTCGCGGGCCGTCAGGCCGAGCGCGCGCTCGATGGCGCCGGGGGTGGCATCGGCGGCCGAGGCCGCGCGGGTGGAGCCGGTGGTCTGCTGGCGACGGCGCAGGCGAGCTTGGACGGCGCCCAGCAGGTCGAGGGGCTCGACCGGCTTCACGAGGTAGTCGTCCGCGCCGAGGTTCATGCCGGTGCGCTGGTCGCTCTTTTCGCTCCAGCCGGTCAGGAAAATGAAGGGAAGGTGGGCGGTGGCAGGGTCTTGGCGGAGGGTTTCGACCACGCGGTGGCCGTTCATCTCCGGCATGGTGATGTCGCAGAGCACCAGGGTGGGTTTCTCGGAGCGGGCGAGGGTGATGCCCTCGCGACCGTTGCGCGCTTCGATCGTCGCATAGCCCTCGGTCTGGAGCAGCGCGCAGGTCTGCTTCCGGATCTTGGGGTCGTCGTCGATGACGAGGATTTTTTCCACGGTCCGGAGCTTGGCGGCGGGAGACACGTTGTAAAGCAGGCCGTGTGGCCTAGCCGATCGGCCACCCCCTCCCGGCCCATACCGCACCGGGGCGTTTCCGGGCATACTCACGGCATCATGAATCTTCCCACCTTCCTTCTCACTCTCCCGGCCGAAAGCGGCAGCATCTTCCTCGCGATGTTTCTCATCACTATGACGGTCGCCTTCCCTCTCCGGATGGAAAAGCGCCGCAAGTAAGCGCAACCACCCGCCCCCTCCCGCCATGACTTCCGCCGAAATCACCCTCGTCAAGGACTCCTTCCGCAAGGTCGCGCCGATCGCCGACCAGGCCGCCTCGCTCTTCTACGCGCGCCTCTTCGAGCTCGATCCCTCGCTGCGCCACCTGTTCCACAGCGACATGGCCGAGCAGGGCCGCAAGCTCATGCAGATGCTCGGCATGGCCGTCGCGGGCCTCGACCGGCTCGACCAGTTGGTGCCCATGGTCCGGCAGCTCGGCCTGCGCCACGCCGGCTACAAGGTCTGCGATGATCACTACGAGACCGTCGGCGAGGCCCTGCTGTGGACGCTCGGCCGTGGCCTTGGAGCCGCCTTCACCCCCGACATGCAGGCCGCCTGGGCCAAGACGTATTGGACGCTCGCCGAGACGATGAAGGCCGGCGCCCGCGACGGTGCCGCCCAGCAGCACCGCGTTGCCTGAACCATCCGCCGTCCGACGCCTCCGTCATGAACGACCTGCCCGCCCCGCTTCCGCTCCCGCGCTGGGTTTGCGCCCTGACGCTCGTGCAGGGCGTCGCCACCTCCGCGCTCCTCACCCTTTCCCTTCTTACCTGATCCAACCATGAAAACCCGTCTGCTCACCCTCCTCCTCGGCATCGTCACCACCATCCCGCTCCCCGCCACCGAAAATTCCTCCTCGCCGGCGCTCCTGGCCCGCGGTCGCTACCTCGTCGAGAGCATCGGCCTCTGCGCCGACTGCCATTCGCCCCGCAACGAGAGGGGCGAGTTCGTCACCGCCCAATGGCTGGGTGGCGCGCCCATCGGCTTCACGCCGGCCGTGCCGATGCCCGTCTGGGCGCCGGTCGCCCCGCCGATCGCCGGGCTGCCCTCGATGACCGAGGCGCAGGCCGTCAAGTTCCTCATGGAAGGCATTCGCCCCGACGGCACGATGCCGCGCCCGCCGATGCCGGCCTATCGCGTCAACGCGGAAGACGCGCGCGCCATGGTCGCCTACCTGAAGTCGCTCGGCGCCGCGCCGGCGATGAAGCCGGTCTCCAGCCACTGATTCTAACACCGCCGCCCGCCACGCCGGGCGGCAATCGTAACCGGGGCCGGGACCGGCGGTGATCGCACCGCCGCCCGGCTCCGTTTGATTTTCCGCAACCAGTCCGGCATTGCCTGCTCTCCCGCCGCCCGCCATGTCTCGGCGCACTCCCGCCATGGCCGATCCCCGTCCAGTCTCCGCCCAAGCCGGCGACTACCTGCGCAGCGCCTTTCTCGCCAGCCCGGCGATGATGGCGATCACGCGGCTGGCCGACGGCGCGCTGCTCGATGCCAACCCGGCCTTTCTCGAAGGCGCCGGCCTGACCCGAGAGAACGCCATCGGCCGCCCCATCCTCGACCTCGGCATCTGGGTGGACGACTCCCGGCGCGTGGAATACCGCCGGCTCCTGCAGACGACGGGCCGGGTGAAGGACTACGAGGCCCGCTTCCGCAACCACCACGGCCGCGAGCGCGACGTGATGCTCAACGCCGAGCTAGTCACCATCGAGGGCGAACGCTGCGGCGTCGTCGTGGCGCTCGACGTCACCGAGCGGCGCCAGCGCGAGCGCGAGCAGACTGCGCTCTACCGGCTCGCCGCCGCGGCCGGCGACGCGCCCGACCTGCGCACGCTGCTGGAACGCATCCATCGCATCATCGCCGAGCTCATGCCGGCGAAGAATTTCTTCGTGGCCCTGCTTAACCGCGACCACACCGAGGTCTCGTTCCCGGTCTTCGTGGACGAGATCACCGCGCCGCGGGCCCCGCGGCCGCACGCGAACTACCTGGCCGATTACGTCATCCGCACGCGCCAGCCGCTGCTGCTGCGCGGCAGCGCGATGGCGGCGTTCAAGGAGCAAACCGGCTACGCCCCGCGTTACGACTGGTGCAAGGTCTGGCTGGGCGCCCCGCTCCTGCACGGCGACGAGGCCGTCGGCGCCGTGGTCGTGCAGGATTACCAGAACGAGAACGCCTACCGCGAAGAGGACGTGCCGTTCTTTGGCTTCGTCGCCACCCAGATCGCGACCGCGTTGCGCCGCTACGACGCCGAGGCGGTCCGCCGCGAGTCGGAGGAGTATTTCGCAAAATCCTTCCACGCGAGCCCCGCCCGCATGGCGCTGGCCAGCCTGGAGGACGGCCGCATCATCGAGGCCAACCACGCCTTCCTCGAGGCCTCCGGCTATTCGCGCGAGGAGGTCATCGGCAGCACGTCGCTGGACCTCGGGCTGTGGGCCAACCCCAACGAGCGCGTTGCGCTCATCACCCGATTGAAGGAAACCGGCGCCGTGCGCGACCTCGAGGCCATGTTCCGGCCCAAGGTCGGCGAGCCGCGCTACGTGCTGGTCAACGCCGACGCCTTCGAGATGCGCGGCCGGCGCTGCATGCTCATCACCGCCATCGACCTGACCGAGCGACGCCGCCGCGAGCGCGTGCAGGAGGCGACCTACCGCATTTCGCAGGCGGTGCTCTCGGGCGGCAGCCTCGACGCGCTGTTCGCCGAGCTGCACCGCATCATCGGCACGCTGATGCCCGCGCGGAACTTCTACGTCGCGCTCTGCAGCCCCGACCACAGCCTGATCACGTTCCCGTATTTCGTGGACGAGGTCGTGTCCGAGGCGCCTCCGCGCCGCCCGGGCAACGGGTTCACCGAGCACATCCTGCGCACCGGCCGCCCTGCCATGATGAGCGCGCCGGAACTGCACGCCACCCTCTCGGTGTTGGGGCCTTACCAGCCGCTCGACCGGCCCGCCGCCCAGCGCCTCGGCGCGCCGCTGATCATCGGCGGGCAGGCGGCCGGCGTGATCGCGCTGCAGGACTACGACAATGCCATCGCCTACGGCGCCGAGGAACTGCGCCTGCTGATGTTCGTGGCCGACCAGGCCGCGCTTGCCGTGCAGCGCCGCCAGGCCGACGAGGCGATGCGTCGCGCCGAGCAGCAATACCGTGGCATTTTCGAGAACGCCGTCGAGGGCCTCTACCAGAGCACCCCAGACGGGCGTTTCCTGCGCGCCAACCGCGCGCTCGCCCAGTTGCTCGGCTACGACTCGGTCGCTAACCTCATCGCCTCGGTCAACGACATCGGTCACCAGATCTACGTGGACCCGGCCCGGCGCGCGCAGTTCATGGAGCTCATCCAGGGCCGCGACGCCATCGCGGATTTCGAGTCCGACGTCCGCCGCGCCGACGGCACGGTGATCCGCCTGAGCGAGTCCATCCGCGTGGTTCGCAACGCCGCAGGCGAGATCAGCCACTTCGAGGGCGTGGCCATCGACATCACGGCCGTCCACGAGCACGCCCGCGTTCTGCGCGAGGCGCGCGATGCCGCCGACACCGCGAACCGCGCCAAGTCGCAGTTCCTCGCCAGCATGAGCCATGAGCTGCGCACGCCGCTCAACGGCATCCTCGGTTACACCCAGATCCTGCGCCGCGACGCGGCGCTCAACGACCAGCAGCGCGCCGGCGTGGACGTGATCCACCAGTCGGGCGAGCACCTGCTGGCGCTGATCAATGACGTGCTCGACCTGGCCAAGATCGAGGCACGCCGCTTCGAGCTGCACCCGGTGGACTTCGATTTGCCCGATTTCGTGCGCGGCGTGAGCGGATTCTTCCAGCCGCGCGCCCGCGACAAGAGCCTGCTGCTCGAGACGACGCTGTCGGGCGCCCTGCCGCGGATCGTGCGCGGTGACGTCCAGCGGCTGCGGCAGGTGTGCTACAACCTCCTCGGCAACGCCATCAAGTTCACCCAGCGCGGCAGCGTGATCTTCACGGTCGAGCGCGCCGGCGGTTTGGTGCGTTTCTCGGTCAGCGACACCGGTCCGGGCATCTCGCCCGCGGACCAGGGGCGGCTGTTCGAGCCCTTCGCGCAGATCGGCGACCCCACCCACCACGCCGAGGGCACCGGTCTCGGGCTCAACGTCAGCCGCGGTATCGTGGAGCAGATGGGCGGCCGCCTCTCGGTCGAGACGCGGTCGGGCTGGGGCAGCCGGTTCTTCTTCGACATCCCGCTGCCGGCCGGCGAGGCCGGGCAGGCCGCGCCGGTGGCGGTCTCCGTGGGCCGCGTCAAGGGCTACGCCGGCCCGCGCCGCAAGGTGCTGGTGGCCGACGACCATGCGCCCAACCGCGACCTGCTGCACGACCTGCTGGAACCGCTTGGCTTCGAGGTGCGCAGCGCACCCGACGGCGCCGCCGCGCTGGAACAGGCCCGCGAATGGCGGCCCGACCTCATCGCCCTCGACCTGAAGATGCCGCGCCTCGACGGCTTCGCCGCGGCGCGGGCCATCCGCGAGATTTTGCCGGCCGGCACCACGCGCATCATCGGCATGTCGGCGAGCGCCTTCGACAGCGACCGCCAGGCCTGCCTCGACGCCGGTTGCGAGGATTTCCTGCCCAAGCCCCTGCGCGAGGCCCAGCTGCTCGGCACGATCGAGCGCCTGCTCGGCCTGACTTGGGAGTATGTGGACCCGACCGCCTCGGAAACACTCTCGCCCTTTCCGGGCATGGAACTGGCGCCCGACGCCGCCGACGTCGAGGCCATCCACGAACTGGCCAGCAAGGGCGACGTTGTGGCCGTGCGCACCTACGCGCAGAAACTCGCGGAGCGCGACGCGCGTTTCGCGCCGTTTGCCCAGGCGATCACCGGCCTGGCCGCCCGCTTTAAGATGAAGGCCATCCGCCAGTTCGTCGGGCGTTACCGTTCCGGGGCGACCGCGCCCGACACGCCGAAGCCCTGACGCCACCGACCGCCCCTTTCCGACATGCCCGAAACCATTCTCATCGTCGACGACACTCCCGCCAACATCAGCGTGCTGGTTGATGCCCTCGCCGGCACCGGCCACCAGCTGCTCGTCGCAGAGGATGGCGAGGACGCGCTTGAGCAGACGACGCGCATCCTGCCCGACTTGATCCTGCTCGACGTGATGATGCCCGGCATCGACGGCTACGAAACCTGCCGCCGCCTCAAGGCCCGCTCCGACACGCGCGACATCCCCGTCATCTTCATGACCGCGCTGCACGAAACCGCGGAGAAGGTGAAGGCCTTCACCGCCGGGGCGGTGGACTACATCACCAAGCCGATCCAGCACGAGGAGGCGCTGGCCCGCATCCAGGCGCACATGACGCTCCGGCGCCTGCGCCGCGAGCTGGAGCGCGAACTCGCCCTCAAGCAGCGCTTCATGTCCATCGCCGCGCACGACCTGCGCAATCCGCTCTGCCTGATCCTGATGTCGGGCGAGATGGCGCGCCGCAAGGGCGCCTCCGGCCCGCTCGCCGAATATTTCGAAAACATCGACAACTCCGCGCGCCAGATCCGGCGCATCATCGACACCTTCCTTAGCGGCCAGCGGACCGGCACGGAGACGCGGGGCCAGCCCGGCCGCACCGACCTCAACCTGATCGCCACGGCCGTCGCCGCACAGAACGAGCCGGCCTGCGAGCGCAAGCAGCTCACGGTGGAATTCGAGCTCGGCGAGGGCCTGCCGCCCGTGCACGGCGACCCCGGTTACGCCTACCAGGCCTTCACCAACTATTTCAGCAACGCCATCAAGTTCCTCGCCCCGGGCGGACGCATCACGGTGCACACCTCGGCGGACGACTTCCGTGTGCGTTGCGCCGTGACCGACAACGGCCCCGGCGTGCCGGCGGCGGAACGCGACCAGCTGTTCACCGAGTATGCGAAGCTCAGCAACCGGCCGACCGCGGGCGAGGAAAGCACTGGCCTCGGGCTCTCGATCGTGAAGCAGCTGATCGAGTCCGACGGCGGCCGCGTGGGTGCCGACTTCCCGCCGGGGGGCGGCTCGGTGTTCTGGTTCGAGCTGCCCATCGCCGGCGGACCGTGACGAGTGTCCGCTAATGGCGGCCTGAAGAACCGGTATTAGGGTGAAGGCCGTCGCTGGCGAAATGGCCGGGTCTGGGCATAGTGCGCGCCCATGAAGCTTTTGACTCCTTTCACCGTCGGCACCCTGTCGCTGCCCAACCGCGTCCTGATGGCGCCCCTGACCCGTGTGCGCGCGGACCAGCAGCACGTGGCGACCGACCTGATCGCCGAGCATTACCGCCAGCGCGCCAGCGCCGGCCTCCTCATCGCGGAGGCCACGATGGTGGCGGAGGATGCGCGCGCCTTCGGCTGGGAACCGGGCATCTACGGCCCCGCGCAGGTCGAGGGTTGGCGCAAGGTCACGACCGCCGTGCACGCTGCCGGCGGCCGCATCGCGCTCCAGCTCTGGCACCCGGGCCGCGCCTCGCACCACGATCTGAACAACGGCGTCCAGCCCGTCTCCTCCTCCAACAAGGCGATCCGCGACGACACCATTCACACGCCGAAGGGCAAGCAGGCCTACCCGGTGCCGCGCCCGTTGCGCACCGACGAGCTGCCCGGGATCATCGGGCTGTTCCACCGCGGCGCCGAGAACGCGCGCGAAGCCGGCTTCGACGCCGTCGAGCTGCACGGCGCACACGGTTACCTGCTTGACCAGTTCCTGCGCGACGGCGTGAACGACCGCACCGACGCCTACGGCGGCAGTCTCGAAAAACGCGCCCGCCTGCTGCTGGAAGCGACCGACGCCGCGATCGACGTCTTCGGCCCCGGCCGGGTTGGTGTGCGCATTTCGCCGTTGGTTTCCTTCAATGACATGCACGACAGCAACGCGCCGGCGCTCGTGGCCCATGTGGCCGAGGAGCTGCAGAAGCGCGGCGCCGCCTTCCTGCACCTGCGGCACGCGCGGCACGATGGCCCCGGCGAGCAGGAACTCGCCCGCATCGCGCGCCGTCACTACCGCGGCGCGCTCATCCTCAACGGCGGCTTCGACCGTGAGAGCGGCGAAGCGGCCGTGCAGAGCGGACTGGGTGACGCCATCGCCTACGGCCTGCCCTTCCTCGCCAACCCCGACCTGCCGCGGCGTTTCCTGCTCAATGCTCCGCTGAATCCGGTGGACGAGCAGCACCTCTACACCCCGGGACCGAAGGGTTACATTGATTACCCGATGTTGAAGGAGTGAGAGGCTAACCAGTAGGGTCGTGGCTCGCGCCGACCCTACAGCTTCAGCATTTCAGCCGGGCCTGCACCCCTGCCGCATCCAGGCCAGTGATGCGCACGAGTTTTTGCCGGGACTTGTCGCCGCGCAGGAGGGTGACGCTGCGGCGCGGGAGACCGAGCGTCTCGGCGAGAAAATCAAGCAGCTCGTCGTTGGCGCGGCCTTCGAGCGCGGGCGCGTGGACCTTGACCTTGAGCGCCGTGCCGAGCCAGCCGGCGATCTCGTTGCGCGGGGCGTTGGGGATGACCTTCAGCTCAAGCGTGCAGGACATTTACGATTTATGATTTACGATATACGATTTGGCCCGGAAGGCCGGAAAATCATTAATCATATATCGTAAATCATAAGGTCATCACTCCAGCGCTTGGGCGAGGGCGCCGATGATTTCCTCGACGGGCTCGGTGCCGACGCAGAGGCGCAGCAGGTCGGGGTCGAGCTTGCTGGCGGCGAGCTCGGCCAGGCCGGCGGGCGTGGTCACGAGGTCGTAGTGCGCCAGATACATGAAGGGGCAGATGAGCGTGGTCTTCATGCCGAAGCTCGGGCCCTTGGGCAGGCGCAGGCGGTCGTAGAATTTTTCGAGTCCGCCGAGTTCTTTCAGCGTAAACGTGATCATGCCGCCGGTGGCGTCGGGGGTGCGGGCGAGCTTCAGGTAGTGCTCGCGGCTGCCGGGTTGCAGGGCCCAGTAAACGTCCTTCACGGCGGGGTGCTTTTCGAGGAAGGCGACGACCTTGGGCGTGGCGGCGTGGATCTTGGCAAGCACGTCCTTCGTCTGGCCGATTTGCCAGGCGAGGCGCGCGGCGTCGCGGGCGTAGAGCGGCTCGACCTGCGCGGCGATGAGCGGGCGCAGGGCCGCCGCGTCTGGGCTGGCGGGGTTGATCGCGGCGAGCCCGGCGGTGAGGTCGCCCTCGCTGGCCGTGTATTTGGTAAGGCTGCAGATGACGAGGTCGGCGTGCGGCAGCACGTCGAGCGCGAAGATCGAGCTCATCGACGGGTCCACCAGCAAGCGGGCGCCGTGCTGGCGGCAGAGTGCGGCGATGGCGGGCAGGTCGGGCGTCTGGATGAGCGGGTTGGTCGGCACCTCGGTGACGACGCCGGCGATGCGCGCGCCGTGCGCGGCGAAGATGCGGCGCAGCGCGTCGAGGTCCGCGACGTCCCGCACGTAAACATAGTCGGCCGGCTGCGGTGTGAACTTCTGGAGGATGGCGATCGTGTCGAGGTAGAGCCAGCCGAGTTGGAGCCAGATGGTGCGGCCGCGCGGGGCCTGCAGCGCATTGACGGCGCGGAAGGCGGCGTGCACCGCGCTCATGCCGCAGTTGGCGAGAAAAAGGTCGGCTTCGGCGGCGCCGGTCAGCGCGTTGCGGAGCTGGCGGCGGATCTCGGCGGGGGCGTCGCCCTTGAAGATGTCCTCGGGGTGGGGCGCGGGGATCAGCCCGAGCGCGACGAGGTGGTCCTCGGCCTCGCGTGAGGACAGGAAGCCGCCGATGTTCTGGAGAAACACCTTGGCGCGGGCGTAAGTGTCGGCCGATTCGGGATGCGACACACCGAACAGGCCATGCTGGGTATAGAGTTCGGCGCCGCGGCTGGTGGTGAGGTGCGCGGCCAGGGCGCGGGCCATGGCAGCGGAGGAGGTGAGCCAGAGGGTCCGGCCGTAGAGCGCCGGTGTGGACGCGGTGAAGTGTTTCACCAGTTGCCGGGCGAACGGATGGACCACGAAGCGCGGGTAGCCGTTGGTGAGGTGCTTCACGACCTCGGGGTTCTTCTCCTCGTAGCCCCGCACGTCGCGCATGGTGGGCAGGCTGCACGACACGGCGTGCGGACTGGCCGGAATGGAGCGCCCGAGGGGCAGGTGCGGAAAGCAGGAGGAACTCACGGTCGGGCAGACTCTACGGAGGGCAGCGGGAAGACAACTGCGGGTTTTGTCTTACGGGGGCGGCTGGAGCCGGGACACCCTCGTCCCCGGTGCGGGGTGAGGGCACCCCGCCTCCATGGCAGGCAGGCGGCGTGAAAATATCTTTGCCGTGGTGGGCGCTTTGGCGCGGAGTGGCGGCTTATGAAATTGCTTTCCTGGAACGTGAACGGGGTGCGCGCCGCCCTCGGCAAGGGCCTGTTGGACTGGATGAACGCGAGCAAGGCCGACGTGATCTGCTTGCAGGAGGTGAAGGCGACCGCCGGCGACGTGCAGGGCGTGACCTGGCCCAAGGGCTACGAGCTGGTCTGGAACGCCGCGCAGAAAAAGGGCTACAGCGGCACCGCCCTGTTCAGCCGGAAAAAGCCGCTCAGTGTGACGCTCGGCCTCGGTTCGCCGGAGCACGACGCCGAGGGTCGCGCCATTACGGCGGAATTTGACGACTGCTATTTCGTCGGCGTCTATGTGCCCAATGCGCAGCCGGAGCTCGCGCGCCTCGGCTTCCGGCAGGCTTGGGACAAGGCCCTGCTCGCCCACGCGAAGAAACTGGAGAAGAAAAAACCCGTGATGTTCTGCGGGGACCTGAACGTTGCCCACGAGGAGATCGACCTCGCGCGGCCGAAGGAGAACGTCGGCAATCCCGGATTTTCCGACGAAGAACGTGCAGGGTTCCGCGACTACCTCGGCGCCGGGTTCATCGACACCTTCCGCCATTTCGAGAAGGGTCCCGGCCACTACAGCTGGTGGACCTATCGTGCGAACGCCCGTGCCAACAACGTCGGCTGGCGCATTGACTACTTCATGGCCTCGGCAGCGCTCAAAACGCGCCTCAAGCGCGCGTGGATCGAGGCCGACGTTCACGGCAGCGACCATTGTCCGGTGGGCTTGGAGTTGAAATGAGCCGCGGTCCGACGCGGGTGAAGCTGCCCGCCACCCTTTGTCGCCGTCGCTCGGGCCTGCACGGATGGGGAATCTTTGCACGCGACTTCATCGCGCAGGACACCCGCATCATCGAGTATGTCGGCGAGCGCATCACGAAGGCCGAGGCGCAGCGGCGCGAGGATCGCCGCCTGGCGCGCCGGGCGGCCGGCGGGGACGGGTGTGTGTATGTTTTCGAGCTCAACAAGCGCCACGACATCGACGGCCAGGTGCCGTGGAATCCCGCGCGGCACATCAACCACTCCTGCGCGCCAAACTGTGAGGCGCAAATGGGCCGGGGGCGGATCTGGATCGTCGCGCTCCGCGATATCGCGCCGGATGAGGAGCTGACCTACGATTACGGCTTCAGTTACGCCGAGTCCCGGCACCATCCGTGCCGTTGTGGGGCCAAGGATTGCGCGGGCTTCATCGTGGAGCAGGCCCAACGCTGGCGGGTGCGCCGGGCCTCCCGGGGTTTGAAGTAAACCGGAATCTGCCTACCTCTTTTCCCAGCACCTACCCCATATCCCATGCGCAAGCTATTCGCCTTCCTGCTCGCGGTCATGTTGACCGCCTCCGTCCTCGCCGCCCCGTCCCAGCCCCAGCTGCTCCGCGTCACCTACCAGAGCCCGACGCTCAAGGCCGAGCGCGACTACTTCGTGTATCTGCCGCCTGATTTTGAAAAGCACGACAAGTGGCCGGTGATCCTCTTTCTGCACGGCAACGGCGAGCGCGGCGATGGCAAGGGCGAGCTGGATTATGTGCTGAAGCACGGTCCGCTCTTCGAGGCCTGGTGCCAGAAGCGCGACCTGCCGTTTGTCATCATCTCCCCGCAAATGCCGATGCAGGACCAGGGCGGGGTGGACTACATCAAAAACCGCAAGCGCTCCGAGATTCCGTCCCGTCGGGCCGAGGGCGTGGATCCACGGCCGTTTTTCCCCCGCAGCAAACAGCCGCTGGACGGGCAAATGTCCGAAGTCCCGGTCTGGGATGTGGAAAACAGCCCGCGCGGCTGGAACACGATGGCTGCCGACGTCATGGCCAACCTCGACGAGGTGCTGGCCAAATACAAGGGCGACCCCAAGCGCGTTTACCTGACCGGCATCAGCCTCGGCGGCTTCGGCACGTGGTATCTCGCGTCGAAGCATCCCGGGCGTTTCGCCGCCATCGCGCCGGTGGTGGGTTACGGTCTGCCGTCCATGGCGCCGGCCTTGACGACGCCGCCGATGCCGATGTGGGTCATCGCCGGCGGCCGCGACAATGCCGTGAAGGCGCGCTATTTTTATCCGCTGCTGAACGAGCTGGAGAAACTGGGGCACCCCGAAGTGCGTTTCACCATCGAGGCCGACATGGACCACGATGCGTGGATCCGCACCTACATGGGCAAGGATATCTACGACTGGTTCCTCACGCACTCGAAGTGAGCTGACTCACTTCGCTGGAGCAAAGACCCCGGCCAGCTCCTTGGCGGGGTCCACGAAGCGGATGCCACTTATCTTGCCGGCCTCGTCGAGGCTGAGCACCGTGAGCTTGTCCTCCTGCGACGGGTAGCGGTCGAGGAAGTGCTCGGCGTCGGCGAGCAGGATGCGGTGCGGATACTTCCGCATCTTCGGCAGCGCGAAGGCGCGGCCGATGCCTGGCATGCCGTAAATGTTGCTGATGAAAATCGCGTGGTGTTTGTCGAGAAACCCAGCCGGCTGCTTCTCAAAGAAAGCATTGGCCGCCTTCCCGGGGCTCATCGTGAAGGCCACGATCACCAGCCGCGCGCCGCCTTCGTAGCTGTAGGCCTTTTCGTGCTGGTCCTTGGTCGAGAAAGCTTCGAAGGAATCGCCCGGCTTGTAAACGTCGGCGAAGGCGGACGCGACGGAGACAAGGGCGAGTAAGATCGTGGCGGTCGTTTTCATGCGCGGAGCCAAGCACAGGCCGCCGGGCTTGCCCACGCGAAAACAGGCGTGCGCCGCGCGTCGTCCTGCGCCAACGTCTGGACATGAGCACCGCCGCCGAGATCAAGCCACTCCTCCTGCACCGGCCCAAACTGACCCTGGCTGCAGCGGAGAGCCTCACGGGAGGACAGGTGCAAGCGCGCATCACGTCGGTCTCGGGGTCGTCGGGCTATTTTCTCGGCGGCGTGACGGCCTACGCGCTGGAGCAGAAGGTGAAACTGCTCGGCGTGAACCGGGCGCACGCGAAGAAGGTGGATTGTGTGTCGCAACGCGTGGCAGTCGAGATGGCCGCCGGCGTATGTCAGCTGTTCGGCGCCGATTTGGGCGTGGCCACAACCGGCTACGCCGAGCCTTCGCCGGCGAAAAAGGTCCGCACGCCCCACGCGTGGTGGGCGCTCTGTCACCGTCATGGCGGAGCAGCCGTGGTTCTATCCGGCTTGATTGAAGTCCCCGGCGCCGACCGCGTCACGGTGCAGGAGCGCGTGGCGGAGGGCGTGCTCGTCGAGTTGGCGCGATATCTACGCGAGCTACGTGGCTGAGGCTGGCGGTTCAGCCGGCACTGTAAAGTATCCCGGCGTTTCGCTACGTGGCTCCACGTATGGCGGAAAATGCAAACGGTTGGTATCTTGGAGGGCCTTCCAACTCCCTGACCACACCACGCATGCACCTGCTCCGCACTCTCCGTCCGACCGTTCTCTGTCTCGCTGTCGCGTTCGCGGCGCAGGCCTTTGCCAGCCCGATTCTCTATTACACACCCGCGTTGGTGAACAACGGGCTGGGGAAGGCTGGTTCCAGCCAGTTCACCACCGCGGTGACGAATGCCTTCGGCGCTAGCAACGTGATCGAGATCCCCACGTTCAACAACACCGCCGACTTCGACGACGGTGCGGCGCTCTTTGTGAACGCGCGCCTCGGCGGCGACAGCCTCTCGGCGGCCGAGCGAAACAACCTGCTCAACTTCATCAATGACGGTGGTGCGGTGTTCTTCATCGGTGACCACGGCAGCTGGACGACTTGGGACAATTCCTTCCTCAGCCTCTTTGGCGACTCGTTTATCACGTGGAACGGGGTCAACGCGGCGCTCGCGACCACCGCGGCGTCCGATCTCCTGCCGGCCAACACGCAGATTGCGCTGAGCGCGCCCGGTGCGATCACGGGCGGCAATGGCGACAAACTCTTCACGACCAATGCCAATGGCTTCGGCCGCACGATGGCGGCGAGCTACGGTCCGCAGGACAACGCGATTGCGTTCCTCGACACCAATGCATTCGGCGGCAATCTCAACCCGGCGCTCTACGCGGGCATCAGTTCTTGGATGTTCGACACCGCCACGGCTTACGAGCTGTCCAAGCAGCCGGTTATCAATCCTCCCGGAGGCAACACCGTGCCTGATGCGATGCCGGTGCTGGCGATCGCGCCGGTGCTGTTCGGCCTCGCGTGGTTCCGCCGTCGCGTGCGGGTGTGAGGGGGCCGGGGCAAAGCGCCGATCCGGAAGGGGCGTGTGATCAAAAACTGTAGCGGCGGCCTGTGACCAGGGTTTCCGGGGCGAGGGCGCCCCGGCTCCAAGGACCGATCGGGCCAAAATAAAACCCGCCGGGATCAGGCCGGCGGGTCGAGATGACCAGAGAGAAAATAAGACGGTTACTGCGTCAGGCGGGTTACGTAATCCATGAGGAACTTCGCCTCGGCCGGGGGCTGCACCCAGTCGCTGTAGAGCAGCTCGGGCATGCGGTGGGTGGCGTTGTAGAAAAGTTCGTTGGCCTTCTGGTTGGGCGAAAGATAGCCGGTCTTGAGGGTGGCGCCGGCATAGAGGCCTTCCTGCGTGGAATACATGTAAACGTTGGCGTCGCCGGGCAGATACTTGGTGACGGCCTCGCGCTCGGCGGCGCGGATGCCGGCCACGGCCTTGGCGTCGGCGCCGAGGTTCAGGCGGTTGCGGAAGAGCAGGCGCGCGGTGTTGTCGTCCATCAGCACATAGACAACGTTGATTGCCTTGGCGCCGGCTTGGAGGCCGAAGCTGAACTCGCCGGCCTTGAGGAAGGCAGGCACAGACCACTTGCCGTTGGGGCGGCGCACGAGGGCCACGCCGTAACCGTCCTTGATGCCGAAGATCAGGCCGCCTTGGAACTGGTTGACGATGATGAGCCCCTTGGCGCGGCGCAGGACCTCGGCCGGGATGGCGGTTTTGACGTTGCCCTGGATTTCCTGGAGGATGGCCTCGCAGGAATCGATCTGCGTGATGACGCTTTTGCGCGAAAGAGTGCCTTCGGCAGACAGGCTGACGGCTAGGGCGGCTAGACTGAGAACGGCGGTGAGAAACTTCTTCATTGGTTGGTGATGGACAGCAGGCGGGCGGCGGAGTGCCCACCTACTGTCCGGCACTAAACACATTCACCCGGGGAAAGAAAGCCTGAGTTACGGCCGGCCGTGGACCGGCCGAAGCCGCGTCGGGTGGGACGGGCCGCCGGGCCGTCCGTGATCGGGCGTTTGGCGGCGCGCCCGGCGGCTGCACCCTGCTTAGTCCTCACTCCAGCCCCCGCTCCGCCACCTCGTCTTCGTCCCAGCCGAGGTAGTGTCCCAGCTCGTGCAGATAAGTCAGCCGGACCTCGTCGCGGTAGATGGCCTCGTCGTCTTCGGCGTAGTCCCAGATGTTTTCGAGAAACAGCAGGATCTGGGGCGGCAGCGGGGTTTCGTCGGAGCGCAGCTCGGCCCCGTGTTCGTGTCCGACGAAGAGCCCGAGGATGTCGGGTTCCCAGCCTTCGTCCAGGATGGCGTCGTTGGGGACCGGTTCGTAGCAGACCGGCACGCGCTCCGCCACGGTGCGCACTTCCGCCGGCAGCCGGCGTTGCGCGGCGGCGACGACCTGGCGGGCGAGGGTGGCGAGGCGGGTAAAATTCATGGCGAAAAATTCAGCAACCCACAGATGGACACGGATGCGCGCAAGTCACCGCAGAAATATGTCCGCCCGCGAAACCTGCACGGGGAGGCTTCGTCTCTTCCCCCGTAACCTGAAACAACTCTCCCGCTCATTCCTCCCATGAAAAACTCCCGCTCTCTCCTCCTCGCGCTCAGCGCGTTGCTTCTCTCCTCCCTGCCTGCACTGCGGGCCGCCGACCAGGCCCGTCCCGATGGCCCGCCTCCCGGTGAACGCCGCGAACGCATGGGTGACCGCATGGGCGAAGCGCTCGGCTTGAACGACGACCAGAAGGCGAAGATGAAGGCGATCGGCGATCAGGAGCGCAGCGAGATGCAGGCGCTCCGCGCTGACACTTCGGTCTCCAAAGAAGACCGCCGCGCGAAGGCCCAGGCGATCCACGAGAAATACAAGGCGCAGCGCGATGCGCTCCTCACGCCCGAGCAGAAGGCCAAGGCCGACCAGTTCCGCGAGAAGGGCCGCGAGCGCATGGAAAAGGGCGGTGGTCCGGGCATGGAGCGCCGCAAGGAACGCCGCGAAAAAGCCGGCGAGTAAACTTTCGCCACGACAGACAAGTGGTGTGTGCAGTCGCCGCAGCCTAGGGGTAGGCTGCGGCGCTTTTCATTTTTTGGCGCGAACAGCGTTCATTGTCGGAGCGAGCGTGCGCGCGACAACCCCGGCCCGACGCGAATGATGGAGCCGGGGCGCCCTCGCCCCGGTGGCGGCGGGATGGGTGGTCGGGTCCTCTTTAGTCTTCCCAGCCCGTCTCCGGCCGGCACGCTCGCGCCATGCAGAAGCGTCAGATCGCAGTCGTCGGCGGCGGGGCCGCGGGCTTCTTCGCCGCCATCACGGCGGCGGAGGCGTCGCCCGATTGCGCCGTCACGATCTACGAGGCCACGGCGCACCTGCTGGCCAAGGTCAAGGTGTCCGGCGGCGGGCGCTGCAACGTCACGCATGCCTGCTTTGAGCCGCGCGAACTCGTGAAACGCTACCCGCGCGGCGGCCGCGAACTGCTCGGTGCCTTCTCGCGCTGGCAGCCGCGCGACACGGTCGAGTGGTTCCAGGCGCGCGGCGTCGCGCTCAAGACCGAGGAGGACGGCCGCATGTTTCCGGTCACCGACAGCTCGCAGACGATCGTGGACTGCCTGCTCGGTGCCGCGCGCGCGGCCGGGGTGGTGATCCGCACGAACTGCGGGATTAAAGGGGCTGCTTTGGAGGGCCGAGCTCCCGCGAGGCCGGGGGAAACGGCTTCGCAGGAGCTCAGCCCTCCAAAATTCAAGTTGCATCTCGTCACCGGCGAAACCGTCACCGCCGACCGGCTGCTGCTCGCGGCGGGCGGCAACCGGTCCAACGCCGGTTTCGCCATCGCCGCGGCCTTCGGACACACGATCGAGCCACCCGTGCCGTCGCTGTTCACCTTCAACATCAAGGACCCGCGTCTGGCCGATCTCGCCGGCGTGTCGGTCGAGGAGGCGGCCACGGAGGTCGTCGGGACAAAACCCATCGACAAGCTCAGGGCCGCAAGCCGGAGCGACGGATTGCGGGAGCGTGGGCCGGTGCTCGTGACGCACTGGGGCCTGAGCGGTCCGGGCATTTTGAAACTTTCCGCCTGGGGTGCGCGCACGCTCAGCGATTGCGGCTACAAGTTCACGCTGCGCGTGAACTGGGCGCCGAAGTTCAATGCCGAGACGGCCCGCGCCGCGCTTGAGCAGGCCCGCGCGGCTAACCCCAAGAAGCAAATCACCACCTGGAGCCCGCTCGGTCAGCCGTCGCGCCTGTGGGAGAAGCTCGTGGCCGCGGCTGGCGTCGCGCCCGATGCGATCTGGACCGGCATCGGCAACGCCGCGTTGCGCGCGCTGGCGGCGCAGGTCTGCGAGGCGGAGTTCGCGGTGGACGGGAAGAGCACGTTCAAGGACGAGTTCGTCACCTGCGGCGGCGTGCGGCTCGGCGAGGTGGACTTCAAGACGATGGAGAGCCGCCTCGTGCCCGGCCTGCACTTCGCCGGCGAGTTCCTCGACGTGGACGGCATCACCGGCGGGTTCAACTTCCAGAACGCCTGGACCACGGGCCGGCTCGCGGGCCTGGCGATGGCGGGTGGGTAGGGTGAGTCGTCCCTGACGAGCCGCGGCCCATCCTGAGGATTCGCCCTGCCTGCATGCTGGGCGGGAAATTGGGGTTGTTATCTGGTCGCCGTTTTTGGTCCTCTATCCTCCTTCATGATGACCTACGGCCAGTTGTTCCTCGCGGTGGCGCCAGTGATCGCGCTCATCGTGCTCGGCTTGCCGCTGCGGCGCCTGAACTGGATCAGCGAGGCAGGCGAGGAGACGTTGCTCAATCTCATCGTGCGCGTGCTCACGCCCGCGCTGATCTTCGAGTCGGTCGTCCGCCGCGCGACCGTCAGCGGAGCGGGCGATGTGCTCCTGCCGCCGCTCGCGGGCTTTCTGCTGACCTCGGTTTCATTGGCGATTGGCTGGTATGCGGCCAAGGCGCTTGGGCTGACGATTGGACACGGATTGCGCACTTTCGCACTGGCGGTCGGCCTGACGAATTACGGCTACCTGCCGCTGCCGATCATGGACCAGGTCTTCGGCCCCGAAAGCCGTGCCTGGCTGTTCATGCACAACGCCGGCGTCGAGGCGGCGATTTGGACGACGGGGGTGCTGATCGTCACCGGCGAGTCACCGCGCTCGGCTTGGCGGAAACTGCTCAACATGCCGCTGCTCGCGCTCGGCGTGGCGCTGGTGGTGAAGCTCACGGGCCTTGGGGTGCACATTCCCGAGGTGGTTTGGACCTTCATCCACGGATTGGCCGTGTGCGCGGTGCCGCTCGGCCTGCTCGTGACCGGCGCCAGTTTCGCCCCGCATCTGAACGACCCGAAGCAGCTCTTGAACCCGCGCGTGATCGGCACCGCATGGCTGTTGCGGCTGGCGGTGTTGCCGTGGATTTTCCTGCTCGCGGCCCGCTATGCGCCGGTGCCGGTGGAACTGAAACAGGTGCTGGTTGTGCAGGCGGCGATGCCGTCGGCGGTCATCTCGGTGATCGTTGCGCGCATCTACGGCGGGCAACCGCTGGTGGCGGTGCAGATCATCCTTGGAACGACCGCGCTGGCGGTGTTCACCATTCCGTTCTGGATCAAGTTCGGCCTGTCGTTCGCCGGGTTGGTGCCCTGAAGGATAATAAGCGGGAGGGCACACGTCTCGGCGCGCCGGCTGGAAAGGCGGTCCGCAGGGACGCGGACCCTCCGCTCCCCATCTTGGTCGGTTGGGAAACAGGCCCGCGGCTGGCGCATTGATCCGCTTTCGCCAAGCCTACGACGGACAGGCTCCGGCGGGGTTGACCTGAGCTTCAAATATGCTGCTTTACCGGCCCATGGACTGGCTTACCGACCCGCAAGTTTGGATTTCCCTCTTCACGCTGACGGCGCTCGAGATCGTGCTCGGCATCGACAACATCATCTTCATCTCGATTCTCGCGGGCAAACTGCCGCAGGAGCAGCAGGCCAAGGCGCGCCAGACCGGCCTCATGCTGGCGCTGGTCACCCGCATCCTGCTTCTCTGCAGCATCACGTGGGTGATGAGTCTCACCAAGGTGCTGTTCGTGTTGCCGGTGATGAATGTGGACGTGACGGGCAAGAGCCTGATCCTGCTCGTCGGCGGTCTGTTCCTGATCGGCAAGAGCGTGATGGAAATTCACGAAAAGCTGGAAGGGGACGACGGCCACGCGACAAGCGGTGGCAAGGGTGCCTCCTTCAAAAGCACCATCATCCAGATCCTGCTCCTCGACATCGTTTTCTCCCTCGACTCCGTGATCACGGCGGTGGGCATGGCCAACCGCCTCGGCGTCATGATTGCGGCGGTGGTCATCGCGCTCGGCGTGATGCTGGCCTTTGCGGGCGCGATCAGCGATTTCGTGAACCGGCATCCGACGCTGAAAATGCTCGCGCTGAGCTTCCTGATTTTGATCGGCGTGATGCTCGTGGGCGACTCGCTCGGCCACCATATCCCGAAGGGTTACATCTACTTCTCGATGGCCTTCGCCTTCGGCGTGGAGATGCTCAACCTGCGTCTGCGGGCCAAGTCCAAGCCGGTCGAACTGCACCAGCCGTATCGGTGAGGGGCGCGTTTCCGGTGTAGGGTCGGCCCTTGGGCCGACCTCGCGTGGTTAGGTCGTCGCAAGCGACGAACTTACAAGAAAACCAAAGGCGGGGTCTGGAGACCCCGCCCTACACTCACACCTTCGGCAGTGGCGCGCCGAGCTCGGCGGCGTGCGGGTGGTTGCGGTTGTCCTTGCGCCGGCCGTGGCGTTCGCGGAGCAGGGCGTCGAGCTTGTCCACCAGCAGGTCCACGGACTTGTAGGCGTCCTCGCTGTGCACGCTGGCGATGAGGTCGGGTCCGCTGATTTCGATGCGGCCCTTGGCGATGAACTGGTCCTTGCTGCCGCGCGTCTTGTCGAGTTCGAGGTCGAGGCGAATGCGCAGGATGTGGTCGTTGTGGCGGAGCAGGCGGGCGGCCTTTTCCATCGTGATCTTCCGCAGGGCCTCGGTGAGGTCGAGGTGGATGCCGCGGATAATGAACTTCGATTCGTCAACGGGGGTGGTTTTGTCGTGGGGCATACGACCACTAATACTCATGTGCGGGAAAAACGTGGCATGGAATCGGCGATGAAAATCCAACTTGCAGAATCGAGAATGCGGGCCAGCAGCCTGGCTTGTGGATGGGAACTCCATTCGGGCAGGCCGGTCTCCGTGCCGGTCGCCGTCGGTGCGGAGACCGACCCTCCGGGTATTCTGCAATGTAGGGTCGGCCCTTGGGCCGACCTCGCGGGCTCAGGTCGTCGCAAGCGACGACCCTACAAACGGCAGCCTCACTTCTTCTTGTTCAGCGCGGCGGTGAACCAGTCGTTGTTGAGCGACTGGGGTGCGGCAGGCTGACGGGCTGGAGGCGGGGTGCCCCCACCCCGCGGAGAGGATGAGCCGAAGCGGGACGATCCCGCGGTCGCGGGACCGCCTCCATTGCCCAGTGGCGCCTTCGGCCCGATCACCGGCTTGCTGCGCATGGAGAGGGCGATGCGCTTCCGCGCGAGGTCGATCTCGGTGACGGTGACCATCACCTTCTGCTGCGGCTTCACGACCTCAGCAGGGTCTTTCACGAAATTGTCGGCCAGCTGCGAGACGTGCACGAGTCCGTCCTGGTGGACGCCGATGTCCACGAAGGCGCCGAAGGCGGTGACGTTCGTCACGATGCCGGGCAGCTTCATGCCCGGCTTGAGGTCCTCGGGCTTGTTCACGCCCTCCTGGAAACTGAAGGCCTCGAACTTCTGGCGCGGGTCGCGGCCCGGCTTGGCCAGCTCGGCCATGATGTCCTTGAGCGTGGGCAGACCGACGTCGGCGGTGACGTATTGCTCCAGCTTGATCTGCTTGCGCAGCTTCTCCTCGCGCATGAGCTCGGCGACGTTCGTGCCGAGGTCGGCGGCCATTTTCTCGACGAGCGGGTAACGCTCCGGATGCACCGCCGAACCGTCGAGCGGGTGGGCGGAATCGCGGATGCGGAGGAAGCCGGCGGCCTGCTCGAAGGCCTTGGGTCCGAGGCGCGGCACGTCGAGCAGCTCGGCGCGGGTCTTGAACGCGCCCTTCTCGTTGCGGCGGGCGACGATGGCGGCGGCGGTCGTGCTGTTGAGGCCGGAGACGTAGCTGAGAAGCTGTTTCGAGGCGGTGTTGAGTTCGACACCCACGCCGTTCACGGAGCTGACGACGGTGTCGTCGAGCGAGCGCTTGAGCGCGGGCTGGTCCACGTCGTGCTGGTATTGGCCGACGCCGATGGACTTCGGGTCGAGCTTTACGAGTTCGGCCAGCGGATCCATGAGGCGACGGCCGATGGAGACGGCGCCGCGCACGGTAAGGTCGTGGTCGGGGAACTCCTCGCGGGCGACGTCGCTCGCGGAGTAGATGGACGCGCCGGACTCGTTGACCATGACGACCGGGATATGCGGCGTGAGGCCGAGCGCGCGCACGAAGGCCTCGGTCTCGCGGCCGGCGGTGCCGTTGCCGATGGCGACGGCCTCGACGTTGAAGAACTTCACGAAGCCGAGCAGCTTCTCCTTGGCCTCCTCCGCGTGGCGGTCGGGGAAGACGACGTCGTTGTGCAGGAGCTTGCCCTGGCGGTCGAGCAGCACGGTCTTGCAGCCGGTGCGGAAGCCCGGGTCGATGGCCATCACGGCCTTCTGGCCTAGCGGGGCGGAAAGGAGCAGTTCGCGCAGGTTCTCGGTGAAGACCTTGATCGCGGCCTCGTCGGCGCGCTTCTTCGACTCGATGCGCATCTCCGTCTCGATGGCGGGGCCGAGCAGGCGCTTGCAGGCGTCGGCGGTGGCGAGGCGCACCTGTTCGCCGCAGGACGATTTGTTCTTCACGAACAGCGGCTCGATCTCGGCCAGCGCGGCGAGTTCGTCGGCCAGCGTGATGCGCATAATGAGGAAGCCTTCCTTCTCGCCGCGGCGCATGGCGAGCACCCGGTGCGACGGGGCCTTGGCGAGCGGCTCGGACCAGTCGAAGTAGTCCTTGAACTTCGCGGCCTCGGGATCGGTGTCCTTGCCGTAAAGCACCTTCGAGGAAACGGTCGCCTGCGCGCGATAGACGACGCGCAGTTTCTCGCGGGCGGTGGCATCGTCGCTGATGCGCTCGGCGAGGATGTCGCGGGCGCCGGCGAAAGCCTCCTCGGCGTTCTCGATCTTGCCCTTGGTGTTCTTGCCGTCGTCGAGCGTGAATTCCTTGCCGACGTAGGCCTGAGCCGCGGCGAGGGCGTCGGTGGCGGGATCTTGCGCCCAGAGCAGCTCGGCGAGGGGTTCGAGACCCTTTTCCTTGGCGATGGTGGCGCGGGTGCGCTTCTTCGGGCGGTAGGGCAGGTAGATGTCCTCGAGCTTCGTGAGCGTGTCAGCGAGCGCGAGGGCGTTGGAGAGGGCGTCGGTGAGCAGGTTGCGTTCCTTGAGCGAGGCGACGATGGCGGCGCGGCGCTCGTCCACCTGCGCCATCTGCTCGAGGCGGTCGCGGATGGCGGTTACCTGGACCTCGTCGAGTTCGCCGGTGGCCTCCTTGCGGTAGCGCGAGATGAAGGGCACGGTGGCCCCCTCCTTCAGCAGCTGGGCGGTCGCGGCGACCTGGTGGACCTTGAGCTTCAGCTCCTCGGCGAGACGGATGACGTGTTCGGGGTTGGGCGAATCCATGAAAACGAAAATGGGAAGCCGCCGAGTGCAATGGGTGCGGCGCGGCGTGCAACCGGGAAATTGCTCCCATGGGGAAATTCCAAACGCCAAAGAAACTTCAAATTGGAAATTCGGACCTCGGAGCTGAGATTTGTTTGGCGTTTGGCACTTTGGGATTTGGCGTTTGGCGCAACCACCGTTTGAGTGCGCCTATGTCGAAAAAGCTGAACTGGGGCATCCTCACCACGGGCTGGATCGCGCGGAAATTCGTGACGGACCTGCTCCAGTCGCAGACCGGCCGCTTCGTTGCGGTGGGCGCACGCAACCTGGCCGATGCGCAGAAATTCGCGGCGGATTTTGGCGGGGCGACGGCCCACGGCAGCTATGAAGCCCTGCTGGCCGACCCGGCCGTCGAGGCCGTCTATATCGGCACGCCGCACCCGTGGCACGCGGAGTGGGCGATCAAGGCGGCGCAGGCGGGCAAGCACATCCTCTGCGAGAAGCCGCTCACGCTCCGCCTCGCCGACACCGAGCGCGTGCTCGCGGCGGCGAAGCAGCACGACGTCCTCCTGATGGAGGCCTACATGTATCGCTTCCACCCGCAGACCCGGAAGATCGTCGAGTTGGTGCGCAACGGTGCGCTCGGCGAGCTCCGGCTGATCCGGGCCTCGTTCAACATCGTGATGCCCTTCAACCCGGCCCACCGGATGTTCAACAAGGCACTCGGCGGCGGGACGATTTTGGATCTGGGCTGCTACCCCGTCACCTATTCGCGGCACATTGCCGGGGCGGTGCACGGGAAGGATTTCGTGGAGCCGCTGGAGTTCCACGGCACGGGCCGCTTGCGGGCGGAGGTCGGCACCGACGACTTCGCCACCGCCGTGGCCAAATTTCCCGGCGACATCCTCGCCGAGTTGTCCTGCGGGGCGACGCACCTCGACCGCAACAATGTGCAGTTGCACGGCACGGCCGGCTGGCTCGACGTGCCGTGTCCGTTCACGCCCGGCCTGCTGGGCAAGGAAGAGAAGATCATCCTACGCCGCAACGGTAGCGGGGCCGAGGAGATCGTGATCCGCAGTCCCGGCGTGGGTCTCTATGCTTACGAAGCCGACGCCTTTGCGGAAGCCCTGTGGCGCGGCGCCCGTGAGGTCCCGCTTGCCACGCACGCCGACACACTCGGCACGGCACGGTTGCTGGACCGGTGGTTGGCGAGCGTGGGTGTGCAGTATTGAATTGTAGGGCGGGGTCTCCGAACCCCGCTTTGAGCGCGACAACGTGATCGAACGAAGGCGGGGTTCGGAGACCCCGCCCTGCATGAAACAGGGTCGGTAAAAAGACCGACCCTCCAGCTGCTCAACCACTCGTCGCAGCGGGCTTGCCGCAGGGCGGTGGGCGGGCACACTCCGCCGCAAATGACCCTCCGTTCCTTCTTTCTTTCTACGGCACTGGCTGCGGCGCTCACCCTCGACCTGGCGGCTTCGTCCGCCATCACCAAGGAGGCCGTCACGGCCGAGCGCGTGGCCGCCGAGTCGGCCAAGGCCAACGCGTTTTTCGAGCGCGTGTTCGACGAGAGCGTGGACCGGAGTCCGATCTCGCAGGGTTACCTCGGCATCAAGAAGGACCACGACAAGTGGGACGATTATTCGGAGACCAACCGGCTGCAGGAGTTCGCCATCACCGTGCGCGAGCTGGCCGCGTTGAAGAGCACGATCAACTTCGACCTGCTCGATGAGCAGACGAAGATGAGCTACCGGCTCTTCGTGGCGCAGGCCGAGCAGACCATCGAGGGCTGGAAGTGGCGCAACCACAGCTACGTCTTCACTCAGATGGATGGCATGCATGCCGACGCGGCAGCTTTCCTGATCAACTTCCACGAGGTGGCCGACGAGGCGGACGCACGCGCCTATATCACGCGCCTGCGCGCGATGCCCGCGATGTTCGAACCGCTCATCGCGCGGGCCGAGGCGCAGGCGGCGCGCGGCATCCTGCCGCCGAAGTTTGTCTATCCGATGCTGATCGAGTCCTGCCGCGAGATCATCGGCGGCGCTCCCTTCGAGGCGCAGGAAAAGAAGAGCGCGTTGTTCGAGGATTTTGAGACCAAGGTCGGCGCGCTCAAGAACGTGGACGAAGCCACCAAGGTCCGGCTGGTCGCCGACGCGAAGGCCGCCCTCCTGGAGGCGGTGCGTCCGGCCTACGAGCGGTTGATCGGTGTTTTCGCCGCGCTGGAGAAGCAGGCGACCGAAGAGGATGGCGTCTGGAAACTGCCCGAGGGCCGGGACTACTACAATTACTCGCTGCGCCGCCACACGACGACGGCGCTCACCGCCGACGAGATCCACGAACTCGGCCTGCGCGAGGTGGCGCGCATCCATGCCGGCATGACGGCGATCAAGGAGCAGGTCGGCTTCAAGGGCGACCTCAAGGCCTTCCTGCAGTTCATGAAGAACGACCCGCAGTTCTATTACCCGCAAACGGAAGAGGGGAAGGAGGCCTACATGAAACGGGCCAACGAGATCATCGACCGCATGCGCGCCCGGTTGCCGGAGTTCTTCACGATCTTCCCGAAGGCGCCGCTGATCGTGAAGAAGGTGGAGCCGTTCCGCGAGCGCGGCACGTCCAACGCCTTCTACAACCAGCCCTCGCCCGACGGCAGCCGGCCCGGCATCTACTATGTCAACACACTCGACATGCGCGCGCAGGCGATCTGGGAGATGGAGACGTTGGCGCACCACGAGGCGATTCCCGGCCACCACATGCAGATCGCCATAGCGCAGGAGCTGGAAAACATGCCCAAGTTCCGGAAGTTCGGCGGTTACACCGCCTACATCGAGGGCTGGGGCCTCTACTCGGAATATTTCCCCAAGGAGTTCGGCTTCTATCAGGATCCTTACCAGGACTTCGGCCGCTTGTCGGACGAACTGCTGCGCGCCGTGCGCCTCGTGGTGGACACCGGCATCCACGCCAAACAGTGGACGCGGCAGCAGGTGATGGACTACTTCCGCGCCAACGCCGCCACGCCCGAGCGGGAGCTGTTCTCCGAGGCCAACCGCTATATCGTGTGGCCCGGCCAGGCCTGCTCCTACAAGATCGGCATGATCAAGATCATCGACCTGCGCGAACTCGCGAAGCGCGAGCTCGGGGCCAAATTCGACCTCCGCGCCTACCACGACCTCGTGCTGAAGAACGGCGCCCTGCCGATGAACCTGCTCGAGGAAAACGTGCGGGCGTGGATCGCCACGCAGAAATAAGGTGGAGCCCGCGCTCTGCGCGGGCTGGTCGGCCCACGAAAGACACGGAATTGGAATTCAGCCACGGATTGCGCGGATGAACACGGATAACCTTCTGGCGGCATGACTTTCCCGCAACTCCCCGTCGCTTCAGGTGATCCCGCCTTGTTCGCACTGCTGGCGGGCGTGCTGCTTCTGGCCGGCACGGCCATTGGACTGGCGATTGCCGGGATTGTCCTGGTTGTGGGGAAAGGCGAGGAGCGGAAGCGATTGGGGAAACGACTGCTGCTCGCCGGGCTTTTGCCTATTGTGGCGGGCGCGATCTGGTGGATTTCCTTTGTCGGGCTCGACTGAATCCTGCGCTGGAATCCGGACCGAAATTCACCACAGAGACACGAAGGCACGGAGCCAGGCCATCTAATCGCGTCTGGGTCGCCCTTTGTGTCTCGGTTCCTTTGTGGTTAATGCTTCCTGGAGGAAAATCTCCCTGAGGCAGAAACTTGGTCTTACTTCAATCCCAGCTCCCGCACCAGCCACGCCACGCGATCCGCGGCGACCTCGGGTTTGTGGAGGTCGTGCTCGGCGTCGTAGGTGGCCATTTGCTTGCGCGGGCCGGTGGCGGCGTAGAACTCGGCGGCTTCCTCGGCGGTGACGTAGAAGTCGCGACTCGCGAACTGAAAAAAGACTGAAGCGGGGGCGAGTTTGCCGACGAACAGCACGGGATCGATGGTGGCGAGTTGGGCCTTGTAGCTTTCGAGGTCCTTAGGCTGCTGGCGGAAGAGGAACCAGTCCACGAAGTGCGGCGTCGGGGCCATGAAGACGCAGGTCTTGGCCCGGCGGTCGAGCGCCTCGGCCATCATGCCATACATCGCGCCGAAATCGTGTCCGACGAAGGCCACGCGTTTTGCATCCACGCCGGGTTGCGCGAGCAGCAGGTCCATAGCGCGGCGGAGCTCGATGACCTGGCGGATGGCGTGGGCATGGTCCTCCTCGGGGACGCGGTTCTTATACCAACCGGGTTCGGCCCACATGCCTTCGACGAGCAACGAGATCACGCCGCGGCCGGCGAGCGTCACGGCTTCGTCGAGGAACTGGGTGCGGTTGGTGGTCTTGGGCTCGCCGAGCCAGTGGACGTAGAGAATGGCCGCGTGCGGTCCATCGCCGGTGGCCGGTGAAACGAGGTAGGCCTTCACGGGTTTGTCCGCCGGGGTGAACGTGAGGTCGCGCACGAGTGCGGCGCCGCGCGTCTCGCGTCCGGCTTCCTGCACGTTCAGCGGGGCGGACTTGTCGTAGGCGAAGAGATCGGCAGGCGGAGGTTCGGCCGCAAAGGCCGAGGCAAATGCGAACAACAGCAAGCCCACGCGACCTGTCATCCTGAGCGCAGCGAAGGATCCAAGGGAGGCCGGACGTTTCGCTGGATCCTTCTCTTCGCTCAGGATGACACGCCGGGGTGAGTTCGTTGGGGTAGTTTGCATGGATGCAGGCTGGTTTAACCCCGCGGGGCGGGCAATCCCGGTGCGATGAGTGGCGGGAATAATCGGGTGGGCAGCGGAGCAATCCTGGTCGCGACAGTCGCGTGCAAGCACGCTCCCACAGAAACAAACCTGTAGGGGCGTGGCTCGCCCACGCTCGCGGGCGCGCACGAGGCGCGCCCCTACTGCTTGGCAGTTCGCCGCAGGTTGTCGCAGACGATGGCGGCGGCGACGGCGGCGTTGAGGGACTCGGCGCCGCCGAACTTCGGGATTGTAATATAATACGTTACAAAGGGTCGGACGGCGTCGGAGAGCCCGCGGCCCTCGCTGCCGATGACTACGACGACGTCCTTGAGTGGCTTGAGCGTGTGGACATCGTCGCCTTGGAGGTCACAGCCGAGGACGGGCACCTTGAGGCCGGCGAGCGCTTCGGGGAGCGGTGCGGTGTGCGCCTTCACGCGGGCGAAGGAGCCCATGCTGGCGTTGATGACTTTTTGGGCGAAGAGGTCGGCGCAGTCGGGCGAGAGCAGCACGCGGTCGAAGCCGAACCAGTCGGCGATGCGCAGGAGCGTGCCGACGTTGCCGGGGTCCTGGATGCCGTCGAGCGCGAGCGTGAGGCCGCGGTCGAGCGCGCCGGGGGGTAGCGGTGTCCGCGTGAGCTGGCCCACGGCGAGCACGCTGGACGGGGTGGGGTAGTGGCTGAGCCGGTCCATCTCGGCGGCGGAGATGTCCACCGTGCGCGCGCCGGTCCACGCGGGGGTGGCGTAGATGTCCACGAGCGGGAACTTCGCCGCGAGCAGCTCGGCCACGACCTTCTCACCCTCGATCACGAAGAGGCCGAGTTCCTCGCGGTGTTTCTTTTCCTGCAGGGAGCGCAGGCGCGTGATCTCGGCTTTGGTGAGCAGCATGGGCGCGAGCAAGGCAGCGCGGGTGCGGTTTGGCAACTGTTGGGCCGTTTTGGGCAGGGCTTACGCTTGGGAACAATGGTGGAAGCGACCGGTCTCCGACCGGCCCTACGCCGCATCTGCGGGCTTTCAAAACGGCCGCGGACGCCTAGGTTCGCGGCATGAAACGCTTTTCTCCGCTGCTCGCCCTGGCGCTGTGTCTGACCCTGTTGAGCCTGCCGCTGCTCGCGCAGTCGGC
This sequence comes from uncultured Oleiharenicola sp., assembly GCA_966252395.1. Classification (GTDB taxonomy): domain Bacteria; phylum Verrucomicrobiota; class Verrucomicrobiia; order Opitutales; family Opitutaceae; genus Lacunisphaera. The sequence continues at coordinate 21,994 of CBINOW010000001.1, read as the reverse complement.
CAAGCCGGAGGCGAAGGCCGTGAAGACGCCCGGCCTCGAACTCGCGGCCATGGCCACCCAGATCACGGGCATTGCCATCTCGCCGCTGCTCGGCGTGAGCGCGGTGGGCGCTTATCAGTATTTACAAGCCGACACCGCGGAGCAGAAGGCCAATCTGCCGTGGTTCGCCAACCCGGCCTTCTGGGCGGTCGGCATCCTGGCGGTCGGCGCGGTGGCGGCCAAGGACGCGGCCGGGGCGGCCCTGCCGCCGGGGTGGAAGAAGCCGCTCGATATCCTCGAGACCATCGAAAACAAAGCCAGCGGCCTCGTGGCGGCCGGCGCGGTGATTCCGTCGCTCGTCACCTTCGGCTCGAAGCTCATCATGGACTCGTCCGGCCTCGGTGACACGGTGGTGATCCACACGGGCGGGCTCGCGATGCTGCCCGTGGCGGCGTTCGACACCAGCTGGCTGCTGAGCCTGCTCATGGTGCCGCTTTCGGTGGCGGTGTTTGGCGTCGTCTGGCTCACCGCGCATGCGATCAACGTGCTGATCCTGATTAGCCCGTGGGGCGCGATTGACGCCGTGCTGAAGGCCGTGCGCACCTCGCTGCTCGGGCTCGTCACGGCGACGGCGTGGATTGATCCCGTGGTCGGCGCGACGTTGTCGGTGCTGATCATCATCATCGCCTATTTCACGGCGGGCTGGGCGTTTCGCCTGATGGTGTTCGGCTCGGTCTTCTGCTGGGATTTCTTCACGGTGCGCCGCAGGCGCTTCAAGCTCTACGCCGACGGCAACAAGGTGTTTACCGGTTCCGAGTTCGAAGGCGTGCCGGCGCGCACCTATGGTCGTCTCAACCAGGCGGCCGATGGCGCGCTGACGCTGAAGTTCCGGCCCTGGCTGGTGCTGCCGGTGCGCGAGGTGCCGGTGCCGCGCGAGGGTCTCGTGGTGGGCAAGGGCGTGTTTTACTCCGAGGTGTTGGGGCACGATGTGAAGACCGACAAAAACCGCACCCTCCTGCTCCTGCCGCCGCGTTACCTCGGCCATGAGGAGCTCTTTGCCCGCACCTATCACATCACCGGCACTTGCGAGGTCGGCCTGCGGCGGGCGTGGAGCTGGATCAAGGAGGCGATGGGATTGGGTGCCGGCAAGGCGGCCGCGGCGCAGGGGTGAATCCATGACCGAAGGACGAACGTATCAGTCCTGACCACCTGACCCATGCTCCCAGACAATCTGCAAGACCGTGCCACCCTCTATGCCTCGGGCGAAATGCCTTCGCCGGACCGCGAGGCCTTTGATGTGCTGATGGAATACCATGGTGAACTACGAACACTGGTTGCTGGTTTGCAGGAGGTTGTGTCATTGGCCATGGCCGCGCCGACGGTTGCGGCGGCGCCATCGGTGCCGGCTGGATTGAAGTCCCGGATCCTCCGCCATCTGGGTGCGCCGGTGCCTCCGCCGGAGCCCGAAGCCTTGGTGGTGGCGAATGCCGGCGGTCTGCTGGAGTGGGTGAATCCGGCTTTCACTGACATGTGCGGCTACACCTTGGATGAATTGCGCGGACGGAAGCCCGGCCAAATCCTGCAGGGTCCCGGCACCGACCCGGCGGCGGTGGACCGCATTCGGGCCGCCTTGCGTGCGCGGCAGGCCTGTCGAGAAACTTTGGTGAACTATCACAAGGACGGCACCGCCTACCGCGCGGATGTCCGCATCCTGCCGGTGCTCGATGATGCCGGCCAGGTGATGTGGCTCGTGGCCAAGGAACGTCGGCTGGCCGATCCCGTCTGACCAAGGTCATTTGCGCCCGCGCGGCGGCGAAGCGATCAGGCCGGGAAATTCCACACCCCACAGCGCAGGATGCGCCGGCGGGGTCGGGTCGGTGTCCGGCGCGAGATGTTTGAAGACGTCGCGGAAACGGATCGAGCATTGCAGGCGGCGCTGGCCGTCGGTGCCGATCTTCGGGTTCAGTTGGATGATGGCTTCCTGGTAGGGCGGCTGGTTCTTGAGGCGGAGGACTTCGCGGCGGAGCTCCTTGGCGGGCAGCGGCGAGTCCTTGATCAGGCGGTCCAGCCTCAGCAGGTCCTCGCGGGTCACCGGGCCCCAGAGCCGGCGCCAGAGTTCGGGGGAGATTTCGGGGGCGAGCAGATGCACGATGCGTTTGTTCCCGCCTTCCTGGCGCCAGAATCCGATCACGAGGATGAAGGGTTCCTCGATCTCGAACTGCCGCAGCGCGTCGCCCAGGTCCACCGCGGTGCCGTGTTTGCAGAGCTTCGGGTTCACGGGCACGCCGCCGTGCTGACGGTTCGCGGTGGCCGGGATGTCCCAGCGCTGCGTGTATTCCGCGGGTTGATAGCCTTCAAAAAAGGTGGCGCGCACCCACTGCTCGAAGACGAGGCCGTGGTGTTGCACCTCCTGCGCCGGTGCGACCAGGAAGAGGCCCAGCAGCAGCGGAAGCAACCGCCTCACTTTTCGAGATAAGCGCCGAGCGCGTCGAGTTTCTCGCCCCAGTAAACCTTCATTTTCTCCGCGGCCTCCGGGGTGGGAAGTTTGCCGTGCTGCGGCACGACCTGGCACTTGAGCGGACCCTTGGGCCAGAAATTGACGCTGAGCAGGGTCTCGTCGGCCCAAAGGATGCGGATGGATTTGTGCGGCGTGGCCTTGCGGACGGTGAGCGGAGTGCGCGGCAGCCATTGCTCGCGCTGGGCGGCCTCACGCCACGCGGCGAAGGCGCGGTCCACGGGGGCGGCGATGGTGCGGGCTACGCTGATCTCGAAGCCGTCGGTCTTCTGGTGTTTGAGGCGCAGGCCACGGGCCTGCTCGTAGCCTACGGTCACCATCTGACCCCACCAGTCCGGCAGGCGGTGCGTGCGTTGCAGGCGGAGGGCGATTTCCTTGTGGGGTTGCTTGGCGGCACCGGCCTTGTCCAACACGGCAAACCATTCCGCCCAGGTGCGGCCGGTGGCCTTCTTGACGGCGGCGGAGCTGATGCCGCCGTATTTGTCCGCCGCACGTTTCATGCGGGCAGACTAGGGGAGCGGTCGGACGGTCACAAGGCTGATGACGGGTTGGGCAAATCTTTTTGTTTTCGCCGCGCAGCTAAACTGCTAGGCGTTTGGGTCATGAGCGAAGAGAACACGCCCAAGCTCCGCCTGAAGCCCAAGCTGTCTGCCGATCCCTCGGCCGCTCAGTCCGCCACTCCCGCTCCGGCGTCCCCGGCTCCCGAGGCCACGCCCGTTGCCGAGCCTGCGGCCGAGGCGCCCAAGGTCATGCGTCTCAAGCCCAAGCTCGGCCCTGCGCCGGAGCCTGCGGCCGCTCCCGCCGAGCCTGCGCCTGCACCGGCCGAGCCGGCCCCGGCGGCCCCGGCGGAGCCCGTCCGCCTCAAGCCCCGTCTCTCGGCCGCGCCGGTGGAAGCGGCGACACCTGCGCCTGCGCCCGAGCCTGAATCCGCTCCGGCTGAGGCGCCTGCTCCGGTGGTCGAGACGCCGCCGGAGGCTGAGACGGCCCCGAAGGCTACGGTCAAATTCGGGCTCAAGCCCAAGACGGCGACGGCTGCGCCCACGCCGGCCCCCGCTCCCGAGGCACCACCACCTGCGGCCGACGCGCCCGCTCCCGTGCTGAGTGCCCCGCCTCCGCCGAAACCTGCCGAGGCTCCCGAGGCGCGGAACTCCGCGGCTGCTCCCTTTCCGCCGCCCAGCAAGTTTCCACCTCCGCCCGGTCTCAAGAAAGCGGTGGCCGAGGCGAGTGCGGAAGTCGGCAAGAAGGCCGCGAGCCAAGCCAAGGGCGGCTCCAAGAAGAAACTCGTCATGCTGGCCGGCGGCCTCGTTGCGCTGCTGGTGATCGGGGGCGGCGGGTTCTTCGCCTATTTGAAATTCACCGAGGAGCCGCCTGCTCCGCCGCCGAAGCCCAAGCTCGCGGCCCAACCGGCGACGCCGCAAGGGCAGGCTGTGGCCACCGCGCAGAAGGTGGTCGAGCAGGCCAAGCAACAGGTGGCGGCTCCGGTGAACGAGATTTTGGACAACCCGGCCCCCGCCGCGTCGGCGCCCGCGGCCACCGATACGACCGCCACGGCTGAGCCGGCCACTCCGGCTCCCGAGGAGGTCAAGCCGGCGGCTCCGCCGCCCCCGCCGCCCGCCAGCGTCGCTTTCCGTGGCTGGGTGGAGAATCTCAAGATCGGTGGCGTCCGCGGCGGGTCCAGCCCCCGTATTTTCGTGGGTGGCACTTCCTACAAACCGGGCGATCTGGTGAATCCCCAGCTGGGCATCACGTTCGAGAGCTACAACGAGGGCACCCGCATGCTCGTGTTTAAGGACAAGACCGGCGCCACCGTGCAGCGGCGGCATTGAGCTGCGGACGGTCGCTCAACCGACCAGAATGCTCCGGATGCCCTGGAGCAGTTCCGGATTCGTGGCGATTGCGAGCACGCCGTTGACCACGAACTGGACGCCGATGCTCATGATGAGGAAGCCCATGATCTTGGTCATGGCGTTGACGCCGACCGGGCCGATGAATTTCACGAGGCCGCCTGACATGCGCAGCACGGCGTAAGTCAGGAGCGCCACGGTGATGATCCCGGCGATGATCGCCGCGTAGTCGATCCAGCCCGTGGCGAGGGACGTGAACCCGAGCGTCACGGCGATGGAGCCGGGACCGCTGAGCATAGGCATCGCGAGCGGGGAGAAGGAAATGTCCATCTTGCGGCGGGCCGCCTCGTGTTGCTCGGCCTCGGTGGCGTCGTCAGCCCGCGGCGCGCGCAACATGTCCATGCCGATGCGCGTGACGAGGATGCCGCCGGCGATGCGCAGACCGGGGATCGAGATGCCGAAGAAATTCATGATGAACGTGCCGCCGATGAGAAAGCTCACGAGGATCGCCACCATGTAGAGGCAGCCCTTGAGGGCCTGCTCGCGGCGGCGCTCCTCGCTGTCGCCCTCGGTGATGGCCAGGAAGGTCGGCCCCGCGGACAGCGGGTTGATGATCGGCAGCAGGCCGATCAGCGTGCCGAGGTAGATGCCCCAAAGGTGGAGGAGGTCCGACATGACTTATGACACAGACGCAAACGTCGGGTCAGGGCCACCCTTTTCCGATCACCACACGTCCACGGGACCCTTGGGCACGGGGATGGCGTCGCGGCGCATCACGGCGGGATCGTCGTCGTCGCGCATGAACGAAGCGACCATCGGGTCGGGCCGGTATTGGGGCTTCAGTTCGCCGCGCTCGTCGAGGAACTGCGCACGCCAAGCCTCGTAGGTGGCCAGCAGCGCTTCGAACTCGGCACGGGTGCGGAATTGCGTGACGCCTTTCTTGAACTCGCGGGCCGGGCCGAAACGTTTCGCATACCACGAGGCTGGCTTGCGGAAGAGCCGGCAGCCATGGTCCTCGCCGAAGACCTCGATCATGAGGTCGAGGTGCCGACGCATGACCTGCGCGCGTTCGGGGTAGCCGGCTTCGGGTCGCAGTTCACCGGTCGCGAGGTAGTGGCGCGTGTCGCGGAAGATCCAGGGATTGTAGAACGCGCCGCGCCCGATGCTCACGCCGGCGCAGCCGGTTTCGTCGAGCATCTTCTTGGCGGCTTCGGCGGTGGTGACGTCGCCGTTGCCGATGACAGGGATGGATTTCACGGCCTCGACGACCTTGCGGATACCGGCGAGATTGACGGTGCCGCCGAAGCCTTGGGCGCGTGTGCGACCGTGCACGAAGATTGCAGCGACGCCGACGTCCTCCAGCACCTTGGCGAGGTCGGGCGCAGTGAGGTTGTTCTCATCCCAGCCGAGGCGCATCTTGGCGGTGACGGGGATTTTCACGGCGTTGACCATGCCGCGCACGAGCGCGGCGGTTTTGTCGAGTTCGGTCATCATGGCCGAGCCGCCGCCGACGTTGACGACCTTCTTCACGGGGCAACCCATGTTGATGTCTACGGCGGCGATGCCGAGCGATTCGACCAGCAGCGCCGCGTCGCGCATTTCTTCGGGCACGGAACCGAAGAGTTGGACGGAGAGGATTTTTTCCGCCGGGCAGGTTTTGATCAGCTGGAGACCGCGCGGATTCTTCTCAAGGATCGAGCGGGCATTGACGAGGTCGGTCGTGGTCCAGTCGAGACCGCCGATTTCGCGCACCACGAGCCGGAAGGGCAGGTTCGTGTAGCCCGCCAGCGGCGAGAGAAACAGGTTGGACGCAAATTCGTATCGCCCGATGCGCATGGTGCCCTGGAGTGATCAGCGGGCGGCCACGGCGCGCTGGAGGCGGTGGAGGGCTTCGGTGAGGGTGGCGCGGGTGCAGCCGAAGTTGAGGCGGATGAACTTGCCGGCTGGGGCGCCGTATTGGGCGCCGTCAGCGAAGCCGAGGCCATGCTGTTCGAAGAAGTAGCCCGGGTCCTTCAGGCCGAGTGTGGACACGTCGAGCCACGCCAGGTAGGTGGCCTCGCAGGGCGTCAGCGTGATCATGGGCAGGTTGGCTTTGAGGAAGCTGGCGATGAGGTCGCGGTTGCCGCGCAGGTAGGCGAGCAGAGCCTGACGCCAAGGTTCGCCCTCGCGGAAGGCGGCCTCGCAGGCGGCGTAGGAGAGCGGGTTCATTTCGGGCACGATGCCGGCGCCGGCGCGGACGAACTGGGTGCGGAGTTTGGCGTCAGGAATGATCGCAAACGAGCAGCCGAGGCCGGCGATGTTGTAGGTCTTGCTCGGGGCCATCAGCGTGATGGAGCGCACGGCGATTTCCGCGGAGAGCGAAGCGGTCGGGATGTGCGGCAGATCGTCGAGGATGAGGTCGCAGTGGATTTCGTCGGAGACGAGCACGAGGTTGTGCCGGGTGCAGAAGGCTGCGACCTGTTCCAGTTCGGCGCGCGTGAAGACCCGGCTGACCGGGTTGTGCGGGCTGCAGAGAAAGAGAATCTTCGTGCGCGGGGTAACGGCGCGTTCCATGGCCGCCCAGTCGAATTCATACCTGCCGTCGGCCCGGGGCACCAGCGGCACACCGATGGTCGCGCGCGCTTGGTTGGTCGGCGCGCTCATGAACGGCGGGTAGATGGGCGTGGCCGTGAGGATGGCGTCGCCGGCTTCACCCACGGCCCGGGCGGCGAGGTTGAGGCCCGTCACCAGTCCGGGCAGCCACACGATCCAGTTGGGCTCGATCTTCCAGCCGTAGTGCCGGGCGCAGTATTCCACCGTGGCCTCGACCAGCGAGGGCAGGGGGCCGGCGTAGCCGAAAACCCCGTGGTCGGCCCGGCGATGAATCGCCGCGATGACCGCCGGTGGGGCCATGAAATCCGTGTCGGCGATCCACAGCGGCAGGATGTCGCGGCCGGCGTATTTGCGCCACTTGCGGCTGTCGCTGCTGGCGCGGTCAATGGCTTGGTCGAAGTCGAAACTCATGGCGAAGAAGGAAGATTCAAACCGCGCCTCCTCAGGTAGCCATGGAAAAAGCGTGGGTGGGACGGACTTTCCCGGTGCCTGAGTCACACAGCGGGGCGAAATTTCCCAGCCGCAGTGTGTGCGTTTTCTGCAAGTCGCGATTTTTTCGCGGGTTGCGGCGACAGTGGCCGCAGGCACGCCGGGTGCACAAGGGGTGACACTCAACTACCACTCACAAACACAGGAGACACCCATCATGAACCGCATCATCCGCTACACCTATCCCCGCACCGCCAGCCTCGCGCCCTCGCTCGCCAATCGCAGCCCTTGGGCCGCGCTTGAGTCCGAGATGGACCGCCTGTTGGACACGGCGTTTTCAGACTTCGCCGCGCCGGCGCTCGCGCCCCGCTTCCCCGTGGATCTTTACGAGGACAAGGAGAACACCTATGTCCGCGCCGAGCTTCCGGGTGTAAACCGGGACGACATCAACGTCGAAATGGTTGACGGTTTCCTGACCATCAACGCCTCCCGCAAGCATAAGGAGGAGACCTTCACGCTGAACCGCTCCGTCTCGATCCCCGAGGCCGTGCAAGCCGACAAGGTCACCGCCGCCTACGAGAACGGTGTGCTGACCGTCACGCTGCCGAAGCAGGAGCAGGCCAAGCCGCGCAAGATCAACGTCTCGATCAACTGAGCCGCGCCGCAACCCACCGATTCATCAACCCAATCAATCCAAGGAGACTCCACCATGAGCATTCTCAATCAACTCGTTCCCCGTCTGTCCCGTTCCCTGAGCCGCCGCGAGAATGGCGAGGCCCAGCAAGCGGGTTCCCAGCCGGAATTCACCCTGAAGCCCGCCTATGAGATCACCGAAAGCAAGGAGGCCTGGGGGCTCACGGCGCATCTGCCCGGAGTGACGAAGGACGGCCTCGAACTCACCGCCGAAGAGGGCCTCATCACCGTGCGCGGCCGCCGCGCCTGGCAGAAGCCCGAGGGCTGGACCGCCGTGTATCGTGAGTCGGTCGATGCGCCCTATGAACTGGTGCTCGAGCACGACAACACCGTCGATGCCGACAAGATCCACGCCGAGCTCAAGGACGGTGTTCTCCGCGTCTCGCTGCCCAAGGCCGAAGCCCTCAAGCCGCGTAAGATCGCTGTGAATTAAGCCGGTTTCAGGCCGTCCCCAAACATTGGATGGGTTCGGCATGGGATAAGCTTATAAAAGTGCAGTCATCCCGGCGGCTTAGGGGTAGGTCGCCGGGTGATCTGCCCGCCACTGGCGGGCAACTCCGCCGGGAGCCTGACTACAGGCCCCGGCGGTTTCTTTTTCCCGGCCGGGAATCGGCCGGCCGCTTATTTTTCTTCCTCGCGGGCGGCGGGGATCAGCACCGAGGCCAGGATGGAGGCCGCGAGCACGGTCCCGATGATGCCGAGCGAGATGCGGATATCGATCGGGTAGTGGTGTGACACGAGCATCTTGACGCCCACGAAGGTCAGGATCACCGCCAGGCCGATGTTGAGGAAACGGAAGAGCTTCATCACCCCGGATACGGCAAAGTAGAGCGAGCGCAGGCCGAGGATCGCAAAGATGTTGGACGTGAAAACGATGAACTCGTTGCGCGTGATCGCGATGACGGCCGGGATGGAATCGAGGGCGAACATCACGTCGGTCGTTTCCACCACGACCAGCACGATGAACATCGGGGTGGCGTGCAGCCGGCCCTTGACGTGGGTGAAGAAGCGGCCGCCCTCGAACTGGCTGGTCACGGGCAGCAGGCGCCGGGCGAGCCTCACGGCGGGGTTCTTATCGGGGGTGAAGCCCTCCTCCTTCTTCGGGATGGCGAGCTTGATGCCGGTGTAGACGAGGAATGCGCCGAACAGGTAGATGATCCAGTGGAACTTGTTGATCAGGCTGATGCCGGCGAAGATGAAGATGGCGCGCATGATGACCGCGCCCAAGATGCCCCAGAACAGCACGCGATGCTGGTGCTTGGGCTCCACCCGGAAATACTGGAACACCACGATGAACACGAACACGTTGTCCACGCTCAGGCACATCTCGACGATGTAACCCGTGAAGAACTCGAGGCCGGCCTGCTGGCCCAGCTTGAAGGTGACCAGGAGGTTGAAGGCCATCGCCAGGCTGAACCACACGGCGCACCAGGCCAGCGCCTCCTTGAGCGACACTTCATGGGCCTTCCGGTTGAGCACCCCCAGGTCGAGCGCGAGCATGCCGGCGATGAAGGCGAGGAAGCCAGCCCAGGCCCACCAGGGCATGGAGCTGAACATGGCGACAAGCGGAAAGGTCATGAGCGGCGCAGTCTGGGTGGAGGAGAGCGTCCTCGGCAAGCGGGGAGTGCCGACCGGCGGGGTCCATCCCGGCATCGAAAACTTTGACAACCCCGGGGCGGACGGTTGATTGCCCGGTCCGCATGAAACATCTCCGTTTCTTCCTGCTCTTCATCACCCTCTTGACCGGGGCGGTCGCGCAAGAATCCGACGCTGCCAAGGCTGCTCCGGCCGCATCCGAGGTGGCGACGCAGGCGGCCGCCGCCGTGGCCGCCGGTCAGGCCGAGCCGCACGTCCCCGACTTTCTGGAGCACCTCGTGGATCAGATCCTGGCGGTCTTCGACATCCGCAGCAGCGGCAATACCTGGACCCACTACGCCATCGCGCTGCTGATCACGCTGATCGCCTACGTGCTCCGGAAGGTCGTCACGACCTTCATCTTCGGTTTCTTCCGGCGCCTCGCTGCGCGCACCGAGACGACGCTGGATGACAAGCTCTTCCCGGCGCTGGAGGGTCCGGTCAAGGCGGCCATCGTCGTCATCGGCACGGTGGCCTCGATCAAGGTGCTGAAGTTCTCGCCCACGGCCGACCAGACGCTGGGCTACGCCTACACGGCCGCGTTCTCGCTGGTGATATTCTGGGGTTTCCTCCGCGCCTTCAACACGGTGCTCGATCACCTGGCCGAGATGGCCAACGAGAAGCACATGGGCGTCGCGCCCTTCATGCCGTGGATCAAGAAGACGCTCTTCGCCATCGTGTTCGTGTTCGGCGTGCTGCTCATTGCCCAGAGCCTCGGCGCCGATGTGAAGGCGGCCCTCGGCGCCCTCGGCATCGGCGGCCTGGCGTTCGCCCTCGCGGCGCAGGACACCATTGCCAACATCTTCGGCTCGGTGGTCGTGGCCATCGACCAGCCCTTCAAGATCGGCGAGACCATCCGTGTGGCCGGCAATGTCGGCCTGGTCGAAGATATCGGCCTGCGTTCGACCAAGCTCCGGCTCGCGGACAAGTCGCTCATGGTCATTCCGAACAAGACCGTGGCGGCCGAGGCCATCACCAACCTTTCGCGCTTCACCTCGCGCCGGGTCGAGCAGGTTTTCGGCCTCACCTACGATGCGCGGGCGGACCAGCTTGAAGCCATAGTGAAGGAAATACGCGCGATCATCGAGGCGCAGCCCGAGGTCAACGTGCCGGACACGCATGTTTACTTCCGCGACTTCAACGCCTCGTCGCTCGACCTGTGGGTGGTGTATGTCGTGAAGGACCCTGACTTCGCCAAACACATGGCGCTGCGGCAGCGGATCAACCTCGCCATTATGCGTGCCGTCGAGGCACGCGGTCTGTCCTTCGCCTTCCCCACGCAGACGCTGCACGTGGCGTCCACGCCGGAGAAGAAGGCTTAATTTTTGTGGGCGGGGTCTCCGAACCCCGACAACGTTCGATAACGATATCGCGTTCGTGGCGGGGTTCGGAGACCCCGCCCTACATCAAACCTGCGAGAGTGGGCGGCCCCTCAGTCCAGCGTCTGCCGGTAGCGTTTCACACCCACGGTCATCGCGACCGTGAGGAAGACCAGCAGCGGCCACAGGTGCGGCACGATCTCGGCCACGCCGGTGCCTTTCAGCAGGATGCCGCGCACGATGCGCAGGAAGTGCGTGAGCGGCAGGCAGGAGCCGATCCACTGCGCCCAGTCGGGCATGCCGCGGAAGGGGAACATGAACCCGGAGAGCAGGATCGACGGCAGAAAGAAGAAGAACGCCATCTGCACGGCCTGCAGCTGGTTCTTGGCAAGGGTTGAGAAGGTGATCCCCATCGCCAGGTTGGCCGCGATGAAGAAGAGAGACACCGCGTAAAGCAGCGGCAGGCTGCCGACCATCGGCACGTTGAAGAGGAATTTCGCGGCCAGCAGGATCAGGGTCACCTGCACATAGCCGACGGCGATGTAGGGCAGGATCTTCCCAATCATCACCTCGGCCGGGCGGACCGGCGTCGCGAGCAGGTTTTCCATCGTGCCACGCTCGCGCTCGCGGGTGATGGCGAGGCCGGTGATGACGACCATGGTCATCGTGAGCACCACGCCCATGAGGCCGGGCACGACGTTGTATTGGGTGATGTTCTCGGGATTGTAGTGCGCGTGGAGCTGGAAATCCACGGGGCCGGGCGAGCCGCGCAGGCGGGCCAGCGGGCCGGTGAGGTCGCGTTCAAAGGCGTTGGCGGCGAGGTTGCGCACCGCGGCCGTCGCGGGGCCGACGGCGGCCGGGTCGGTGGCATCGGCTTCGATCAGCACGGTGGGGCGTTCGCCGCGCAGCAGTTCGCGCGTGAAATCCTCCGGGATGTTGATGACGAACTGCACCTCTCCGATCTGCAACAGGCGGTGCGCTTCCGCCTCCGTGGCCGCTTCGCGCACGAGGGAAAAGTAGCCGCTGTTTTTCAGGGCGGCGACCAGCGTGCGCGCATAGGGGCCTTGATCGGCCGCGCGGATGGCGGCGGGCAGGTGCTTCGGGTCGGTGTTGATGGCGAAGCCGAAGAGCATGAGCTGCAAAAGCGGAATACCGACCATCATGCCAAAGGTCACGCGGTCGCGCTTCATCTGGATGAACTCCTTGAGCACAATGGCCCAGAGACGGTGGAAGGTGAATCGCCTCATTTGAAATTGTCCTCCGCGTGTTCCATCAGGCAGATGAAAACATCTTCCAGGCCGGATGGGATTTCCCGGCAGTCGTGCGCCGGGGTGCGAACGCTCGCGATGGCGGCGGCGAGCTTGGCGGCGTCATGGCCGCTGACATGCAGGGTCGTGCCGAAGGCCACGACCTGTTCGACGCCGGGCACGTTGCGCAGCCGCGCGGCGATCGCGGGCAGGCCGGGGCCGGCCACGCGCCAGGTGTTCAGTTTCGCCGCCGTCAGGACTTCAGGCAGCGTGCCCCGGGTGAGGAGATTGCCGTAGGCGAGGTAGGCGAGGCGGTGGCAGCGCTCGGCCTCGTCCATGTAGTGGGTCGTGATCAGCACCGTGAGGCCGTCGGCGGCGAGGTGGTGGATCTCGTCCCAGAAATCGCGGCGCGCCTTCGGGTCCACGCCGGCGGTGGGTTCGTCGAGGAGGAGCAGTTGGGGCGAATGGATGAGCGAGGCGGCGAGCGCGAGGCGCTGTTTCCATCCGCCGGAAAGTTCGCCGGCGAGCTGCTGGCTGCGATTGGCGAGGCCGAGGCGCTCGAGGCTTTGCTGGACCGCGGCGCGGCGGTCGGGCACGTCGTAGATGCGGGCGATGAAATCGAGGTTTTCCCGGATGCTCAGATCCTCGTAGTAACTGAACTTCTGCGTCATGTAGCCAACGTGGCGCTTGATGTGGGCCTGTTGCGTGAGCACGTCGTAACCAAGGCAGGTGCCGTGGCCCGCGTCGGGCGTGAGCAGTCCGCAGAGCATGCGAATGAAGGTGGTCTTGCCGCTGCCGTTGGGGCCAAGGAAGCCGTAGATCTCCCCGCGCTTCACCTGCAGGTCGATGCCGTTGACGACCGTCTTGGTGCCGAAGCGCTTGGTCACGCCTGCGACGTCAATGGCGAAGGGGGATGAAACAAGAGGGGGCATCGGAAGGGCTGCCGGTCGGAGACCGGCGCTACTTTGACGTCGTGACTTCGACGGGCTGGCCGGGGTGAAGGTCGCGGGCGACGGCGGGGTCGAAGGTCGCCTCGACCATGAACACCAGTTTGCTGCGGTTCTCGCGGTTGTAGAGGATCGGCGGGGTGAACTCCGGCTTGGGCGACAAGTAGGTCACGTGCGCGTCAATCGGGCTGTCGCGGCCGGTGAGGGCGACCTTGACGGCATCGCCGGCCTTGAGCGCGCCGTATTCCGCCTCCGGCACGAAGAAGCGCACCTTGATGTTCTCGGGTGGCAGCAGCGTGACGACCGGCATGGCCGCGGCGACGAACTCGCCTTCGCGATAAAGCGTGTCGTAAACCAGTCCGTCGCGCGGCGCTGTCTGGCTTTTTTGCGCGACGGCCCAGCCGGCGCGGTCGAGTGCGGCTTGCGCGGCGGAAGCCTCGGCCTCGGCGGCGGCGATGGCGTCGGTGCGGGCGCCGAGCTGGGCGGATTCCAGCTGGGCAACCAGTTCGGCGACCTGCTTGACGGCGGCTTCCTGGCTGAGGCGCGCGCGGTCGAAATCATCGTCGGAGGCCACCTTGTTCTCGTGCAGCCGGGTCAGGCGTTCGAGTTCGCGGGTGGAGAGTTCGGCGGCGGCGCGGGCCTGGGCCAGCCGCGCGTCAATGACGGCGAGCTCGGTGGGGCGTTGTCCCTTGCGCAGATCGGCGAGGCGGGCCTGGGCGGCGCGCAACCGGCCCGCGGCTTCGCTCAGGGCGGCCGATTCGGCTCCTTGTTCGAGCGAGAATAGGAGCGTGCCGGCGGTCACGCGGGCGCCCTTGGCGACCGTGAGTTTCTCGAGCCGCCCGGCGAGCGGAGCGGCGAGCTGCACGAACTCACCCTCCAGGTAGCCCTGATAGGCGGAAGCCTGGCGGCGGCCGCAGCCGGTCAGGGTCAGGGCGATGACGGCAAGCAGTGCAGTCCTAGCGAGGGAAAAGCTTTTCATGTTCTTTGCGTCCGGCGGGGGTTAGAAGTCCACTGAAGAAGAGGTCGATGGTGCGGGGCAGGAGTTCCCTCGGCGCAAGGCCGAGCCGGTCGAGGGTGGCGGGTTGGATCAGCCCTTGCATCGCCTGGAGGAAGAATTCGACGGCGAATGCCGTGTCCACGTCGTCGCGCACTTTGCCGGCGAGTTTCCCTTCCTCGATGAAGCAGCCGAAGATGTAGGGGATGTTTTTCTGCCGCATCTCGACGAGGAGGTCGTGAAGTTCGGGGGCGAAGCGCTGGAGATCGCGGAGGGTGCGGGGGTTCAATTGCGCCAGGCGCTGGACCATGCCCTCGGCGAAGCCGCGCAGTTTTTCGGCGAAACCGAGCTGGCGGTTGGCGAGCAGGGCGTCGGCGTCGGCCCGGACCTCCCGGCCCAGCTGGGCGATGACGGCGCGCATGATCTCCTCTTTGCTGCGAAAGTGCACGTAGAGCGTCTTCTTGCTCATGCCGAGCTCGACGGCGAGGTCGTCCATGGTGCAGGCGCAGTAGCCGTGGGCGAAGAAGTGCTCGCGGGCCTGCCGCAAAATGCGGGCGACCGCGGGATCGGCGGAGACGGACGTGGCGTTTGACGTGGGGGCCGGCATTTTGATTAGGAAACTATAAACGTATTTATAGTTTCCTGCGTCAAGCCGGTTCTTCGGTGGCGGTGATTGCCTCGGTCGATCGCGCGCCTAGCGTCGGCCGATGCCCATGGAGTCCAGCAACTTCAAGACGGAGGTCTTGGCTGCCCTTGATAACAAGGATGCCACGCGGCTGAAGGCGTTGATCGCGCAGGGATTGCCCACGGACTTGGCGCCGTTGCTCGCGGAACTGCCGGCCGGGCGGCTGGGCCAGCTCTTCCGGCATTGTTCTCCCGAGCTGGCCGCGGCGGTCTTTGCCTACCTGGAACAACCGGCGAAGGAGAAAATCCTCCGCACGCTGCCGCAGGCGCTGACGGCCGCGCTGTTGAATGCGCTCTCGCCGGACGACCGCACGGCGTTCCTGCACCGGCTGCCGCTGGAGTTGTCGCTGCAGATTCTCGGCCTGCTGTCCCCGGAGGAGCGGCGCATCTCCGAGGAGCTTCTGGCCTATCCGCCGCACAGCGTCGGCCGGATGATGACGCTCGATTTTGTGACTGTGCGGCCGGAGTGGACCGTGCGGGAGGCGCTCGACTACATCCGGCTGCATGGCGTGGATCGCGAGACGCTGAGCATCGTGTATGTGACCGACCAGTCGGGCCGCCTGCTCGACGACGTGCGGGTGCGGCGCTTCCTGCTCGCCGAGCCTGAAACACGGGTGGCCTCGCTCATGGACGGCAACTTTGCGACGCTCAGTCCCGAGGATGACCGGGAGAAGGCGCTGCAGGTTTTCCGCCGCTATGACCGCAACGCGCTCCCGGTGACGGGGCCCGACAATGAACTCATCGGCATCGTCACGGCCGACGACATGCTCGACGTGGCGGCGGAAGAGGCGACCGAGGACATCCAGAAGCTGGGCGGCAGCGAGGCGCTCGACGAGCCCTACACCACCATCGCCCTCGGCAAGATGGTGAAGAAGCGCGCCGGGTGGTTGGTGGTGCTGTTCCTGGGAGAGATGCTGACCGCGACTGCGATGAGTTTTTTCGAGGACGAGATTGCCAAGGCAGTGGTGCTGGCGCTCTTCGTGCCGCTGATCATCAGCTCCGGCGGCAACGCCGGGTCGCAGGCGGCCACGCTGGTGATCCGGGCGATGGCGTTGGGCGAGGTCACACTCGGCCGTTGGTGGCTGGTCATGCGCCGCGAGTTGGTGGCGGGTTTTCTGCTGGGGCTGGTGCTCGGCGGAATCGGCTTCCTGCGCATCGTGCTGTGGGCGCAGTTCAGCGGCATCTATGGTGAACACTACCTGCTGGTGGCGGCAACTGTGGGCCTTGCGCTCGTGGGCATCGTGCTGTGGGGGGCGCTCATGGGCTCGATGCTGCCGCTCGTGCTCAAGCGCCTCGGCTTCGATCCGGCGACCTCGAGCGCGCCTTTCGTGGCCACGCTGGTGGATGTGACCGGGTTGGTGATCTATTTCAGCGTGGCGTGGTTCGTCCTGCGGGGAACCCTGCTATGATCGCGTCACGACCCATGCCGGTGTTGCTCTACGATGGCGAATGCGGCCTCTGCAACGCCATCGTGCGCCAGCTCCTGCGCACGGACCGGCGCGGTCGGCTGCATTTCGCCCCGCTGCAGGGGGCGGCCGCGCAGGCCTATCTGCGGAGCAAGGGGCTGCCGACCGAGGATTTTGATTCGCTGGTGTTCGTGCTGGACTGGCAGGCGCCGGAGCGGTCCGCACCGTTGCTGCGCACCGACGGCGCGCTGGCGGCGGCGGCCGAGGTCGGTGGGGTGTGGCGACTGTTCACTTGGATGCGGGTGCTGCCGGCGTGGTCGCGCGATCCGTTCTACAAGCTGGTGGCCCGCACGCGGTATGCGTTGTTCGGTGGATACCGTCCGAGGCCGCTCGAGAAGCCGGAGTGGGGCGCGCGTTTTTTATAGGCCCTATGGGCCGTATGAGGCCCGTCGGTCGAAAACAAAAAAGGCCGGACAAAAGTCCGGCCTCGGAAAAGTGCTCGTGGGCGAGCGTGGCTTACTGGCGGTCGTAGCCGCCGTCGCCACCGCGATCGCCGCGGAAGCCGCCGCCACCTCCGCGATCACCACGATAGCCGCCGCCACCGCCGCGACCACCACGGAAGCCGCCACCGCCGCCGCGACCACCGCGGAAGCCGCCGCCACCGCCGCCGCCGCGGAAGCCACCACCGCCGCCACCCGGAGGACGCTCCTCGCGCGGGCGGGCGATGTTCACGGCGAGAGGACGGTTCTCAAGCTGGTGACCGTGAAATTTTTCGACGGCCTTTTGGGCCTCATCGGCGCTACCCATCGTCACGAAGGCAAAACCGCGCGAGCGACCGGTAAACTTGTCGAAGATGATCTCAACGACGCTGACGGTGCCAACCTGGCCGAACAGGGCTTCAAGATCCTGCGCGGTGCTGGCGAAGGGGAGGTTCCCCACGTAGAGCTTGGAGTTTTCTGACATGTGATGATGAGAGCTGATGCTGCTGCCTTGCCGCCCGTCCCCGGCTGTCGGATTTCAAATCATCACTGAACACTGGCGCTCACCTGACAATTTTCCGTGGCGGTAGAATCTAACAAACAACCAACCCAACAGCGGGGAGGCTGTCCGAGCCGGCCGGGGTGGCAAGCGCCTTTTGGCCGGCCGGCCGGTCGCGCGCGGCGCGATTCTCCCTCTGAAAAAGTGGATTTCCCCTCTAGAAAATCGTTGCATTGGGAAATCCGGGTTCTATGACGAATACCACTATGGCTAAATCCTCCCGCAAACCCAACGCCGCTTTCATGAAGCCGGTTACCCCCAACGAGAAGCTCGCCGCCGTCGTCGGTGCCAAGCCTCTCCCCCGCACGGAGCTCACCAAGAAGCTCTGGGCCTACATCAAGAAGAACGGCCTCCAGGACAAGAAGAACAAGCGCATGATCAATGCCGACGACGCCCTCAAGGCCGTGTTCGGTGGCAAGAGCCAGGTCAGCATGTTCGACATGACCAAGCTGGTCAGCAAGAACCTGTCCTGATCCGCCTCGAGCGAATCGATTTGAAAACGCCGCGGAGCAATCCGCGGCGTTTTTCTTTTTGGCGTTCACGGATTTTGCCAGCCTAGGCGCAGCAAAGGATCCGGTCGCACCCATGCTGCGCACATGATGCTGGATTCTTCGCTGCGCTCAGAATGACATGCAGGACTGAACGTGCATTCCTCTCCCGCCTCTCTCCACCGCCGCGCGCTGCTCGGCCTGCTGCTCGCAAACCTCTTCTGGGGGCTGAGCTTTCCGCTCATCAAGGCGATGGGGCAGGAGCAGCTCCAGTTGGTGCCGGCGAGCAGCAGCTGGTTCATCACCACGCTCACGGTGGCCTCGCGTTTCGTGCTCGCGACCGCGGTGATGCTGCTGATCGCGCGCACGCAGCTCGCAGAGTTGAAGGCGGGCGAACTGCGGCAAGGCGTGTGGCTCGGCCTGACGCTGGGCGCAGGCCTGCTGCTGCAGGTGGACGGACTCCAGTTCACCTCGGCCTCGACGTCGGCGTTTCTCACGCAGTTCTATGCGATCATGATCCCGGCGGTCGTGGCGTTGCGGGCGCGACGGTCGCCGCCACCGGTGGTCTGGGCCTGCGCGGCGCTCGTGCTCGCGGGCGTGGCGATCCTGGGACGGTTCGACTGGCGCGCGCTGCATCTCGGACGCGGCGAAGTGGAGACATTGCTCAGTTCGGTCTTCTTCATGGTCCAGATCTTCGTGCTCGAAGACGCGCGCTATGCCGGCAACCGCGCGCTCGCTGTGACCGCGGTGATGTTCACGACGGTGGCCGTCGTGTTCAGCGGACTTGCGCTCGTCACCGCCCCGGCGCCGGCCGATTGCCTGCGGCCCTGGACCTCGGGATCGTGGCTCGCCTTCGTGGGTTTGCTCACGCTGTTCTGCACGCTTGGTTCATTCACACTGATGGTGCGCTGGCAGCCGCACATCACGGCGACCGAGGCGGGGCTCATCTACTGCATCGAGCCGGTGTTCGCCTCGGTGATGGCGTTGTTTCTGCCCGCGCTGTTCTCGCGTTGGGCGGGCTTCGACTACGCCAACGAGACGCTCACCTGGCAGCTGTTGGTCGGTGGCGGCTTGATCACGCTGGCCAACGTGCTGCTGCAGCTGAAACCGCCGGCGAAGGGGAAAGCTTAGGCGCTGGTGCTTGCAGGGGCCGTCCGTGTCCGCCCTCGCACCTGAGGTCGTCGCAAGCGACGACCCTACAGGGAAGAAGCGGTGGCGTGAGGTTGAGAGGGTTTAGGCTCTTCTTTTCGTGTGAATTTTCCCTCGCGCAGGAAGACGCGCACCTGGTCCACGACTTCCTCGCGCCAGAGCATCAGCGTGTGCGAGTAGGGCACGACGAGGAAATCCTTCATGCCCTCGAGCTTGGCGGACTCGATCGTGACGGCGCCGTCGTTTTTTCCGCCCAGCGCCTTGCCGAAGACCGGATTGATCGGCACCTCGCCCGCGATGATGCCGACCTCGAAATCGGCTGCGCCGAGCGTCTTCACGATGGCGTCCTCCCCGGTGCCGAGGCGCACGAGGTTGCCGCCGAGGAATTTTTTCAGGACGGCATTTTCTTTGGCCACATCGGCGGCGGTGCTGCCGTGGTTGGGTGGGCCGACCATGACGACGCGGCCGAGGTTGGCGGGGCGGGCGTCCTTGATGAGCTTGCGCACGATCAGGCTGCCCATGGAGTGAGTCACAAAATGCAGTTTCGGCGCGCGGGCGACGTCGTGTTTCTTCAGGTGCGCGGGCAGGTATTCGCCGGCGAGCTCTTCAAAAGGCATGCGGCGGGAGGGGTAGGAAATGTTGACGGTGCGGTAGCCGTCCGCTCGAAGCGCGGTCTCGATCCGTTTCATGACGTAGGACCGCATGCCGATGCCGTGCAGCA
The DNA here is from genome assembly GCA_966252395.1 of uncultured Oleiharenicola sp. Classification (GTDB taxonomy): domain Bacteria; phylum Verrucomicrobiota; class Verrucomicrobiia; order Opitutales; family Opitutaceae; genus Lacunisphaera. The sequence continues at coordinate 2,314 of CBINOW010000001.1, read as the reverse complement.
GCACGACGCAGTCGGGTTCGACAGACTTTTCCGTGGCGGACATGGAGGTCAGCCAAAGCAGCGCACCGAGGAACGCGAGCAGCGGTTTCATGCGGACAGGCGGCGCGCGCGGAGACCGGTCACCGCCCGCAGGGTGACTGCGCCGAGCACGATGGCGCCACCGAGCAGAGCATAGCGACCCGGGCGCTCGCCGTGGGCCAGCAGCACCCACAGCGGGTTGAGAATCGGTTCCGCCACGGGGATGAGCACAGCCTCGAGGGCAGTGACATGCTTGATGGCCTTCGCGTAAAGCAGGTAGGCTAGACCAAGCTGCACCACGCCGAGGAGCAGCAGCGCCGTCCAACCCGAAGGCGGCAGCGCCGGGGCCGCCCAGAGCGCGGGCAGGCCGATGAGGAAGCCGAGTAGATTGCCGAGGATGATGGACTCGAGGGGCGAGCCGTCCTTCTGCTTGCGCATGAGGAGTGTCATGACGGCGAAGCCCACGCCGCTGGCCAGCGCCACGAGCAGGCCGGCGACGCTGTTGAGCTGGATGCCTTCGTAGAAGAACAGCGCCAGCCCGCCGAAGACCGCGGCGATGGTGAACCAGTCGGCGCGTGTCGCGCGTTCGCCGAGGAACCACGCGCCCAGCAGGGCGATCCAGACCGGCGCGGTGTATTGGAGCAAAATGGCGTTGGCCGCCGTGGTCATCTTGTTCGCCAGCGTGAACAGGATGGTGCACGCGGCGTAGGCCGCGGCGGCGGCGAGCTGGAGCGGCGACCAGGTGAAGTGCAGCGTGCGCCACGACACCGCGAGCAGGAACAGCCCCGCAATCAGGCCGCGGCCACCGGCGGCGGCCAGCCCGGACCATTCAACGTGCTTGAAGAGGATGCCGGCCAGGCTCCAGCAGACCGCTCCACCGAGGAGCAGGCCGACGGATTTGGTGTGGGCGGGATCGCGCATGAAGCGCGAACAATGGTTAGGGCGAGTCGTCTCGACGAGCCGGAATTCAGCCCCGGCTCATCCGGAGGATTCGCCCTACCTGTCCAAGGCGGACAGGAATTCCAACACGATGCCCGGGGTCAACAGCTCGGGCAAAACCACTGGCTCGGGGCGGCCGGGGGCGTAGATCAGGTTGAACGGCACGGCGGAACGCTGCCATTTCGCGAGCTCGGCGGTGATCGCCGGGTCCTTGCTGGTCCAGTCGGCTTTCAGCAGGAGGACGTTGCGTTTCTCCAGCTCGCTCAGCACGGCCGAGGAAGTGAACACGGCGGCCTTGTTGGTCTGGCACGTCGCGCACCAGCGGGCGGTGAAGTCCACGTAGATCATCCGGCCATCGTAGCGGGCGGCCTGGACGGCGGCCGGGCTCCAGGGCTCCCATTTCACGACGTAGCCGGAGGCGGTGGCGGGTGCGGCCTCGGCCGATTTGGGCCAACCCAGCCAGATTCCGCCCACCAGCAACGCTGCGGCCAGAACGCGCGCGGCGGGTTTGGGCCAGCGGCCGTAAACCCAAGCGGCCATCGCAATGAGCACGAGACCGAAGACGATGAGCAGGAGAGCCGAGTCGTTGTCCTTGGTCTGCCCGGCGAGCACCCAGAGCAACCAGCCCACGGTGGCGTAGAGCGGGAAGGCCATAAGCTGCTTGAACGTCTCCATCCACGCGCCCGGTCGCGGCAAGAGCTTCACGGCGGCGGGAAAAACGGAGAGCAACAGGTAGGGTGCAGAGAGCCCGAGGCCGATCGCAGTGAAGACGAGAATCGATTCGAGCGCCGAGAGGGTGAGCGCGGCGCCGAGGGCGGGTGCGAGGAAGGGCGCGCTGCAGGGCGTGGCGACCAGCGTGGCCAGGATGCCGGTGAAGAAGGAGCCGCCGTAGCCGGACTGCATCTGGAGCTTGCCGCCGACGCCGGTGGCGGAGAGGCCGATCTCAAACAGGCCGCTGAGGTTGAGGGCGAAGACGAGGAGGAAGGCCGCCATGCCGAAGACAAAGGCCGGCGACTGGAGCTGGAAGCCCCAGCCGAATTCCGCGCCGCCGGCCCGGAGCCCGAGCAGGAGCCCGGCGAGCGTCCAGAAGGAAAGCAACACGCCGCCGGTGAACACCAAGCCGTGGGCCACGACCTTGCCGCGGTCGCTGCCGGCCTGGTTGACGAAGCCGAGCACCTTGATGCCGAGCACGGGGAAGACGCAGGGCATGAGGTTGAGGATAAGACCGCCGACGAGGGCCAGCAGAAGCGTGCCGGCGAGGCTGCTGGTGGCGGGCGGGGTGTTGACGGCGGGAGTCTGAGCCCCAGATACAGACGCGGGTGCGCCGAGGGCGACGTCGAAGGTTGCGCCGTGCGAC